>JBECKQ010000292.1:0-7764 GCA_040235375.1 Phycisphaerae bacterium | reverse complement strand
TTGCCTTCATTGGTCGGAGTCGTTCTCGCATGATGTCGCGCTGCCAGTCGGTCATCCTCCGCTTCCTGGGGTGAGAAGAGCGGCACATTCAAAGCACGGCCGACCAGGAACGGGCGGACCACATCCTGCGCTCGCGGGCCAACGTAAATCACCCTTGCATGACCTCGATAGGCGTTCTTGTGATGCCCTGGTGTGATGCACCATACGGTCCCGGTCATGTCGAGATCCGCAGGCCGAAGACCGACCAGTTCGCCCGGTCGCGCCCCGGTCAATTGCTGAAGCTGAATTAGCGCCCAGACTTGGGCAGATACGAACGGTTTGACTGCATCGACGTCGGCGTTCGGGACGGGCCGCACGACGCGGCCTTCGCGGGCTTGGGTGCGACCGCGGCGCAGTCCAGCCACGACGGCGAGGTTCTGGTACACCGAAGCGGGTAGCAGCGTTTCTTCCGCCGCCCAGCGGTAGATTGCGCGGACACGTGAGCAGGCTTTGTTGATCGTGTTTCGCGTCCAATCCTTGGCCACCATGCGGTCACGTATCGCTTTGAATTGCCTCGGACCAAACTCCGTAGCCATCGTGTCGCCGTACAGTTCCACCACAATTGCAATGATCGACTTGAAGCACGCCACCTCGCTGGTCGGCGAACCATCGGGTGACCGATAGTAAAGTTCTGCGTGAACCAGAAAGCGTTCGAGAAGTTCGACAACCGTGAGATCGAACGGCTCAACCAGTGGCCGACGGCCACGGGCTTCCCATTCCGCGATCATGCGCTTGTACTCGGCACGGCTTTCAGCAGTCCCGAATTTGCCCGTGTAATAGCGTTTGCCGTTCAGCTCGACGAACCCTTGGCCCGAGGGTTTATGGTGGCGGTAACTTGGAACTCGATTCCGGCGTGATCGTTTGGGCATGGGCGCGACCTCCTAGCAACTAACCGGTGAACTAACCGGTTTCGTGGCCTCGGTTTCGGCCGCACCGCCCACTGGCGGGTAACGCCAACTGCTGGCGTTTCAGCACGTTACTTCAAATCGGGGCGACTGGATTCGAACCAGCGACCTCTTGACCCCCAGTCAAGCGCGCTAACCAGGCTGCGCCACGCCCCGGCGAATCGAAACGGTATCATAGCGCGCAGGTAAATCGACTGTCAAGGTGACGCCGCGGCCGGCACCGATCGGAGATGGGCACGCAGCACCGGCGAAACGACACAGCGCAATCCCACCCAATGCCAATCCGCAGGACGCCGGTGGTCCTGCTCGACAACGAGGAGAATCTCAGAACTTCAGGGTTCTCCCGAGTGACAACGACAATTCGGACCGCAACATTGACCTTGTGCCACGGTGAGGACACAATGTCGAGAGTCCGGAAAGGCGCTGGATCGCGTTCTCCGCGCGAGCCGGCGGCGCCCGGAACATCTGCTTCGCGATTTCCTAACCGCCTGGGCATGCGTGTGACGGACGCGATAAGCGATGAGGGCATCACATCATCCACAGTTGATCGAACAGCGTTCGCGGCACCTGTCCGGCGGGCTCGTTCTCTTATTCCCTTTGCCCCTGTGGAGGGTCCGTTCCAATGAGAGGCATGGTGAATCAATGTGACGTTCCGGAATTCGCGACCACCGGCTGGGTTAGGAAAAACACCGAGAGCCTGTGCCCTGAGTGTTTGTCCGTCATCCCGGCGGAACTCGTGAACCGCGACGGCCAGATCTTCATGGAGAAGTCCTGTCCGGAGCACGGCGCGACGTGCGAACTGATCAGCTCGGACGCGGAGTTCTTCATGCTTCTTGAGCACCGCGCCTCGCTGTCACCCGCGCGAACGTGCGGCACGGACGCAGCGGACCAACCCCTGGAACCGACCACGGCGCGGACCAGCCAATGTCCTTTTGATTGCGGCATCTGCGGTCGGCACGTCACGTCCGCCATGATGGTCAACATCGATCTGACCAACAGGTGTAACCTCCGCTGCCCTATCTGCTTCGCCAATGCCGACGCGACCGGCTATGTCGCCGAAGTAACGCGCGAGCAGGCGCGGGAAATGATGCAGCGATCATTTCGCCAGGGAAAACCCGACCCGACGTGCGTGCAGTTCGCCGGGGGAGAGCCCACCGTTCACCCCGACTTCGTCGACATTTGCAGGGATGCCAGCAAGCTTGGGTATTCCCAGGTGCAGGTGGCCTCGAACGGCATCCGGTTCGGGCGCGAGCCGGACTTCTGCCGGGCCTGTGCGGATGCCGGTCTGAACGTGGTCTATCTTCAATTCGACGGGCTGTCAGACGACGTGTACCGAAAGTCGCGTGGCCGGTCGCTGGTGGACATCAAGCTCCAGGCGGTGGAGAACGTCTACAAGGCGGGGATGCGGACGTGCCTCGTGCCGACGGTGATCAAGGGCGTTACCGATGACCAGATTGGACCCACTATCAAGTACGCTGTGCGGCACGCGCGGCACATTCTGGGCATATCATGGCAGCCGATCGCGTTCACCGGCCGCGTTGAGGAGGAGGACCGGCAGCGACAGCGGTTCACGCTGGCCGACCTGGCTCGCTGCATCCAGGAACAAACCGGGCTGATGGACATGTACCGCGACTGGTATCCGTTCGCGTTCGTCGAGCCGTTCTCCGATCTGGTCGAGGCGCTCACCGGCGAGACTACGATTCGGACAACCTGTCATTCGCACTGCGGCATGGCGACGTATCTGGCGATCAACACGGTCACCGGGGAGGCGGCGCCGCTGCCGAAGTTTGTCGACGTCGAGGGGCTGATCGAGGAGATCGGCCGGATCGCGGAGCAGATTCGCCGCGGCGGGTGGAAGGCGAACCGCTGGTACCTGGCAATGGCATTCCGCCGCCTGCGCAAGCACTATCGCCCCCAGCAGAGCATCACGGGGTGGGACTTCTCGGCGCTGAGCGACTTTCTGGCGAGCTACGTCGAGTTCGGGAAGCGTTACCCCGACAACGACTCGCGCGTTGGCGAAGTCGAGCATCGCGATACGCAGTCAATGCTGCTGAGCGCCATGCACTTCCAGGACCTGTATAACTTCGAGCTGGCCCGCGTGCAGCAATGCCTCGTGCACTACTCGGCGCCCGATGGGCGTATGTACCCGTTCTGCACCTACAACGCCGGGCCGACCTTCCGGCAAAACGTGGAGTCAGCGATCGCCAAGCGAAAATCGCACTATGAACCGGGCGCTCCCTGCGACGGGCCGCAGTCGTGATCTGCCCGGCCGGTCAGCGGCCGGACATTCCCGGCGGCAGGTTTACGCGTGCTGCGGCGGCTGGATGGGTTCGACCTTGCCCGCCGCAAGGAGCTTTTGATACTGCTCCCAGCTCATCACTGGCCTGCCGGTGTCAACTTCCTTCATCGTGATGCACTGATCGACCGGGCATACCAGCGAGCACATGTTGCAGCCCACGCACGTGTCCTCGTTGACCGTGTAGACGTTCACATACCCGTTGCCGGCGCCGTGCGTGTACTGCCGGGTTCCGCTGACGAAGGTTCGGCCGTCGTCCTTGTGGCGCTTGGCGAACTCCCTTTCGGGAACCTGCTCGCGCTTGATCGACTGGTGGCAGCCATCCTCGCAGGCGATGTAGCACACGCCGCAGTTGATGCACCGATCCTGGTCGATGTTGGCGACCACTTTGTAGTTCAGGTCCAGCTCGCTCCACGAGCGGATGCGATTCACCGACGCGCCGACGAAATCCTTGCACGAGGCGAAGCCCTTGTCGCGCATCCACTGCGTCATTCCGGCGATGAAGCCATCGACGATGCGGAACCCGTAATGCATGACGGCCGTGCAGACCTGCACGCTGGTGGCGCCGAGCAGCATGTGCTCGACCGCGTCGGGCCATGCCTGGATGCCGCCGATGCCGCTGATCGGCACGCGGATCTTCGGGTCGGAAGCGATTTGCGAGACCATGTGCAGGGCGACGGGCTTGACCGCCGGTCCGCAGTAACCGCCGTGCGAACCGAGGCCGTGCACGTGGGGCCTGGGGTTCAGCGTGTCGAGGTCGACGCCCATGATGCTGTTGATCGTGTTGATCAGGGAGATCGCGTCAGCGCCGCCTTCGACGGCGGCGCGGCCGATGGCGGCGATGTCGGTGACGTTCGGCGTGAGCTTGACCATCACCGGCGTGTGGGCCGCCTCCTTGACCCACTCGGTGATCATCCGCGTGTACTCGGGGACCTGGCCGACGGCCGAGCCCATGCCTCGCTCGCTCATGCCGTGAGGGCAACCGAAATTCAACTCGAGGCCGTCGGCGCCGGCGTCCTCCGTCCGTTTGACGATGTCGTGCCACGTTTCGCGCTTCGACTCGACCATCAGCGAAACGAAGACCGCGTGCTTCGGAAAGTCGCGCTTGATGTTGCGGATTTCGCGCAGGTTGTCCTCGAGGGACCGATCGGTGATCAGCTCGATGTTATTGAGGCCGACGACCTTCTGCCCGTCGTAGTCGATTGCCCCGTAACGCGAAGAGACGTTCACGATCGGGTCGTGGTTGAGCGTCTTCCAGACGACGCCGCCCCAGCCGGCCTCGAACGCGCGGCGGACCTGGTATTCCGAGTTGGTCGGCGGCCCGCTGGCCAGCCAGAAGGGGTTCGGCGCCGAGACGCCGCAGAAGTCGATCGACAGGTCGATCTCACCATTGCGATTCGCAGGTCGTGGATGTTTGCTCATCCTGCACTTCCTCATTGGTTCGCGCCGAGCGCGTCTCGACGCGTGGTGTTGCCTCAGGAATCAGACAAATACTGGTGAATGCCGCGGGCGGCGATCTTGCCGGATTCGACGGCGTTGACCACCTCTTCGTACGCGTCTTTCTGGCAGTCGCCGCCGGCGAAGAGGCCTGGCGCCGACGTGGCGCCGGTGGCCGGATCGATGATGACCCGGTTGTTTTTGGTCAGCTTGAGTTTTGGCACCGCCGCAAGAAGATCATCAAGCGGCTGCTGGCCCAGGGCTTTCACCACCATGTCGCACGGCAGCGTGAATGCCGAATCGGGCACCGCCCGGAAACTTGCCGTGCGCCCGCTGCCATCGAGCTTGACGCGCTGCATGCGCATGCCGGTCACCTTGCCACTGCGGCCGATGATCCGCACGGGGCGGCTCAGCCAGCAGAACTCGACGCCGCTGCTGACGGCCAGTTCGTACTCGTGTCGAAATGCGGGCATGGACGCGCGGTCGCGGCGGTAGGCGACTGTGACATGCTCAGCGCCGAGACGGACGGCGACGTTGGCGGCGTCGATGGCCGTGTTGCCACCGCCGATCACGACGACGTTGCGGCCGACCTTGCACTTGGACAGCGGTTTCTCATGGGTCTGGAAGATGAAATCGAGGGATTCCCAGACGCCATCGAGGTCTTCGCCAGGAACGCCGAGCGGCGCGGTGCGGCCCAGGCCGACTGCCAGGAACACCGCGTTGTATTCGCCGAGCAGCTTCGCCAAACGTGCACCGTCGATCGGTTGCTTGAAGCGCAGGTCGATGCCCATGCGCCGTATCCGTTCGACCTCGGTCAGGGCGAAGTCGGTCGTGATCTTGTAGGCGGCGATACCCAGCGTATTCAGTCCGCCGCCCGTGTTGCGTGCCTCGAACACCACAACGTCGTGACCGCACTTGCGCAGCTCGTGTGCGCAGGTCAGGCCGGCCGGACCGGCCCCGACGACCGCCACGCGCTTACCCGTCGGCGCGCCCGGCTTGAAGAATCCCATGCTGGTCTCATGCGCCGTGTCGCAGGCGTAGCGCTGGAGCAGCCCGATCGGCACCGCGCTTTTGAGGTGCGTGTTTTCGACGCACGCACCTTCACACAGCACTGCGGTCGGACACACGCGGGCGCAGGATCCGCCGAAGATGTTGAAGTTGAGGATGGTCCGGGCCGCGCCGACCGTGTCGCGGTGGAGAATCTGCCGAATGAAGCCTGGTATGTCGATGTGCGTCGGGCAGGCACGCGTGCAGGGGGCGTCGAAGCAATAGAGGCAGCGCGACGCCGCCTCCCGCGCCGCGACGTCGTCGAACGGCGGATGCAGGTCGGCGAAATTCTCACGCAGCATCTGCAAGCTTGGTTTGCGATTGTTTCCGGGCATCTTACTCCGTCTCAGTCGATGCATTCATATGTAAGCCGGCATCGCACACCGCTGGCGCGATACCGGCGCTCTCGAGTTCATCACGCAATCAGGCTCGGCCGACGTGCGCTCGCGGGATGAACCGGCCGTATCCGTTCCTGCCGACGAACTTATAGTCTTTGACGATCTGCCGGCCACGGCAGAACGTGTGCTCGGCGAAGCCGCACAACTCCCAGCCCTGGAAGGGGCTCCAGTCGCAGTTCGTCTGCATCTTTCGCCAGTCGACTTTCTTCTTCTTGCGTGGGTCGATGATGGCGATGTCCGCGTCGCCGCCGACGCGGATCGCCCCCTTGTGGGGAAACAGCCCCATGATCTTCGCGGGCGCGGTGCAGCACTTGTCGACGAATTCGTTGATGGTCAGACGCCGTTTGACCACGCCTAAGGAGTAGACGACGGGCAGCAACGTCTCAAGGCCGGGCATGCCCATCGGGATCTTTGTCCAGTCGCCCTTCCACATGGCTTTCTGCTTGCGGGTGAAGGTGCACGTGTCCGTCGAGATGCTGCAGACTTCGCCGTCCTTGAGGCCCTTCCACAGGCGTTTCTGATCGCTGGGCTTCTTGAGCTGCGGGCAGGTCGCGTACAGGTGGCCGTCTTTGCCCTTGAAGACACTGTCGTCGAGGGCGAGGTACTGGGCACAGGTTTCGGCGAGGATGTTCACCCCCTCGTCCTGCGCCCGGCGGATCAGGTCGGCACCTTCTGCCGTGCTCATGTGCACAATGAATGATCGACCGCCGGTGGCCCGTGTCCAGTGGATCACCCGTTCGATGGCTTCCGCCTCGACGAAATTCGGCCGCGTGACGGTGTGCAGGTAAGCGCCGTACTTCTTCATTTCGGTGGGCGTGTGGTGACGGTCCACGAGCAGGTTGAGCACGCGGCTGGACTCGGCGTGAAGCATGAGCATGCCGCCGAGGTCCTTGAGCATTTCCAGAGCGCCGAACACGGCAGCATCGTCGGACTGCCAACCTTCCTTTTCATAGATCATGAACTGTTTGAAGGTCGGCACCCCCTGGTCGATCATCTTCTTGAGCTCTTTCTTTTGCCGGTCCCAGTTGGTGATCGCCAGGTGAAAGGAATAGTCGATGCAGGCCTTGCCCTCCGCGCGGGCCGACCAGTTGTCGAACGCCTGCTGAAGCGTTTCCTTGCCGTAGGGGATGGCGAAGTCGACCAGCGTGGTAACACCGCCGCACGCCGCAGCCCGCGTGCCGGAGTCATAATCATCCGAGGAAACCGTGCCGCAGAACGGCAGTGCGAGGTGGACGTGCACGTCCACGCCGCCCGGAATCACGTAACGCCCCTTGGCATCGATGACCGTCGCCCCGTTGGCGTGCGTGCGGCCCAGTTCCTGGCCGATGGCCACGACTTTCTCGCCCCGAAGCCCGATGTCGGTCTTCGTGGTGTCTGTTGACGTTACCAGCCGTCCGCCCTGGATGATTGTGTCCAGCTTCATGTTGGCACCTCGGTTCAGCGTTGATTTGCGTCCTGCGCTTGTTCGTTACGCGCCGGATGGGCCGGGCCCTGGCGCGTTGCCGTCCGTTTCCTGGGATGGAAATGGACAGGCCCGCGTCGCTCGCCTCGAGCGCGTCGCGTCGGAAGCGCGTTTGATTGCCCCATCGCGGCCGTAAAAGCGTAGCGTAATTAGTGCGCCATGCCAACCGCCGGCTACGCT
>JBECKQ010000133.1:0-11787 GCA_040235375.1 Phycisphaerae bacterium | reverse complement strand
ATGCACAATTGGGAGCAGTTCGATCAGTTGTACAGCGATGTCGACAAGCTTGGGGATATCGTCGATGCCTGGTAGGCACATCGCCATTGCATGCTGCCTTCTGGCCATCGCACCGATTGCCAGTCGGGCGGAGATGACCATCCCGGACACCGGCGCGTTCGTCGTGGACACGGCGGGCGTCATCAGTGCCGGCACGCAGCAACGACTCAATGCCCTCCTGCTCGAGCTGCAGCAGAAAACAGGGGCACAGGTCAAGGTGCTGACCGTCAAGAACACCGACGGCGAGGACTTCTTCGATTTCGTCCAGCACCAATACGACATGTGGAAGCTCGGCCAGAAGGGCAAGGACAACGGGGCGCTCATCGCCCTGACTGTCGAGGGACGCAAAGTCCGGATCCATACCGGCTACGGGCTCGAGGCTGTCCTGCCGGACTCATGGGCGGGGACGGAATCGCGGGCGGCAGCGGCGAGGTTCTTCTCCAAAGGCGAGTATTCCGCCGGCCTCGAGTGGCTCACCGATCAGGTGGCGCAGAAAGTCGCCGCCAGTGAGGGCGTCAAACTGCAGGGCCGCGTCGTGCAGGTTCGGAGGCGGCCGGCGGCCGCGCCGTGCTGCGGCGTAATTGTCCCCCTGATTGTCATTCTGCTGCTGATCAGTTCGCTTTCTCGACGGCGGCGCTACTATGGTCGTTGGGGGGGCGGAGGTCTGCTGCCCGGCCTGTTCATCGGAGGCATGTTGGGGAACATGCTGGGCGGGCGAGGGTCATCCTGGGGCGGTGGCTTCGGTGGCGGCTTTGGCGGCGGCGGATTCGGAGGGTTTGGTGGTGGCGGGATGTCTGGTGGAGGTGGTGGCGGTGCAAGCTGGTGACAAACGCTGTCCAAACTGCGGTGCCCTGAATGCCGCGGAAGCGAGCTACTGCGCGTCCTGCGGCGCTTCGATGCTCGCGAGCGCGGTTACTCCTGGAGGCCGACCGATGAGAGCTGGAAAGATCGTCGGGTTCATCGTCATCATCATTATCGTCTGCGTGCTCATCGTGGGTGGCTGCCTGTACAGTGGTTACAACCACGTGATCGCGCTCGACGAGCAGGTCAAGAGCGCTTGGGCCCAGGTGGAAAACCAACTCCAGCGCCGCTACGACCTGATCCCCAATCTCGTTGAAACCGTCAAGGGCTATTCGGAGCACGAGAAGGAGGTCTTCCTCGGCGTCGCCAACGCCCGCAAAGCCTACTTTCAGGCCGATACTCGCGCGGGCAAGATCGAGGCGGCGCAGGGACTCGAGCGTGCCCTGTCGCGCCTGCTGGTTCTGCGCGAGCAGTACCCCGAGTTGAAAGCCAACCAGTCCTTTCTGAAGTTGCAGGACTCGCTCGAGGGTACGGAAAACCGACTGGCCGTGGAGCGCATGCGCTACAACGACGCGGTGAAGCGCCTGGACACGTACATCCGCACCGTCACCGGGCGCATCTATGCGAACCTCGCGGGCGTGGGCCCTGCCGAGTACTTCAAGGTCGAGGAGGCCGCCCGCGCCGCGCCCAAGGTCAACTTCTCCCAAAAACCCGGAGGCGGTTGACGCCGCGTCGTCCCAGGGCGCGTCTTGAATCCTGATCGCCCGCTTCTACGATACCCGCCTGCTGGATCCAACGCGGAATGATCCGATTTCAGGAGGCGGACACCATGGCGACCATTACGGCCACGCTCAGCGAGTGGGCGGCAAACCTGCAATACGACGACATTACCCCCGAGGCGGTCGATGCAGCCAAGCGGTTTTTGTTCGACTCCGTCGGCTGCGCCCTCAGCGGATACCGCCAGGAAGACTGCGAAATGCTGCTCGAGCATCTCGCCGAGATGGGCGGCGCGCCGGAGTGTACGTTTTTCGGATGCGGCCACCGCAATTCGCCCGTCAACGCCGCGCTGTACAACGCCCTGGCCATCCGCGCCATGGACTACAACGACATCTACTGGAAGGCCGACCCCTGCCACCCGTCGGACATCATCCCCGCCGCCACGACCATCTGCGAGTGGAAGCATCTTTCCGGCAGGGAGTTGATCGTCGGCATCATCATCGCCTACGAGATGGAGATGCGCCTGTGCGAGGCCGGCGAGCCGGGAATCCGCGAGAAGGGCTGGCACCACGCCACGCTCACCGCGTTCGCCTCGCCCATGGCGGCCGGGCGGATGCTCAAGCTCGATGCCGGGCGGATTCAGCACGCTATCGGCATCAGCGCGTCGCACTCCTGCACGCTCGGGGCGGTCACTGCGGGCAAGCTGACCATGATGAAGAACACGGTCGATCCGCTGGCCACTCAGGCGGGCGTGCAGGCCGCGCTGCTGGCCCAGAAGGGCTACAGCGGTCCCGAGCACGTGATCGACGGCAAGGAGGGCCTCGTGCATTGCATGGGGCCGAAGTGGAATCTCGATCGCCTGACCGAGGGGCTCGGCGGCCGCAAGTTCAAGATCACCGAGTGCGGCATGAAGGCCTACCCGATCGAGGCGCTCACGCATTCGCCGCTGACCGCCCTGATGCAGGTGGTCAAGGAGCATCGCATCAAGCCGGACGACGTCGCCGAGATCATTGTCGAGACGATCGCCCGCGCGGCGGACATCCTCTCCGATCCTGCCAAGTACCGGCCGACATCGAAGGAGACGGCCGATCATTCGATGCCATACTGCCTGGCCGTTGCCATCGCTGACGGGCAGGTCACGCCGCAGCAGTTCAAGAACGAGCGGATTCGCGACCCGAAGCTGCAGCCGCTGATGGATGCGGTGAAGGCCGTGGCCAATCCGGAGTTCGAGTCGCTATTCCCCGCCAAGCAGCCGGCCCGCGTGACGGTCAAGACCAAGAGTGGCGGCGAGTATTCCGCGCGGGTGGACGTGCCGACCGGCGACTATCGCAACCCGATGAGCATTGAAGAGCTGACCGTGAAGTTCGACGCGCTGGCGGGCGAGCACTTCTCCGAGAAGCGCCGCAAGGCGATCCAGGACGCGATCCTGAATCTCGAAGCGCTAGATGACGCCGGCGAGCTGATGAAGCTGGCAGTTGCCGATCGGTAGCGCGGCGGGAGCGCGCGGCGTCAGCCGCGGTGGGGCGGTTCGGCCTTCCACGCGCTGCCGGCGATGTGGGGCCGGACGATCGGCAGGTCGATGGCAATGCGCCGGTAGTCCACGCGGGCGAAGCCGGCCGATTTGATGGTCAGGCCGGTGGTTCGGTCAGGCTCGCATCCGTCGCCGATCACGCGCCACAGCGGCCGGATGCGGCGCTGGGTGCGCCGCAGGCTGCTGCCGGCTGGGGCGGCTACGTGCTCGAGAAATGCAAACCGCCCGCCGGATCGCAGCACGCGCAAGATTTCTTTCACGACATCATCGGGCCGGCTGACGCTGCACAGCACGTGTGTGCAGATGACGGCGTCGAATGATTCATCCCCAAACGGGAGGCGAACTGCATCGCCGACGATCGGCATTTGGATGCCTGCCGTCTGGTCGATGGCCGTCCGAGCGTAGCGAATCATGTACGGGCTTATGTCCACGCCGGCCCAGCGGGTACCCCGTGCCAGGTACTGCAGGTTGGTGCCCGTTCCGAAGCCGATTTCGAGCACTTTGCCGGTGATGTTCGCGAGCAGTTGCTGTTTCCAGATCGCGAGCAGCGGCTCGTAAGTGTCCCCGGCGTGGTGCATTGCGAAAGCGAACACCCGCCGGCGGAGATTGCGCAACCGTCGTCGGAACATGCCGGTCATGTTGGAGTGCCCCTGATTGCCGCCAGGTTCAGAGGCAAACTGTTTGCATAGCCTTGGACTTGGCGGCGCCTAGGAGGATTTGTTCTGTCTCTCCAGCTTCGCCTTGATCTCCGGGCGGAAGTCGACGCCCAACTCGACCATCTGCTCGGGACGCACCGCGCCCGGCGCTCCCGTCAGCGGGCAATACGCTCGCTGCGTCTTCGGAAACGCGATCACGTCGCGCAGCGACTCCTGCTTGCCCAGCATCATCACGAAACGGTCAAACCCCATCGCGATGCCGCCGTGCGGCGGAGCGCCGAAACGCAAGGCGTCCATCAAAAACTGGAACTTCTCGTGGGCCTCCTCCTCGCTGATGCCGAGCAGACTGAAGACCTTCGCCTGGACATCGCGGCTGTGAATTCGAATGCTGCCCCCGGCCATCTCGATGCCGTTCAGCGTCAGGTCGTATGCCTTGGCCATCACCTTGCCGGGGTTGGTGTCAAGCAGCGCCACGTCCTCGTCGCGCGGCGACGTGAACGGATGGTGCAGGCTGAAGTAGCGCTGCTCGTGCTCGTCCCACTCGAACAGCGGGAAATCGACCACCCACAGCAGGTTCCATTGATCGGCCGGCACGAGTTTCAGAATCTCGGCCAGGCGCGTTCGCAAGTGATGCAGATGCTTGCAGACGTCCGCCCACGGCCCCGGCATGAAGAAGATCGCGTCGCCGATGTCGGCGTTGACGGCCTGCATCAATTCGTCGCGCTTGGCATGCAGGAACTTGGCCACGCCCGTCGAAAGCTCGGGCTCGCCGCTGGCGTTCTTGATCACCTTGACCAGCGGCAGGCCGCCGGCGCCGATACCGCGAAGCTCCTCAGTCAGCCCGTCGGTCACATTGCGGGTCAGTTCGGCCCCGCCGGGAACGACGATGCACTTGACGACCCCCCCGGCCGCGATCGCGTCCTTGAACACGGCGAATTCCGTGTCACGCACGACGTCGGTCACGTCCTGAAGCTCGAGGCCGAAGCGCAGGTCCGGCCGGTCGATGCCGAACCGGTTCATCGCGTCGGTGTAGGTCATCCGCGGAAACGGCGTAGTCACCTCGACGCCGATGCCTTCGCGGAACATGCTTTGCACCGCGCCCTCGACGCATTCGAGCACGTCGTCCACCTGAACGAAAGCCATCTCGAGGTCGACCTGCGTAAACTCCGGCTGGCGGTCCGCCCGCAGGTCCTCATCCCGGAAGCAGCGCACGATCTGGCAGTACCGATCGAAGCCGGCCATCATGAAGAGTTGCTTGTACAGTTGCGGCGACTGCGGCAGCGCGTAGAAGTGCCCCAACTGCACGCGCGACGGAACCAAGTAGTCGCGGGCCCCCTCCGGCGTGGACTTGCCGAGGAACGGCGTCTCGATCTCGACGAACCCCTGCTCGGCGAAGTAGTCGCGGGCCGCCTTGGCCAGACGGTGCCGCAGGCGCATGATTCTCTGCATCCGCGGGCGGCGCAGATCGACGACGCGGTATTTCAGCCGCGCCTCCTCGCTGCCTTCGTCCTCGTCCTCGATGCTGAACGGCGGCGTATCGGCCTTGCTGAGGATATCCACCTCGCGGGCCTCGACCTCGATTTCGCCCGTGGGGACCTTCGGGTTCACGTTCTCACCGCGGGCCACCACCGTGCCGCGCACGGCGAGGACGAATTCGCGGCGGATCGCACCGGCGATCTGGTGAGCCTGCGGATCCGTCTGCGGATTGAACTTGACCTGCGTGATGCCGGTATAGTCGCGGATGTCGATGAACCGCATCCCGCCCAGGTCGCGGGCCGTCTGCGCCCAACCGACCAGGAGGACCTCCTGGCCGACGTGTTCCTTGCGAAGCTCGCCGTTAAAGTGCGTACGTCGATTGTAGGGAAGCGCCACTGATCGAACTCCTGCTGTTGGAAAGGCTGGACGGCCGCAAAGCCGTGTATTTCTACGGGTTCGACCGGGGAAAAGCAACGACGGCGTCACAGCGGCGCCGGCTTTGCCCGGAAAGTCGGCGATCCGTGTTATCGGCAACGGCCCGTGGCTGCGTCCAAGGGGGCCCCAGGCGGTATCAAACAGCGGCAGCGCCCGCCGTCCCGGTTGACGCCGCCAGCACTGTCGCACGAAGATGGTGGGCGAGTTCAGACCGCGATCACGCCCCCAGCCGGCTCGCAGGAGTCTCGATGTCCGCCCGGGTCCGCGACAATTACGGGAACCTCTCGACCGCCACCGCGTCGAATGAGCAGGGGAGCGAACCTGGCTCGCTGGCCGGCGGCTTTGAAGACGCTCTGCTCGTCCGCCAGGTGCAGGCGGGCAGCACCGAGGCGTTCTCCAAGCTCGTCTGCAAGTACCAGGACCGCGTTTACAATACCTGCTGGCGAATTACCGGCCACGGCGAGGACGCCCGCGACCTGACGCAGGACGTGTTCCTGAAGGCGTTCGAGCGGATCGGCGGCTTCAAGGGTAAGAGCGGCTTTTACACATGGCTGTTTCGGATCGCGGTGAACCGGTCGATATCGCATCGTCGAAAGGGGAGACGCGTGCTTTCGATGCACGCCGGCGGTGATGGTGACGGCGACTTGGCCGTTGCCGCCGATCTTCGCGTGCCGGATTCGCGGACGGACGATCCGATGGCGGTGTCGATGAACTCCGAGACGGCGGAGCAAACGGCCGCGGCGCTTCAGGACATTGAGCCCGACTACCGCGTCGTGCTCGTGCTGCGCGACGTCGAAGGGCTCGATTACCAGCAGATTGCCGACGTGCTGGAGATCGCAGTGGGAACGGTGAAGTCGCGGATCTTCCGGGGGCGAATGGCCATGCGGAAGATTCTCGCGGACGGAAACGACGAATGACGCCTGAGCAGCGAGATCAGATCGGCGAACGACTTTCGGCTTACCTCGACGGCGAGCTGTCGGCCGAGGAGCGCGCCCAGGTCGAAACGCTGCTGCGTGAGAACGCCGAGGCGCGAGCGATCCTTGACGAGCTGCAAGCGGTGGTGACGGCCGTACGGTCGCTGCCACGCGAGCCTGCTCCGTCGGAGATTCTTGATGAGGTCTCCGCGGCGCTTGAGCGCGACGAACTGCTCGGCCCGTCGGACGAGAACGTGAGGCTGAAGCGGCACGGCCGGCCGATTTTCTCGCTGCTGCCCTTGGCGGCGGCTTTTGTAATTCTGGTTGGTGGCGGTCTCTGGTTCGCCGTCCAGATGAGCGGTCGGAGCGTGACGCCTGAGCCGCGACTGGCGATGGCGCCGCCGAAAAGTGCGGAACGCCGAGCGGCGCCGGCTCTCGACGCCTTTGGAAAAGGTAACAAGAAAACGGAGCCGAAAGTGGAACGCGTGCCGAGTGCCGCCCGGGACGTAAGAGGGGCGGACGGTTTCGGTGGCGGCGGACATGCACAACCGGATGCCGAGACCCGCGAAGGCGTGTCTCCGTCGGTGACTGACGAAAAGCGTGCGGGCGACGACCAGCTTGCCCTCGGCTTGCTTCACGCCCCTTCGCCGGTCGAGAGCAAGGATGCCACGCCGAGCGAAGCGCCTGCGGTCGCCGCAGACACCGTGAGGAAAAGTCGAGCCCGCGGAAACTACGGTCGTGCCGGCGCCACGGTTCTGCGTGTTCCGGAACCGGCGGATTCTCAGACGCTCGAGCAGAAGCTGGCCCAAGGCGCCGGAGTGGACGCCTTGGCGTCGCATCAGTTCGCAAACGAGCCGTTGCGGCTTGCCGTTCGTTTCCCCGACGATCGCGAGCTGGAGATCTTCGACCAGCGGCTGGATGCGTCGCTCAACCGCCGCGGCTTTGTCGCCGTTCGGTCCGGAGGCGAGAGCCGGCCCGCTCTCACGTCGCGCGTCTTCGTCCGCGGCCAGGCGCAGCGGAACTACCAGCCGGCCGGCACGCATGAACGACAGGTGCTCCTTCGCCTGCCGGCCGAGGAGGTGGGCGACCTGGTTGCCGAGCTTGACCAGAATCCCCCCGAGCCGTCTGACGTACAGCTCAGCGTCGGCGGACTGACCGCCGAAGGCAGGAAGAACGTGATCGCTCTCGCACAGCGCACGACCGGCCAGCCGCTGCAGGGGCCGCAGCGGATAGCGCGCGATGAGTCGATCCGCAGAGCGACGTCGCAACGCGCTGAGCCGGAGGCATCCAGCCGCGAGGAGAAGCCGCAGGATATGACGATCGCCAAGTTGCTCGATCGGCTGGCGAAGGAATCGGACAAGAGTTCGCAGCAAGAAACGGCCGGCTCGTCACCAGTGCCGCAGCGCAGGGCCGCTTCGCAGCCGGTGGAGAGTACTTTCGAAAGCAAGACTGCATCCACCGGCGGCATGCCTGCCGATAAGGAAGTGGTTGGTACTCCTGCGCCCGGATCGGCGGAGGCAGGTACGTCGGGCGTGCCACTGACCGGGTATGGTTACTACTTCGAGCCGCCGTTCGAGAAGATGACCGCAACGGCGCCCGCCCAAGACTACGTGACGCTCGTCATCCAGATGTCCGCCGACGATTGAAGTGTCAGAGCCGCGACCGAGGGAGCGGATACAACGTCCACCAGCGATGTGCCGGCAACATTCTCTGCCTTTCTTCCGTTTGCAGGGGCGGCAATCGTGCACCCTGTCGGGCGGATGAAAAGACAAAGGATATAGGTGTGATCCCCGACCAGGGTACTGAAGTTCCGAGCTACCATTGGTGCGCCATTCGGGAATGGAAGACACAGGAGAATGATTAACTTAGTCGTTGGAAGCGTTGACGGCGAAGGAGTGGTTGAGTGCGCCAGTCCGCTTCCTCACGGGCGCGGCTCGGACCGGGGTAACGGGGAATGGTGGGGCGACATGTTCGTTGGAAACAGTGACGGCGAAGGCGCGGTGGGGCCAGAGATCAGATATCAGCTTACGCGGCGGTAAATGACGAGGCTGTGTTCGAGGCGCTCGGCGCCGCACGACAGGTCGTAGTCGAACGTGTCCCACGTCTGCATGCCGAGGCCCTCGGCCTGCTCCTGCCCGGCGTCCAGCTCTGCGCGAGTCAGTCCTGGCCCCTTGTAGACGATGACGTAGCCGTCGCGGCGGACGGTACCTCTCGTGCACGACAGAGCCCGTTCGAGGGTGCCGACCGCCTTCATCAGCACGAGATCAAACGGCCGCGCCGGCTTTTGCTGACCGGCGCGGGCGTGTTTGGCCGTCAGGTTGTCAATGCCGAGTGATGCGGCGCATTCACGGATGAACCTCGCCTTTTTCCCGGTGGAATCGACGGCTGTCACCTGCCACGCCGGACGCCAGATCGCGATCGGAACAGCAGGAAAACCGGCGCCGGTTCCGATGTCCAGACATCGCCGCACCTGCGCGCCCTCGCCGTCGACCCAAGCCAGGGCGGCGAGTGAATCACCGTAGAGCTTCGCGGCCGCCTCGGTCGCGTCGACGATCCGCGTCAGGTTGAACTGCTGATTGACCTCGAGCACCAGCGCGAAATGGTCTGCCGCGCGGTCCAGCAACGATGGCTCGCTCGCGAGGCCGAGCTCAGCGGCCGCGCCGGCCAGCGTGCGGGTGAACGTGATGCGGTCGAAAGGCAAGGAGCGCTATCCGTCCGCGATCAGGCCGATCAGTTGGAACTTGTCCACGTCCACGAGTCCCTGATCGGTCAGCTTGAGCTTGCCGATGACCGACAGGCTGAGGAACGACAGAGCCATGAAGGGACGGCGAAGCTTGCAGTCCATTCCGGCGACGGCCTCGTGCAGGACGGCGAGCTGATCGCTCAACGTTTGCGAATCCACGTCGCTCATCAGGCCGCCGATGGGCAGCGGCACCTCGGCCAGAATCGTCCCGTCGCGCACGGCGCAGAAGCCGCCGCGAATCTTCACCAACTGGACGGCGGCCGTGTACATGTCGTGATCGTTCGTGCCCGCCACCACCAGATTGTGCGAGTCGTGCCCGACAGATGACGCGATTGCACCGCCGGACAGTCCGAACCCCCGGACGAATCCGAGCCCCGTCTTGCCGCTCGCCTGGTGGCGTTCGATGACCGCGACCTTGGCGAGATCGCGCCTCGGATCGGCATGCAGCTCGCCGCCGACCGGCCGCATCGTCTCGATCGTCCGCTCCGTATCGATCCGGTCCTCCAGGACCCTGATCACGTGTACATGGCACTCGTGGTTGTCGGGCGCCTTGATGGCGAACTGCTCCGGCTCGAGCCATTGCACGTTGATGCTGCTGCGCAGGATTTGCGGCTTTCGTTTGTCGGCATCCCGATCGATGAACTGGCCCTCGTCTATGATGAGTCGCCCGGCATGATAGACACGGCTGACCTTGCAGCGCTCGAGGTCATCGAGCACGCAGATCGACGCCATCCGACCCGGCGCGATCGCGCCCAGATGCCGCAAGCCGAAATACCGAGCGGGGTTGATCGTGGCAAGCTTGATCGCGTGAACGGGCTGCATCCCCAGCTCGACGGCCCGGCGGATCATGTGGTCGATGTGCCCCTCCTTGATGAGATCCTCCACATCCTTGTCGTCGGTGACGAACATGAAGCGGTCGAGCCGCTCCGGCGTCACGACGGGCACCAGCGCAGTGAGGTTTCGTGCCTGGCTGCCTTCGCGAATCATGACGTGCATGCCGACGCGGAGCTTCTCGAGCGCTTCTTGTGCCGTCGTGCATTCGTGGTCGCTGCCGATACCGGCCACGGCGTAAGCGCACAGCGAATGGCCGGTCAGGCCGGGGGCGTGGCCGTCGATCCGGTGGACGCCGGGAATGTTGAGCTTGTCGAGCGTGGCGGAGTCGCCGTGGACGACGCTGGGGAAGTTCATCATCTCCGCCAGTCCGAGGACCCACCGATCGGTCAGCAGCGGTTGAATGTCCAGCGCGGTGAGCTCGGCGCCGGCGCTCTCGAACGGCGACGCCGGCACGCACGAGCTGATCATCACGTACACGTGGATCGGACAGTACTTGCTCGACGAGAGCATGAAACGAATGCCCTCGGTGCCCATCACGTTGGCGATTTCGTGCGGATCGGTGACGACGGCCGCGGTGCCGTGCGACGCCACCAGCGCCGCGAACTTCGGCACGCTCAGCATGGACGATTCGATGTGCACGTGAGCGTCGATGAAGCCGGGGCAGACGTACCGGCCGTCAAGTTGGAGGATCTCCTTACCATCGTATTTGCCGATGCCGACGATGCGGTCGCCGGCGATGGCCACGTCCCCTTCGTGTATTTCACAGGACAGGACGTTGACGATGCGGCCACCTTTGAGGACGAGGTCGGCGGGCTGGCGGCCGGCGGCGATGTCGATTCGAGTTTTCAGATCCACGCTTGCGCTCCAGATGATTCAACGCCTTTCTTCTGACGGCGCGGAATGCCTGCCCGGCATGCGCTGCGGGCACGTACCCCCAGTTCCCAGATTACAACGCGTGTGCTGCGGTGCTGCAAGCACGCCCGCCGATAGACCAGTATCCGCCGCGTGCGCTGGCGGCAGGAGCGTGTTCCAAAGGCGCGGGCGGGTTATAAATGGCGTTGCCGGGACCATCGTGTATATTTTCTTTAGTGAGCCAGGCGCGCATGAGGAAAAGCAAATGGGGCCCATGACGATCATCGTGATCCTGATCCTGATCGCGGCGGTGTTGGTCGGCGTGACAGTGCTTCGGCGCGCCGGACGTGACAGAGAGGGCCTGCGCCTGGGCACGGAGACGCCCTGTCCCCACTGCCGGCACCTCAACCCGACGCACGCACGTTTCTGCGCCCAGTGCGGCAAGGGCCTCTGGTAGACCTGGAGCGTTTCCGGCAGATGCCAATTGTGTGACACTGTTTTCGTCGGATGCTGTCACACGGGCATCCTGTCCATGAATCACGGGCTGGAAGCCCGTGCCACGAGGACCGGCGTATCGACATAAACGGCAAGTCCAGCAAACAAGGAAGGAAGAGCCATGTCTCAATATGACGCGCAGCAGCCGACCCGGGCGATGCGGCGCTCGCCGTTTGGGTGGATCGGACGGCTGATCGGCGTCGTGCTCGTGCTGTCGGCAGTGCTTCTGGCCGTGGTATGGTTCGGCGTCCGCGTGGAGGTCGAGCCGGACCAGGTGCTCGTTCTCGTGAACAA
>JBECKQ010000055.1:0-12937 GCA_040235375.1 Phycisphaerae bacterium | reverse complement strand
CTGGTGGTGGGCGTGCAGCCACTGCTCGAATTGCGCCGCGATTTCATCCACCGTCGGCAGCGCCATGACGCCGATGCGCTCGACGCCCGCCGGCCGATTCTCCGGCTTGTTGCCGCAGTAGGAATTAAAGAGCTTGTCGAAGCGGTTGTGAACGGCCCTGAAATGGCTCTCGATAATCTTTGCCCACGGCTCGTAGGGGATTGCCCAATGCGGCGCGATGCCCAGCTCGCCGTAGATGGATTGCAGCCGCGCTTGATCGAAGTTCGCCCACTTCCGCGAGCGGCCGGCGACGGACTTGTAATCCTCGCCGTTGTCGCACGTCACCTGCACCGGCGGGCCGTATCTCGCGACGCCCGCCTTGAACGCTGCCACGATCGTGTCACTGTTCGCCCGATGCGAGATGTGCCAGCCCACGAACAGCCGCGAGCGGATGTCCAGCCAGGCGGTCAGCTTCGGACGCACGCGCTTCCACCCGCCGCGCCCGTCCGGAGCGCGGGCGTAGAGGTCGAGCGTCGATTCATCGGCGCACCAGTGCTCGCCGCTGGCGACGTGCTCGTACGTCCGCTGCATCCGCGGCATGCACTTCGACTCGAAGGCGGCCTTGCCCTCGCGATAGCGCACCTTCGACACTTGCGGGATCGCCCTCGACCAGCGCTGCACCGTCCGCAGACTGGGCCAGGCCCAGCCGCAGGCCCGCGCCCGCTCCGCTGTCATATCGTGGCACAAAGTCACGGACAGCTTGTTTTCGTCGAGGTAGAGAGAGAGGAACCAGTCCCACGCTTCGGGCGAGCGGGCGGCCTCCGTGCCGTCGCCGCTCGCATGGGCGCGGTTGCCTCGCCCGTCGATCTGCGAGATAAGGTGTCGGCCGCGCGATCGGCTGAGCGCCTTGTCCCGCCGCCGGTACGTCGCCGCGCTGACCCCCTGCGTCGCGCAGAACGCCTCGACAGCGTCGCTGCGGTTCATGCCGCCGGCCAGGCTGCGGGCAATCTCCACGCGCCCGATTTTGACGATGCGCAGCCATTTGCGGGCCTCTTCGACTTGCTTCGTGGTGAAGCCCGACAGGTCGGCATAGCTCGTGTCGCGCGAGGCGATCGCCAGCCGCCGGGCGACGTCGGGATGATCTGCTCGCAGGATGTACGCCGAGCCGCGCTTGCGCGACGCGCCCAGCGGTCCGAGCTGCTCGTGCAGCCGGCGCACGTGCCGCTTGGACACGCCGAGCGCCTCGGCCAGAATCCAGCTTCCGGCGTCGTGCGTATCGCTTGGGATTGTCGCCCTCACTGCCGTCATCGTGTCGCCTGCCCTCTCAGCCGTCCGCCGTGCTCTTCGCCGTCCAGCTCGGCGCTGTTGCAGCCGAGCGATCGCAGCGCCCGGCGGATCGTCGCCGTCGGCGCGTTGAACGCGATGCCGTCCAGGTAGTCCACGACGCTCGCGCGCAGCCCGCCCAGCGTGTACACGTCGCTCGCGACGGACCGCCTTTCGCATCGTGGTTGTGTCTCGGCTTTCATTGCCGCCCCTCGCGCTCGTTGCGTTCGACGGATTCAATCCACCCCGCGAGCTGCTCGGCGTCGAACGCCGCGGGGTAGCTCCGGCCGCGCTGCTCGACGAACAGCGCCAGCGCTTCCGCCCGGCCGTGCCCGCGAACGCCCCGCGCCTCGACGTATTCGAGCGCATCCGCCACGATCAGCAGACGCGCGGACAGCTCGCGGATGCGGTTGCGGAAATCGCGCCCGTTCGGCCCTTCGCCGGCGTCGCCGGCCGCGTCGTCACCGAACGGGTAGATGGCCAGCGTGTTGTGTCCGGCCGAGTAGCGCACCGCGATCGGCCGCCCCAGCTTCATTGCCGCGTACCGCCACAGGTCCAGGAAGTCCGCCGGCTCGACGGAGAAGCTCACGCACTCGCCGCGGTCCAGGGCCGCGGCCACGACCTCCCACTTCACCAGGCCGAAAGCACGCTCGCGTCCGCGGGCGGGCAGCTCGGTCGGCGAATGAATGATGAACTTCGGCACCGCGGGCGGCCGCCAGCGACGTTGCCGCCGCTTGGGCTTTTCCCCGACGTATTGGATACCGTCGCCGTTCATCGCCCGCCCGCTCCGTCAGTCCGCCAGGCTGAATTCGCCGTCGTCGTCGCCGCCGTTCGCCGCCTTGTCGTTCAGCATCTTGCGGACCGCCAACGCGCACGGCACGCTCAGCCTTCCGAGACAGTCCACCAGTGCGCCGCCCAGCCATTCCCGATCGCCGTCGTGTGCTTCGATTTCGGGCAGCTTGTCGGGCGCGACCTTCGTGGCCAATGCCTCGACGGTTCGGAATAGCTGCTCCAATGACAGCATAGCGATCGTGCCTTCGATCCCGATTAAAGCGGCGTTCGACAGGCGCATCGACAGCATGTCCGCCGCCCCGTCCGTGTCCGCCTGGCCGTCGGCCGTTTCATCGTCGGTTGACTCTTCCGCGGCTCGCGGCGGACGGTACAGGTACAGCCGCGCCCGCGCCGCATCGTGGCGAAACGCCAGGTTGCCGCCGGTGTAGAACAGCGCCGCCGTCGCCGCCGCGTGCAGCTCGCCCGATTCGACGCTGAGGACCACGACCCGCCCTTGCGCGATGGCCACTTCGATCGGCTCCCAGTTCGCCCGATACCAGAAGCTGGTCAGCGGAGTTGTGGGCAGCTCCGCTTCCGGCAGCATGGACGGATCGAGGATCGCGAGCACGCGCTCGTTTACTTCGGGGATCGCCCGCTCTTGCGTTGCAGTTTTCATACCCGGTTACTCCGTTTTCGCCTCGCGCTCCAGCCAGCGCGCGGCGTCATATTCTGCTTCGCAGTAGGCACCGAAGCCCATGCCCGCGGCGATCGCTTTCGCGAGTGCGCCCAGGTGCTCGCGCATCGCCGGGCCGACGCTGCGCAACTCCGGCGCGGTGGCGACAAACCCCTCGGCCCCGAATTCGGCGATCAGCTTGCGGATCAGCGCGAACAGCTCGCGGCGTGCCTGAAATTCGACCCGTTGCCGTGCTTCGGCCCCCGCTTCGAGCCGCTCTTGCTCTCGCGCGAGCGCCGCCTGCAACCGCTCGTTTGCCGCCTTCATCTCGCGGACTTCGGCGAGGATGCCTTCGAGCAGCTCGTGCGGGGGTTTTGGTGATTCGTTCATCCGCTCACCGTCTCAATGCAAAAGAAGCAGTGCGGGCGGCCGTCAACACATAGGTCTCGGAACCTTTCTTCGGGGACACAAATACCGCCCGCACTGCGTATCGAGTGCCACACGGCGGCACGTGCCGCGTGTGGGTGATTGCCAACGGCCGGAGCCCGCCCGGCGCACACCGGACGGGCTCCGTTGCCGCAAAGGAGTTTGGCGGCCAGCGATTGCGGCTCCCGGCGCGTGCCTGGACGGCACCGGGGTAACTGCGAGCTGCTCACGGCCGCCACCGAACAATGAAGCACGGCCGGCGTTGCAGGATACGCCGCCGGCCGTCAAGGCCAATGTTGTGCCGCGTCGTGTCACTTCTCGTTTCCTGCCAGCAGACCCGCGACGCCGCGCTCCGCGTCCAGGTCGGTCTCGATGAATTCGGTGAAGCTGAGCTGCCTGTCGGCGATCGCGTCCACCAGCGGCAGCACCGACCGCACGAGGTCGGCGCAGCCCGGCCAGCGCCGCGCCGATTCTTCCACGGCCGCCACGCGCGTCGCCCGATCGGGCGCGGCCGCTATGATCGCCAGTGCCAGCGCCCACACCCGGCGTTTGACTCTGTGCAGGTTGTTGGCCAGCTCCACCTCACGCTCATCGGCCCTGTCGAGCAGCTCGCGTGCCGCTTCCGGCGCGTGGCCGGATCGCACCAGCAGGTCGATCGCCAGCACGTCAGCACAGCGCGCGACAACTGCCTCTTCGTCGGGCGTGAGGCGTCGCTTGTCGGGCCGATCTGGCATCGCTACGCGCTGCCTCCCTTGGGTTTACGGCCGCGTTTTTGGGGCTTTGACGGCTGTTCGACGGGCTCTTGGGCGGCCGAATCGGCGACATCTTCAGGCGCCGCGACACTGATCGCCCGGCCCGCGGCCCTTAGCCGCCTCAGTTCAAGCTTGAAGAGTGGGGAGGACCGGATACAGAGGACGGCGGCACTGTGGGCGCTGCAGCACTGCTTTTCCGCCAGCTGTTCCAATACCTCCAGAACCTCAGCGTCGTTCCCCCGCTTACCTTTTCTCGTAATGTTGACCACGTTTAGCATTTGACAACGGCTCCGGAAGAGCGTAATCTGCTCCAGGTACGAGAATACGACCGATGTTATACATCGTCGATTCTGAGGCGTCAACTGAAATCTGGAAGTAAAAAGCTTCAACTTCCACCACGCCCGCTTGTATGGCGGGTTTCGGTTGCTAGCGTATGAGGCATGACGTGGGCTCAAAAAGTAAGGGCGATAGTGGAAGCACGCGGTCTCTCTTACCGCCACGTGGAAGAAGCGGCGGGATGGCCGCTCAATACGCTCACGACGGCGCTTGGCCAGCGGTCCAACCTCAGCGTCAAAAAAGCCCTATCGCTATCCCGTGCCCTCGAAGTGCCGATCGACTGGCTGTTCGACGACACCCAAGGGCAGGATGGATCGATCCCGCCGGAGACGCTATTGAGTTCCGACGCGTACCCGTCTGTGCGCAGTATCATTGGCGACTTCTTCGACCTCGCGTCCTTCTATCTTCAGCACTCGCCGGAAGCTCAACACCTCATCTTCGGACACCTTGCCGCGATCATTCGCGCCCTCGATCAGACCCAGCATTTGAATACCGTTCAACTTGCGTACTTGGCGCACGCATGGGGAATGGCCGCTCAATCGGCAGCACGCAAGGCGCTTTTGCCCGAAGATCACATCGACATCAAGCCGTTTTTGAACGCGCTCGAGGAAATGAAGGCTGGCGGCCCGATCACACGGAACGCGTCGCAACGCGAGGATGGCGGCGACGGATCACCGACCAGCACGAGCAGCACATAGCGAATAAGTGTCATTTCGTGTCACTCACGCAACGGATTGCGGAGAATGCCCAGGAAGCGCGCACACAACTCAAATAGCGCCGACTCCGCGCAGTTGAAGGGCTTTGCGGACGCTTTCCGCGAGCTGCTCAGCAGCGATTTCGACAACGGCCGGTGTCCGCCAGCGCCCGCCGGCAAACACATGGGCGGCGGGATCATCGTCACCGATGCCGAAGTGCGCGAGTATCGCCGCCAAGAGCAGCGCGAGCTGATCGAGCACGGACTTGATCCGACTGAGTATCCCGACCTGTCGGACGACGAAGTCCGGAACATTCTCGCCGACTTCAAAGCCATACAACAGATCGAGGTTGCCGAGTGCCTGGCCGCCGCGGGCGATGCGGATTCCACCGCCTGGCTTGAAGCCAACAAGTCGTTTGTGTCGGCCTACGATGCACCCGACCCGGACGCCGAACCGCTCGACGATGATCCGACCAGTGAGCACCCCATTGACCCGGCGGAATTCGCGGTGTGGTGTCTCGCCTGCCAGCAGATCGCCGCGCGGCCCGATCAGCGGATCGAGCGCGAAGTGTTCGGCCGTTGGTTCAACCTCTGCCTCGCGGCCATCCGCAACCCGGCGCACGAGGCGAACACGCAACAGGGTTTCGACCGCGCCGCGGCTCGCGAGCGCCGAGCGGTTGCCGCCAATGAAGCGATCGACGATGAGAAGCTCGCCGCCCGCCTGAATCGCATCATGGCCCGGCAGGAGGATATCGACGCGGTTTCGGCGCAGATCGCCAAGCGGCTCGGCGGCCGGCTCCGGCGAACAGGGAAAGGACGGTCAACATGATCGTACATATAAAGGACTTCCGGGGCAGCATCCCCGCGCTGCGCGACAACGACAAGCTCTTCGGCGACGTGTGCTTGACACTGGCGGCCATCTCGCAGGAGAAGCTCGACGCCGAAAAGAAACAATTTCGGTTCATCGCCAGCGATGACTCGATCGACCACGACGAAGAGATCATCCAAGCCGGCGCGTTTCACGAGCTGCGCCACGTCTACATGAGCAACCCGGTACTGCTCGCCAGTCACCAGCACCGGCTGAATAACGGCAAGTCCACCGTCGCCGGCAAGACGATCGAGCTACAGACGGAGAAGAATCCGGTGTGGGGCATCGGCCAGATCATCGATACTGAGGTCGGCCGCGATCATGGCGCGGCGATCTTCTCCGGAGCACAGCGGGCGCTCTCCGTCGGCTTCATTCCGAAGGAACGCCAGCGGCGATCCGCCGATGGCGTGCTTGTCCACACGAAGGCGCTGTTGCTCGAAATCTCCCTTGTCAGCGTGGGCGCAAACCCGCACGCGCTGGTGACAGACTACGTGGCCGGCAAGCTGGCCGGCTACGGCCAGCGGTCGATTACCGATCGCGGCCACGCCGCCGAGTGGGAAGCGATGATTGCGGAGCTGCGCTCCGACCTGGACAGGCTCACCGCGAAAGTTGCCGGCGGCTCGGGGTCGCTCGGACCGTCGCGGCGGTCCGGCCTGTTCGACGGCGACGATGAGGAATTCGCCCGCAAGCTCAGCGCGTTGGGCGCTGAGCTGCAAAAGGCATAGGCAGGCAGCCCGCCGCGTGTGCGGCGGCGTTCGACACTCGCGGCCGCACGGATGCGGCCGACCGGAAGAACGGAGTAAGAATCATGGATATTGAAGCGGCGGTCGGCCAGATCAAAACCATCCTGGCCGAGAAGCTCGGGGCCGAGTCCGCGGCCCGCAAGGCGCTCGAAGAGAAGCTCGCGTTCATCGAGCAGACCCTCGGCCAGTACACGCGGCAGTTGCCGAAGCTGGGCACGAGCAACACGGGGCGCGATCCGAGTTACAAGGGTTTCTTCGACAACGAAGAGCAAGCGAAGCACTTCGGCTTGTTCGCCATCGCGGCCCTGCATCCGCACAGCCAGGTCCGCAGCGATTGCGCCGGCAAGGTCGCCAAGTTCTGCGCCGCCATCCGCACCGCGGACGGCAAGTTCTGTTCGGCCGACACGTTCGTCAAGGCGATGGGTGAAAGCACCGATTCGGCCGGCGGCTATCTCGTGCCGGAAGAGTTCGCCAGGGCGATTATCCGGAACGTGGAGCAGTACGGCGTGTTCCGCCAGCGCATCGCGAAAGTGCCGATGGCCGGCTCGCGCATGAGCTGGCCGAAGCGCACCGGCGGCTTCACCGTCTACTATCCCGATGAGGGTGTCGCCGTCACGGCCAGTCAGCTCGCCTTCGGGCGCGTCACGCTCAACGCCAAGAAGTGGGGCATCTTCGCTGAGATCAGCCGCGAGCTGGAAGAGGACAGCGCCGTCGGGCTCGGCGAGCTGCTCGCCCTGGAATTCACGCTGGCCCTGGCCATTGCGGAAGACACCAACGGGTTCGTGGGCGACGGCACGAGCACGTACGCCGGCATTACCGGTGTGCTGGGGTCGAGCAACGTGTCGGTCGTGACGATGGGCTCCGGCGACACGGACTTCGAAGACCTGGACAGCGACGACCTGATCGACCTGAAAGCAGCCGTGCCCACCTACGCGAAGCGTGCTCCGGATTGCGCGTATTACGCTCACCCGGAAATTTGCGCCATCATCGAGAAGATGAAGGACGGCATGGGTCGGCCGATCTACCAGCAGCCGACGGAAGACCGGCCGGCGCGCGTCCACGGGTACGAATTGGTCGAAGTGAACACCTTGCCCGACAGCGGCGACACGGCGATTTCGACGAAGTTCATCGCCTTCGGCTCGCTCATGCTCTGGGGCATGCTCGGACAGCGGCGGGCAATCTCCGTCGAGCGTTCCAAGGACACCCTGTTCAAGGAGGACCAGATCGCCGTGAAGTGCATCGTGCGCCAGGATATCCAGGAAGCGGACGGCGACGCGATGGCCGTGCTCCGCACGGCAGCCGCGTAGAATCGAGACTTTCGCGAGAGCCGCGGCGTCGGCGGGTGTGACTCCTCCCGCTCGCCGACGCCGCTTTGAGCAACGATCGACGCCGGTTCAACCCGGCATCGAATCAGCCGGCCAGGTCCGGCAGGCAGGCGGCGATGATCGACAAAGAGCAGCGATGCACTTGCCGCGATGCGGACCGCGCCGAGCAGCTCGGCGACGCCGACGCCGGCAAGTGCCAGGCAGCAGAGCACGACGCCGGCCAGGCCGGCGACGCGCGCAGCGCGAACCGTGCCACGCTCGCCGGCGGCACGGGCGAGCACACGAAGCAGCTCGACGCCGGCACGATGCGGACGAAGTAGGCACGACCGCCGCCCACGTCGGCGGCCAGGTTGACCACAATGCCCGAACCGATCGAGCAGAAAATCAGCGTCACCGGCGGCGAAGAGGCGCGGCAGCAATTCGATGGCGTCGCCGACGCCGGGCGGCGCATGGGCGATGCGACGCAAGACGCAGGCGAGAAGTCCCAAGCCGCCGGCGGCCAGATGGCGTCGCTCGATAGCATGCTGACCAACCTGCGTGCATCCGCCATTTCCATGATCAGCGGCTTTCTCGGATTCGAGGCCGTGATAGGGGCCTTCCGGGAGTTCAAGGAAATCCTTGAACAGATTCAGCAGCTACAGGCCGAAATGGCCGACAAGGCCGTCACGCTCTCGGAAGCCGCGTCCGCGTTCCAGGCGCAGACGAAGATGCCGGAAGCGGAATCGATCGAGCTGGTGTCCCGCCTGGCGCAGCGCGGCGGGATCAGCTACGGCGCGGCCGAGTCTCTCGGGCGCACCGTCGATATTGTGCTCGGCGATCGCGGCGGCATTCGGGCAAACCAACCGCTCGCCGAAACACTCGCGCCTTTCGTCGGCTCCGCGGCCCTGGATTCCGGCTCTGTCGAGCAGCTCCTGAATTTCCTGAAATCGAACAACAAGCTCGGCTCGCCCGAAGAGGCGCAGGCCGCCATTGCCCAGTTCGCCGCCGTCGCACAGGGCTCGGTATCTCCGAACGTCGGCGCGTTCGCGATGCAGTTGAACCGCACGGCCGCCGCGGCCGCCGGCGCGGGGATCAGCTTCGAGGATCAGTTGCAGCTCGGCGCGCAGGCCATCGGAGCGAACCCGGCGAGTTCGGAACAGGCCGCGGAAGCGACAAAGACGCTGCTCACGCTGGCCAGCGCTCCGTCACCGGGGCTCAGCCGAATCCTGGCCGATCGCGCGAAGGCGGCCGGCATAGATCCTCGCAGCATGACGCGCGCGCAGGCCACGGACCTTTTGCGCGACTACCTTGGCGGCATCGACACGAAGGCGGAAGAAGACCAGCTCTTCAAGGCTGTTGCCCCTGAGCAGGCGCTGCGAGTTTTGCAGGCGTTCGGTCCGGTGAACGTGGCGCAGCAGGCGGAAGCGGCCGGAGCCTACGAAGGCGTCGGCGCGCCGCAATTCGCCAGCGACGTCGACCAGTATCGCACGACCGTCCGCTACAGACGGGCCGCCGGGACGGCGCAAAGCGACTATCTCGCCGCCCAGCGCGGCCTTGAAGTGTTCGACTACCAAGAGGCCCGGAAACGCGCCGAAGAGCGCGTCAACCGGCTGCGCACTGAACGAACCGGCCGGCAACAGTTCGTGGATTTCGTACAGCGCGATGAGGCGGTCATCGAGGAAGAGATGTTCAACCGGCTCTATGCGCAGGTTGACAAGTTCCGCGACATGGGCCTCGATGTCAGCGAAGCGGATGCGGCCCTCGACGCACTGTCGGCAAAAGACCCATTCGGAAAGCCGGTGCCGCGCTCCGCACGGGGGGCCTTTATGGCCAGCCCTCTGTTCGGATACCCCGATGAGAAGCTCGAAAAGCTCGCCGGTGCGGTAGGCAGATTGCAGCGCACCGCAGGCACGACGATCGTCAACAACATCGGCACAGTGTACAACGACGTGGAGCCCGGCCGGATTCCGGAAGAGGGACCGGACCTGAACGAATAGTCGAGAGAGTGTCAATGTCTGTCACTCCGGACAGCTCAGCCGCCACGGGGCGCGACGCCGCGGCAAGATTCGACGCCCGGATCGTGCTCGCGCTCACGTCCGCGTTCGGCCCGCCGGCCGTAGATTTCACGCCGCGCGTCGATGAGCGGGCCGTCCGCCGGCCGATCTGTGCCGTCGTGCTCGATCGGCTCCGCGTGTACGTCGATGGCGTCACGCTGCACGACGCCTTCGCCTCGGAAGACGCAACGCCGAATCCGACGCGCTGGTCCAAGCCGTTCGACGCGGGCAGCCGTTTCGAGCGCCGCGTATGGGGCGAAGTCGAGCGCGTCGCCGCCGGCCCGGTCGTGTTCTGTATCCAGCAGCTCGACAGGCTGCCCACGATGCCGGACGCACAGGCCGCCCTCGACAGCCTGGCGGCCAGGTCCGACGCGGACGCCGGCTGCCCGGTGGTCGCTTTCGCCTACTGCGGGCCGGGCGATCGTCGCGCGTTTGTCCCGGCCCCCTTCGCGGCCAACCGGCTCGGCGTCGCCCCGGCGATCCTGGAGAAATTCCGGAATGCACTCGCCACGCTCTGACCAGCTCGCCGCCCGGCCGGCGATCGTGCATGACGCGAGGCGGGAGCGCATCGCAGGAAGGCGGCAGGCGGCATGGCGATCACGATCACCGGGACCATTACTTGCGACGGCAACCCGCTCGCCGGGGTCGTGGTTCATTACGAGCCGGACAGCGGCGGCCCGCAGGACTCCGACACGACGGACGCGAACGGTCACTACTCCGTCACCGGCGGCGATCCGCCGGGGACGCTTACGCCGGCCAGGCCCCGCTACCGATTCGTGCCGCCGTACAAGCACAAGGATTCGTTCTACGTGGGCGGCGAGGACTTCACGGCCGTCGCCCTCGCCGGACTGCCACGGGCCGCGATCGGCCTCGGCATAAACATCGGGATGTAGGAAGCCGCATCCATGCCCGCAACCTCGACAGAGCGGCTCGCCGCCGACTCGGCCAGGTCCGCCGCGGCCCGCTCGTCCGCTAGGTCGAGCCCGCAGGCAGCCGAGCCGATGAACAGGGATCATGCCGGCCAGGGCAGAGCCCGACGTCACGGACGCCAGGGCGACGCCCGGCCGGCCCTCTTCGCCGCCGTCGCCGCCCGCCTGGCGGCCGCGGTCCGCCCCTCCCGCACGGCTCCCTCGACCGCCCTTCGCCGGCCGCTCGACGGCTCGTCGAATGGGCATCAAACCGGCCGCCCGGCCGCCGCTCACCGGCCCGCTCTTTACCTATCTTGCCACGGCCCGAACCGGCCGAAATCGACCGGAAGGGACGTCCGCATGTCCGCCCCGACGTCCGCGGCGGACCGCCCCAAAAACGGCCGCAACCGGCCATCCGACAGGCAGTTACGGCGATCCGCCCGAAACTGCCTGTGTCAAGTAGCGTGTCGCACGGCACCCGTTTTGTCATCTTCGCGTGTCGTTTTGAATCCGCGGCGCGTGTTTGGAAGATAGGCAAACCTGCACGTAACCCGTTTTTTCTTAAGCACTTACAGCAATCCGCCCGCCGGCATTACCGCGTTTTTTTTTGAGCAACTTCGCTGGCGTCGATCAGACAGCGTTTCTGGGGCCGAGAAGGCGGTTGTATAAAAACCGCGTTTTCGGTGGGTCCAGCCGATGCGAAAACACCGTCTATCGGTGAATTTGCTCAAAAACGCGGGTGGGGCATCGGCCTTGGCGCTGTCGAGAATGCGGGTGCGCGAAAAGCGGACGTTGGGGGGTCGGGCGGCGGGACGGCGTCCGCGGGCGCGCAGGCGGCAGGAGTGAGGTGGAGATGTGCACATTCCGGCACGCTCCTTTCTCGTCGGGCCCTGGAGGCCCTCATCCATATAACGCGCATCCCGTGTCGCGCAATACTGTGGGCACCACGCCGGAATCATGGCTCGCCTGCGCGCGCTCGGCCCTTGGATGTTGTCAATCTGCTCCCTTACCAGACTGTCGGAATACCTCCGAACGCTTATCGCTCTCGAAGACCCCGCCTCCCTCAAACGGATCTTCGACGCTGCAAGGGAGGGGAAAGGGGAGGGTCGGTCGAGAACGAACAGCCTCTGAGTATTCCGCCTGTTGCGGTCGCGGCTCTGACAGGCCGACGTGTGTTCGCGCACGGTCAATCAGCCTATGCATTGCCGGGGTCGGGAGTGAACTGGGGTCGGGCGGTGGTTTCGAGCCAGGAGGATGAGGCCGCGACGTCGTCGTGGCGCGGCAGGGCGAGCTTCTTGAGAATGACGCCGATGCGCCTGCGGTTCGTCCAGGCGGCGGAGAGCATTTCACGGAAGCGCAGGTTGCGCACGTAGACCGTAAGGTAGCCCTGAAGCTGGAGGCGCTCCATGGTCTTGCGCGACATGGTATCGAGCTCGAGGGCTTTGCCGGTCTGCTTGTTAAAGTCCTCCCAGGTCGTGGTGATCATCTTGTAGCCGCCTTCGCCGCGCGTGGCGAGGTCCCAGACCTTCGTGCCGGGGTAGGGAGTCATGATACCGAAGGCGACGGAGTCGGGGTTGACGGCGGAGGCGAGGCGGATCGTGTCCTTGACTTCCGCCGGTGTTTCGTACGGATGGCCGATGATGAAGTACGCGCCGAGGCGAAGGCCGGCTTGCTTGACGGTGCGCGTGGCGCGGAGCACGTCGTCGGCGCCGACGCCCTTGCCCATGCTCTTCATGACGCGGGCGCTGCCGGCCTCGACGCCGATGCCCACCTCGGCGAAGCCGGCGCGTTTCATCGCCCGGGCCGTGGCGAGGTCGATCGTGTTCGCGTGGACGTAGGCCCAGAAGCGGATGTTCCCGGCGAGGCCGGCGGCTTCGATCCGTTCGCACAGCGATTGAACGTACGTTTTGCGTACGGTGAAGGTCTCGTCGTAGAAGTCGACCTGGCGGCAGCCGAACTGCTCGTAGCTGCGTTTGAGCTCGGCGACGACGTGGTCGGGCGAGCGCGAGCGGAGCTTGCGGCCGTATGGCCTGCTGCAGAAGTTGCAGGCGAAGGGGCAGCCGCGCTGGCTCATGATCGGGTACATGGTGGCCGGCGGGAAGAGGT
>JBECKQ010000457.1:0-3698 GCA_040235375.1 Phycisphaerae bacterium | reverse complement strand
CGCAGCGCCTCGAACTCCGCGGCGAGGTCTTCGTCTCGCGCCAGTTCACGCTCGAGCGCCTCGCGCTCGGCCGGCTCGAGTGTGCCGTCGAGGTACTCACTCAGGCGGAAGAGCCGTTCGTCAGATGAGTCAGGAAACTGCGACATTGTTCGCCTTACCGGCGCCGCGCGTGCGGCGCGAATCTCAATCTTGATCCATGTAATCCGCCAGCGCCTTCCGCAGCGCCTTTCGCGCCTGGAACACGTTCCATTTCACCAGCTCGACCGTGCAGTTCATGATCTCGGCGACCTCCTTCTGCGGCAATCCTTCCATCGAGAAGAGCACGAGGGCGAGCCGCTGCTTCTCCGGCAGCGCGTCCACCGCTGCGGCCACGGCCTGCTCGAGCTCGGTTGCGTCGGTGTTCGCGCCGGCGCCGTGCCGGTCGGAGTGCATCGCCCCGGACGCTCTCCGTTCATTTCCGGACTCGACGAGGTCGTCGGTCGAGAAGGCCGCGGCCCGGCCGCGCGATCGCCGGAAGTTGAGCGACAGGTTCGTGACGATCCGCATGAACCAGGCGCCGAATCGCCGCGGGTCTTCGAGCCGGTGCAGGTTCCGATAGGCCCGCAGGAACGCATCCTGGGCGACATCGGCCGCGTCGTGCGTGCTGCCGAGCAGCCGGTACGACACCGCCACCGCCCGTCGCTGGTATCGTTCGACCAGCCGATCGAACGCCGCCGAATCGCCGTCGCGTACTGCCAGAACGCAACTGGCGTCGTGCTCCTGGCCGCCGTTGTCCCAATTGGTGTCGGAACCCACATCCGCCCTGTTAGACACCGGCGCGCCCCGGGGGTTAGTTAGAAGGTCTCCAAGTGCCGTCGCGATGGGAAGTTAGAAGCCGTTTTAGGACGTGTCAACGTGCGGGGTGCCAGCGACGGTGAGACGGCGAGCCGGGCGGGTTGCGTGGGCGGTGCCCCCCCGTATAGTGACCGCCTTGCCGCAGACGGGAGAGCCTTGCGATGAAAGTGGCGCAACGAATCGCGGATGCAAGGGCGGCCATCGCTCAATGGCGCCGCACGGGACTGCAGATCGGCTGCGTTCCGACGATGGGAGCGCTGCACGACGGCCACTGGTCGCTGATCGAGCAGTGCGTCGCCGAGACCGACGCGTGCGTCGTCACGGTCTTTGTCAACCCGCTTCAGTTCGGCCCCGAAGAGGACTTCGAGCGCTATCCCCGCGCCTGGGACGACGACCTCGCGGGCTGCGCCGAGCGCGGCGTCCGCCTGGTCTTTCATCCTGGCGCCGAGGAGATGTACGAACGCGGCGAGTGCACCCGCGTCCATGTGGCCGGCCTGTCGGAGACGCTTTGCGGAAAGTATCGGCCCGGTCACTTCGACGGCGTGTGCACGGTCGTCTGCAAGCTGTTCAACATCGTCGAGCCCGACGTGGCCTACTTCGGAGAGAAGGACTACCAGCAGCTTGTCGTGATCCGCCGCATCGTCGAGGACCTGAACATGCCCGTCTCCGTCGTCGGGCTGCCGACCATTCGAGAGCCCGACGGCCTGGCCATGTCCAGCCGCAATGACTACCTGACCACGGAGGCACGGCGACAGGCGTGCGTCATGCACGCTTCTCTGGCGGCCGCCGCGGGACGCGTCGCCGCCGGTGAGCGTGACGCGCGCAGCATCGAGCGCGAAATCCACGCGAACCTGGAAAAGGGGGGAGCCGAGTCGATCGACTATGTCTCCGTCGTCGATCCCGACACCTTGCAAGCGGTGGAGACGATTGCCGGCCCGGCGCGGATTTGCCTCGCCGCCTGGTTCGGCGGGGCACGCCTGATCGACAACGTGGCGGTGGACGGGAGCGGCGGTGCGGGCTAGCATGCCCGATTCGTGCGTTGCGAGAGGGGGACCCGGCCGGTACGTCCGGGGCAGGTGAGCCGGCAGCCGGTTTGCTTGCAGGGCTGGTATATCTTTCATCGATTTCAAGCGCGGCGACGGTCCGCGGCGAGAGCGAATGCATCCAGAGCTGTTTGACCTGCCGTTCGTCCATTATCCCGTTCGCAGTTACGGAGCGATGCTGACGCTGGGGTTCCTGACCGGCGTGTGGCTTTCCATGCGCCGCGCCGAGCGGGTGAAGGCCAACCCCGACGTCATCCTGAACATGGGCTTCATCAGCCTGATCTGCGGCGTGGTGGGGGCCCGGCTCTTCTTCGTCATTCACTACTGGGAGTCGACGTTTGCCATCCAGCCGCGGCCGATCCTCGCGGCGCTGGATTGCACCGGCGGGGGGATGGAGTACTACGGCGGCCTGCTGTTCGCGATGCTCGGCTGCGTCGTCTACCTGTGGCTGGCCGGCGTGTCCATGCGCATGTACCTCGACATTCTGACGCCCGCCGCCGCCTGGGGGCTGGCATTCGGCCGGATGGGCTGCCTGCTGAACGGCTGCTGCTGGGGCGGGGTCTGCGTGACGCCTCAGGGGCAGGAAGTCATACCGTGGGGCATTCAGTTCCCCAGCAGCAGCTTTGCGACCATTCGGCAGTGGGAGAACCGGCAGATGACCATGCCGGCCGAGCTGATCGTCACGCCGCTGGGCGGGCCGCCGTTCCTCTTGCCGGACAAGCAGCTCAATATGTCGGTGACGGAACTGGAAGGGCCGGCGCTGCGCGTGCGGAAAGCGGAAGAGTCGATACGCAATCTGCGGGCGCTGGAGGCGAAGCCGGCCGAGATCGAGGCGCTCAAGAAAGAGCTGGAGGCGGCGAAGGCGGCGCTGACCGAGCACGATCAGGAGATCGCTGCGCTGCGCTGGGCGGAGGCGTTCCCTTCGCGCCAGGACCCGAGCCGCGGCATGACGGCGACCGAGCTGCGCGACCTCGCGGAGCACCATCGTTCCCTGCCGGTGCAGCCTGCGCAAGTCTACGGCATCATCAACGCGCTGTTGTTGAGCTGGCTGCTGCTGGAGATTCTCTATCGTCGCAAGCGGCACGGCGTGGTGTTTGCGGCGCTGTGCATCATCTATCCGATCACGCGGATCGTGCTCGAGACGATCCGCGTGGACAACCCGCACGACACGGCCGGCCTTCTGACCATTTCGCAGACCGTGAGCGTGGGCATGTTCCTCTTCGGCATCGTGCTGCTGGTCGTGCTCTATCGCATGCCCGAGCGCTCCCCGCGCGCAGTGCCGTTCGTCTACGAAGACGAGGAAGAGGACCGCGCCGCCGCGCGAACCTGAATGCCGTCGCCGCTTCCAGCGAATGCGGCACCCAGCGAAATGCCGGTAACGCCGTCCGAGCCGCGCCCGTCAGGAAGCGGACTGGCGCCGACAACCACCCCTTCGCCGTCGCCGCTTCCAGCGAATGCGGCACCCAGCGAAACGCCGGTAACGCCGTCCGAGCCGCGCTCGTCAGGAAGCGGACTGGCGCCGACAACCACCCCTTCGCTGTCGCCGCGTCCAACGAATAGGTCATGCAGCGAATCGCCGGTAACGCAGTCCGAGCCGCGCCCGTAAGGAAGCGGACTAACGCCGACAATGCTCCTTCGCCGTCGCCGCTTCCAACGGATACGTCACCCAGCGAATCGCCGGTAACGCCGTCCGAGCCGCGCCCGTCAGGAAGCGGATACAACGTCAACCGCGCATACGCCCCGCCGCCGCACGGTCAGAACCCCCCACGCCAGTGGGGGGCCGCCGCCTTTTGTGAGTAATCGCGAGGACTTCGCGCCTTC
>JBECKQ010000436.1:0-36182 GCA_040235375.1 Phycisphaerae bacterium | reverse complement strand
ACAGCCAAAGCGTGTGCTCCTCGACCGCCCAGTACAGCGACCAGATGCCCACCGCCCCGCTGATGACCATCAGCCCGAGCTCGGTCGGCAGCAGCTCGTGCGTGTTGCCAAGCAAAATGCCCACGAGCTTGTCCGACCGCGCGTCGTATTCGTTACCGCACTCCGGACAGCGACCAATCGTCGGCCGCGTCCGCAGGTTGTACCCGCACTTGGCGCAGAAAATGTTGAACTGGATGCCCCGATCGTGATGAAGATCTTCACCGACGCGAGCCATGACTCGCGCGCCCCTTATCAAGAGATGCCAGTGGTTGGTCCGCCATCACTCGGCGGCAAACAGCGCGTCCACGAACGCCTTCGGATCGAAGCGCTCGATGTCCTCCGCCGTCTCGCCCAGTCCGACGAACTTCACCGGTACGTCCAACTGATCGCGGATGCCGATGATGATGCCGCCTTTTGCACTGCCGTCCAGCTTCGCCAGAATAATCCCGCTCACGTCTACGTGCTCGCTGAACATCCGCGCTTGCAGCACCGCGTTCTGCCCGATCGTCGCGTCCAGCACAAGCAGCACCTCGTGCGGCGCGCCCGGGATTTTCTTCGCGACGACTTTCTGAATCTTGCCCAGCTCGCGCATCAGGTGGTCCTGCGTGTGCAGCCGCCCGGCCGTGTCCACGAGCAGGTAGTCGACGTTGCGGGCCATCGCCGCCTCGCATCCGTCGTACGCCACCGCCCCCGGGTCCGCACCCTGCTGATGCTTGACGATCTGCACGCCGATCCTTCCGGCCCACTGCGTGAGCTGCTCGACGGCCGCCGCCCGGTACGTATCGCCGGCCGCCACGATCACCTTCTTGCCCTCTTTCGTCAGCAGGTTCGCAAGCTTGGCGATGCTCGTCGTCTTGCCGGACCCGTTGATCCCTGCCACCAGCACCACCGTCGGCCCCTCCGGCGCCTTCTTCAGCTCCCGGTGCGAGTCCGGCCACATCTCGATGATGTGCTTCTTCAGAAACTCGATGATGTCCTGCGTCTCGCTGATCTGCCCCCGCTTCCACGCCGCCCGCACGGCGCTCATCAGCTTGTCCGTGGTGGCCGGACCGATGTCGCCCGTCAGCATCGAGTCCTCGAGATCGCGCAGGATGCCCTCGTCGATCTTCCTGCCGAACGGCAGCACGGCCCGAAAGCCGCCGACGACCTTGTCCCGCGTCTTCGACAGACCCTTCTTCAGACGATCAAACAGACCCATCAGTCGCTGCTTTCTTCCGGGCTGAACCGCTTGTGCAGCGTGTCCAGCACGCCGTTAATGAACCGTGGCGTCTCCGCCGTACCGAACTCGCGTCCGATCTCGATCGCTTCGTTCACGATCACCTTGAACGGCGCCTCGGCCAGCTCAAACTCCACGAGCGCCACGCGTAACACGTTGCGATCGACGGGCGACAGTCGTTCTGCCGACCATTCGCTCGCCACCGACACTATATCGCGGTCGAGCGCCTCTCGCTGGCGCCAGGCGCCCTCGACAATGCGATGTGCGTAATCCCCGGTCCGCCCGTCAGCGTGGGCTTCGGCGATAAATTCCGGTACGTGCTCGAGAAACGCGTCCCCCTGCGCGTCGAGCTGGCACAGCGACTGCATTGCCAGGATGCGGGCCCGATGCCGATCCGGACGTGCCACGAGTTACTTGCCCTCACCCAGCTTGGCGAGGAGGTTGGCCATTTCGATGGCGCCGGCCGCCGCGTCCGCTCCGCGATTGCCCGCCTTGCTGCCGGCTCGTTCGATCGCCTGTTCGAGCGTGTCCGCGGTTACCACGCCGAACGTGATTGGCAGGCCCGTATCGATCGCCGCCTGGGCGATCCCGCGAGCAGCCTGCGTCGCGACGTATTCGAAGTGAGGCGTCTGCCCGCGGATCACGCACCCCAGGCAGATGACGGCGTCGTACTTGCCGCTCTCGGCCACGCGCCGCGCGACCAGCGGCAGCTCGAACGAACCGGGAACGCGGATGCACGTGATCATCTCTTCCGCGCAGCCGTGCCGGACCAGCGTGTCGATCGCCCCCTCGACCAGCCGCCCCGTTACGAACTCATTGAATCGGCTGACGACCAGCGCAAAGCGGAACGGCCCTGCACTCAAATCGCCCTGGATGTAGCGCGTCATCGCCTGTCCTTTCCATGGCCGCGGGGCCTGCGTCCACGGCGCCTATTCGGAAACGCCCTTCGCCTGGATTCGATTCATCTTCACGTCCACGATCTCGAACACCTTCTCCCATTCCGGTTCGACCAAGTGCTCGACCAGCGTTTCGGCCGTCATCGTCGCCTTGATCCGGTACTTGGCGATGCCCTTCGTCATCTGGTAGTTGACGCTGGATACGCCCTCGATCTCGGCGAGCTTCTTCTTGATCTTAATCGCGTCGGCGACTTTCAGCCCCTCGATCTCGAGCTCGATCATGTCGCCCGCGCTGATGCGCGTCGCCCACTGCTCCATGCAGGTGCGGTAGATTTTGTCCACCAGCGCTTCGCCTGCATTGGCCATTGCCATCTTCGCCGCCTGCGGCGAGAACGAGTAGTATCCGCGGGCGCCGCCGCGCGTCTGCGGCAGAGACTCGCTGGCGATCAGCTTGCCCGTGTCCGTGTAATACATTTTGGCCATCGCGTCGCAGTTGTACATCGCCAGGGTGGTGCCGGCCGCCTCCGTCAGGCCCGCCTGGTTCGCATTCGCGTTACCGGTGATGAAGATCTGCGTGCCGAAGTCCTTGGCGATCGCCTGCATCTTGGCGATGTCGTCCTCCGCCGCGGCGTCCGCCGACTCCTTCGCCAATATCGCCTTCACCTGCTCGCCCGCGTACACGTCGAAACCGCTCTTGATCAGCCGCTCCTCGATCTTCGACTCCAGGATGCTGCTGTCGTCGGTGACGCCGTCGATCTTCTCCACGATCCGCACCATCACCCCGGGCCGGCCAAGCTGCTCGAGCACGTTCTGCACTTCGCCCCACGTGCTGGCGATGGCCGACTTGCTGACCTTCGCCTGGATCTTGCAGTAGAACACGCCGCCCATCCCGCGGCCTTCATCGACGATCTTGTAATCGGTGACGATGCCTTCCGCGCGCGAAAACACCGTGTCGCGAATCAGCTCGAAGTTTTCCACCTGGCTGTACGACGCGATTTCCTGCTTCCCGCCCTTCTCCAGGGCGTCGCGAAGTGCTGCGTCCCGTGCCGCCTCCTGGCTGATCCCTTCGCCCGAAGCGTCTACGACCACCACGTCCTCCGCCGCGGCGACCGATGCGCTCAATGCGACGACCATCGCCACCACTCTCGTCAAAACGCGGATCGCTGCCATACGAACTCCCCTTTCCACTGCCCTGCTCGACTATACTCACCCTTCCGATCGCGGTAGATTGTGGCCAATCGCCCGGGCCGGTCAAGGTCCGCGGCCGTTTGGCCACCATACGAGACCCGGCCGCACCACCAGCGGTTAGAGCCTCCGGCCCGACGCCAGGGAGTGTTGTCATGATCGCCCGTCGAAGTCGCACGCTGCGTCATCCGATGCTTATCGCCCTGTTCGTATCCCTCACGGTTGCGGTACCCGCCCGCGCCGGCCAGCCGACTCGCGAAGTCACCGGATCGCTCGAGACACAAGACGGCGTGCGCGTCCTGCGCGTCTGGGGCCGGCCGTTCGACTGCGGCTACGCCCACGGCTACCTCCTCGGCGACACCATCATCCGCCTATTCGAGGATGTCATCTTCGACCCCCGCGTCATGCCCGATACGCGAATCTACGAAGCGATCATTCGCCGCGGACTGCTCCCGCGAATGCTCATGACCACCGATGAACGCGACGAGCTGGAAGGAATGATGGCCGGCATCGCCGATCGCGTCGGCTCGAACGGCCTGCTGCTCGAACGCGTGGGCCGCAAGCTCGACGTGGACGATCTCAAAGCGGTCAACACGCTCGCTGACTGGAACCCGTCCGCGTGCAGCAGCTTCGCCGCCTGGGGACCCGGAACCGCAGACGGCCACACCATCGTCGCCCGTAACCTCGATTACTTCGACCTGCCCCACCTGAACGAAGAGCACCTCGTCTTCGCCCGCGCCGGCGACGGCGCAGGCGTCCACGGCTACGTCGCCATCGGCTGGCCAAGCCTCATCGGCGTTTTCACCGGCATGAACGACGAAGGCGTCTTCGTCGCCATGCACGACGCCCCGGGCGGCAGGGCCATCGATGCCCCCGAACTTGCTCCGCGCAGCCTCGTGCTGCGCCGAATCCTCCGCTCCGCCGGCGCTGCCCACGCCGTTGAAGACGCCGCCGGCATTCTCGAAAAATGCCGCTCCCTGCGCGGCAACAACTTCCTCGTCGCCGCCCCGTTCACCGGCCAGAAAGTACCCGCCGCTGTTTTCGAGTACGACGGCCGCACCGATCAGAACGGCGGCGTCACCATTCGCCCGCCCGGCGCCGCCCTCAACGATACGCCCGACTGGACCGTCGCCTGCACCAATCACTACCGCCTCCGTGCTGCCCCGCCGACGTGCAATCGCTATCAGACGATGGTCGACGGACTCGGCGCGATCGACACCACGAAACACAAGCTCGATGCCGCGTCCGCCTTCGACATTATCCGCCAAGCCGCCGTCACCGGCACGATCCACACGGTGATCGCACTGCCCAACGAAAAAGAGATGCAGGTGCGTTTCGCCTCCCCCGGCCACGCGGCCCCTCAGAACCCGCCCCACGGCGTGAACGTCAGCGAACTGCTGCACAAATGACTGAAAGAAGAAGACGGCTCGACCGTGCCGTCGAACTGTAAAGTCGCGGATTTCGATCTGGCCACCGCGAGGACCACCAAACGAAACGTGCCGCTACTGATGCTGCTTGAAGTGCTCTCTCAGCTCCTCGAGCGTCAGGTGTACGCTCGGCAACACCTGCACCGATCCCGTCAGCAGGTTCACGGCCACGATCTCTTTGACCCGCTCCACCGGTCGCTCCTCGATCCGCACCGGCCCCTTGATTTCCTTCTGAATGAACGCTGCTCTCCACCCGATCTGAAACGTAGTGCCCGGATGGACGATCTTGTGGAGTTCGATACCGGCGTCGGCGCCGTCGGCGGCCGAGGCCAGCAGCCGCTCGCGACGCTTTTGCCCCTCCTTGATCGCCGCCTCGGCCTCGTCCGCTTTGTGCAGCAGCTTCGTCGCATGCTCCTTCTGCGCCGCCGACAGCCGCTTGATATTCGCCATCAGCGGCTGTACCGTCGCCCGGATCTTCTCGACCGCCTCCAGCTTCGTTTTCGTCTCTTCGTCGATTTTCTGTGCGCCTGCCAGTGCGCTCGGATGAACTCCCACGCAGATCCGCGTATGCACGTCTGCATCGCTGCCTATCGTCCCGATCGTCGCCCCGCCACGGGCGTATATCTCACCTCCGATGACCGCGCCGCGCTCCACCCGCAGCCGTCCTTCGGTGTGGACTTTCGAGTTCATCACTTCCTTGCTGATCTTGATGTCGCCGGTGGCACGCAGCACGGCCTCGTTGCAGAACTTCGCTCCGATCTCGCCGCCCGCCTCGATCTTCCCCTCGTGTCTCGTCAGGATGCCACCGCGAACCTCCACGTCGCCCCGCGCGGAAACCGTCGCCGTCTCCACCGCGCCGCCGATGAAGATCGACTTGGCCGATCGCACCTCGAATCGATCGCGGACCGTGCCGGCGATCTTGACGTCGATGGAGGAATTCACGTGGCCGGTGGAGAAATCGACGTCGCCCGGAATCGTCAGGACCTCGTCGATATATAGCTGGCCGCCCTTGCTCACCACGCGGCCGGCAGTGTTCGCGAAGACCTGCTCCGCTTCGCCCTGTTGCACGCGCCGGACCGTATCGCCAATCTGCAGCTTCTGCGGTTCGTGCTTCGGCTTCAGCACGTTACCCCGCACGTCCGTCCCCTTCCGCGCCGGCTGCAGCGGGCAGATCGTCCCGATCAGTTCATCCTTGTCGACCGTGATGACTGAATTGAACGAGTAGTGATCGACAGGCTCTTCGTCCGCGCCCGGACGTCGCTGCTTCTCAAACGACGCATTCCAGACGAACGTCTCGTCAACGCCCTCGATGGCGGGCGTTCCTCGTGCAATGACAAATGGCTCTTTGCCGGGCCCCTCTCCCTCCAGAGACTCCCGCCAGCGATCAACTGCGGCGCTCACCACGTCCGTGATCAGCACGTCCCGTTCCTTAATCGCCTCCAGCACCTCGTCGCGGGTCGGCGGCTGATCCCAGGCGGCGACGTTCCCCAACCGGATGGTCGCCACGAGACCGTCCTGTTGAACCTCAACAACAACTCGTTGCCGGCTTGTTTGCTGTGCGGTGGACATCTTCCAAGCTCGACGGGGCACACCCGGCACGGCAGGGGCATCCGTACCGGTTTTATCGGGAACCGAAACAAAACGATCCAACTCGCCTATGGTCCGCGCGTACGAACTCGGCATCGCGACGACCCTTCTAGGCAGACTGGAACTTCACAGCCTTTGTAAAACTGGGGTCACATGCCCAATCCCCCATTATCTTGGTGGCTTATCGGACGGCCCCCATATCTATGGGGCGCTTGAGATTGCGGAATTCACCATCTTCAACCTGTGAGGTTTAAGTCCCATGGCCCCCCGTGGAAGCGTGGGCTAAGCTTGACTTCGATCAGGGGGCAGACATCAGGGCATGCCGGCCACAGACCCCTCTCGGCATGCCCCAGGCACAGGCCGGCAGGGACTCGCCGGCCGCTTACCCAGATCCCGATCGCTTCTCGCGATCCAGGCACGGAAGCCAGAGCGCTCGCCAGCCGGCCGGCCGGAGCGAGCAATTGCTGACCTTGTGGGGTACCAATGCTGCTGGTCGGCGCCGATTGGCTTCCGCCTGCAAGCGCACTGACACGGGGGCCGAAATACCAGCTTCCTACCCCTCACAAGCGCGGCCGCTAAACGGACAAACCGCTGCGCACGGATGCCGGCGACGCACGATTGACGCAAGCCCGCCGACTGAGGCTGGGGCTGATCCCCCGGGCAGGATGCCCGGGCGATGCGGCGGTCAACCACCGTTGCGACTGGTGCTGGATGTGTCTATGTGTGAAACGTGGAGGTTATCCGATGAAGCCCTTGCTCTTCGCACGTCGCAACGGAAATGGACTCGGCCCCATGCCATCAGTCGGCGGACTTGCCGTTTGCGCCAGCCTTGCCGGACGACCGGCGACCTGACTCCCGGTCGAACGACAGTACCGGCTTGATGGTTGGGCCCGGCTCTCCCCGGCCGCTCTGTCTCTTGGATTCTGCCTCATGATCGTCCATCCCGCCGACCGAAATATCGTCAAGTGGGCGATTGACCACTCGTCGCCCTGTTACTACACCCGCGAGCCCGATCTGCCCAACCCCTGCCTGAAGGTCCAGTGCGGCCACGTCACCGCCTACTTCTGCCGCGGCCGCCTCGCCCGCTTGTGGGCCCACGCCGATGGCGATCAGTTCGACGACATGTTCGCCGACATGACACAAATCCTTCGCTTCTTCGGCCATCCCAACCGCTCGATTACCGCCCGCCGAATATGATGCTGTATGCGCATCTTTTTCGATTCGCCCACCTCGCCAATCCTGCGCGCGTCCGCCCCGGTTAAAACGGGGCAACAGGGCGAGGAGCGGCGACGATGCCCCCGGTGATGACCGCATGCCGTGTTTCGGCTGCGCCACGGCCCTCCCCACCCTGACGGACAAAACTTGTTGGAGCCGCCGTCACCGCGCAATATACTGGTCGCCGTTCATATGCTGGCCGCACTCAGAGGTTCCGGCGTGAGCATCCCTGCGACCAGAATCGTACGGCGCCCAACCGGCCGTACCAGAACGGTCGGCGGCCGTTTACGGCGTCGGTAAAGCGGCGAATCCCAAACACGCCTCGGAGACACATGACATGGAGAAGAGCGAATTTCTTAAACACCAATTCAGCACGATTCGTGACGAGATCAAAGCCATCAAGGCTCGTATCTACTGGACCGTCGTGATGGGGCTCTTTGGCGTGCCGCTGCTCACTTACGTTGCCGCCCAGGCCGAGAAGTTCGTCTCGCTGCTGATCCCCTACCTCGTCCTGGTCATCATCCTCCTGTTCCTGGCCGAGCAGAGCGCCCTCATGCGCGCCGGCCGCTTCATCCGTCAGGTGATTGAGCCGAACATCGATTCGCCTGTCGGCTGGGAAACCTGGCTCGAGTCGCGCTCCGACCTCCGTCTCATGGACCGCCACTTCGTCGCGTGCTTCATCATCGTCTTCTTCGTCTATTACTTCATGTCGATCGGCTTCGCCATGCAGACCTTGTGGGGTGACATGGAGCACACCCGCGCCGCCGGCTACTGGCTGATCGGCGCCATCGTGACGTACGCGATCGGCGCAGTCTGGGCCCTGTCCACGCTGCTCCAGCACTGGAGAGCCGCGACCAGAACGACCGACACGCGCGACATTGCAGAGTCACCTCACTCGGACGGTCGCCGCACGATGAGATCCGCAGCCGTCGAGGGAGTCGATTGACGCCGATGGCGGCGTAGTCGCCGTAGCCCGCCCGCTAACCGGGCACGAGGAATGATGAAGCGCATCGCGGGCATACCGTCTTCTGCCCTCGTGCGGTAGGCGGAACCGCGTGAGTGCCCTGGCACCTGGGGCAACGCACGCCAATCCCGCGACGGACGTGTGCCCTGCCGGGCAGGCCACCCTCTGGAACCCGGAACTCCGCCTGGCAGGCCGCGCAGCGCACCGGCTTCCCGCGCATCGACTGAGCGACGCTCATTGGCGCCTTGCATCGCGGACAACGCACCCGGCACTCCGCTGTCGCCGCCGGAGGAGCGACGGCCGGACTCGCTCCAACCACCGAGTCGCACCGCGATGGCGGCTCGCTCGACGTACGCGTGCGGGGCGGTTTTCGCTCGATCCTCCGCCGCACGGGCGCTTCGTCACGGCGCCGCTCCGGGAGCTTCTCTCCCACGGCGCCCTCGTAGCAGCGCACAAGAAGCAGTTCGATCTCCCGGCACTGTATCCCCCGCAGAATCGCGTCCGCCCCGTAGCTCAGCTTGCCGTCGACGACCTGGCTGAACACGTCGATGAACGCGAATGGTTCCCAATCGCCGCGCACCTCGAGCACCTCTCCGAAGCGTTTCAATACGGGGTCCGCTGATGCCCCCGCGGCGACTTGCGCGTACTCGCGCAACGGCGTGAAGATCGCGTGCCCCTCCAGCTCTCGGAACGATTGCTTCGCCGCGTCGTACCTGCCCTGCTGCCGCAGCCGGATGCCCGTCACATAGTGCCGCTCCGTATCCGGCGCGACCTGCACGTGCATCGCGCAGTCGTCCGGCCAGCCATGCCACAGGTACAGAAGCGCGCGAACCGCGGCGCTCATCGCCTCGTCCACGCAGCATTTGGGCATGAACAATGCCCGACTGCCGTCGAGACCGGCCAGCATCCGCCGCGCCGCAAGGTTCGCCTCGGTCTGCATCCGCAACGGGGGCGCGGCCGCCCCGCGCAGCATCAGCAGGCTGGCGACGTTGCGCGATAGCAGGGTCGGGTCAAGCTCAATCATGGCACGCTGTGACCTCCGGCGATGGACGCTCGCATGCCGCACCGGCGTACTCCTGTTTCTATCGACCCGCCAACCAAGCGGCTTCGGCACGAGATTTGCGCCGCATTCTTCAACGCGCCGCCTGTCCGCTGGCAGCGAACGGTCGTGGTGGCGGCCCGGTCGGCCTCCGCTAGAATCCAGGCACTAACGTCCGATCAGCTTGTCATCGTGGGGAACCATGCGCCCTTCACGACAGTTACATCATTCCTGTAGTATCGCCCCAGTGATCGTGGCCCTCCTCCTGCCACGGCTCGCGTTGGCCATTCCGTCCGACGTGGTGGCGGCAACTCCCGGAACGCCTTTGGCAGCGGTCTGGCTGGACTTCTCAACAACGACCCCACGCGACGCCGGGGGTGGTTCCGCCGCGCCCGCGTTTCTCCACATGTTGTCCGAAGCCTCCCCGGCAATCGCGTCAAAGACCGGCTGGGCCCTCGAGAGCCTCACGAGCCTGGCAATCCTCAGTGAACACCCAGTCGCACTGGTCGTCACCGATGCGGCGGCCGTCGCCTTACCGGACGGCGGAGCCCGCCTCGCCAATCTTCAACTGGCGGTGATCATTAAGACGAACGGTGACAACGGCCCGATCGCCGCACAAATCCAGTCGCTGCTCTCTGCACATACCGACCCGACACATAGCACGATCACCGAGAGCCCGCTCCGCGGCTCCACTTTCTACACGCTTAGCGACTCGCGCCTGCCCGATTGGGCGACGCTTACCTGGGGCCCGATCGGCGGCTTCTATATCGTCGCTCTCGGCCCGCCTGCCTTCGATGCCAGCCACCGGGCGATCAGCGACCCGGACAGCGGCATGCATCGTGACGACTGGATACTCGCCGCGCACCGGCGCCTGTCGGGTGACGACGCCCTGATCGAATGCACGATCGACTTGGAGAAGATTCGCCACCGGCTTGGAAAAATGATGGCCGGAAAACCCGACGCGGTTCTCGACAGCCTGGGCCTCACCGACGTCGACCGCGTTCTGTGGACGGTCCGTATGCATGACCGTGCCGTCATCACGACCGCCGTGCTCCGCCGCAACAACGAGGACGTGCTTGTTCCCATCAGCACCGCCGCCGGACCGGCAGACGATCTGCGATCAACGGTGCCGCCCTCCGCGTCTTCATACGCAGTTATCCATCAGCCTGCAGGCAAGCTGCTTAGCCGGCTCTCTGGTGCGTACCTCGCCGCCAAAAGCCCCGGCACTCGTGACGACATCCGCCGGCTGTTTGCCGAACTCGCAACGCAGGCGAACGTCGATTTCCGGAAGGACGTGCTCGATCGCCTCGCCGACCGGATCATCATCCACACGTACCCGCAGCACCCCCTGCACGTTCCGCTGCTGTGCACGATCCTCATCGAGACCGACGGATCGACAAACGAAATGCGCGCCGCGGTAGATCGCCTGCTGTACGCCGCTCACGCCAGGCTCGAGGCATCGCGCCGAGATCATCACACCATCGGTAATCTCTTCTCGCCCACGATTGACCGCGACGAACGCGGCACGTGGCACATCCGCGCCGGCATCGCCGGCCCCGGCATCGCCTTCGCGAAGAACTGGCTCGTCATCAGCTACTCGCCCCGAGCGGTCGAACGCAATCTCGATTATCTTCTCTCACCGCCGCCTACCACACAGGACGCTCCCGAGTGACGCAATCGGCCATTGGACAACAGAAGCTCTACACCGCCCGCTTCTTCACCGTTCTCGGTGCGCTGTTCTTCTTCATGGCCGGATACAACCTGCTCGTCCACCTGGCGAAATACGTCGTTCACCTCGGTGGCGACGTGGCCACGGTGAGCTGGATCTTCGGCATCGGCATGATCGGGAGCCTTCTGGCTCGCCCCTTCGTCGGCCGCTGGATCGACAGCGTCGGCTGCAAACCGGTGCTGCTCTCCTCGACGATCGTCGCCTCGCTGGCCATCCTCAGCTTTCAGTTCTTCGAATCGCTCGGCATGATCGCTGTGCTGCGCATTCTCGTTCAACTCACGCAGGCCGCCTTGCTGACGACGATCGCCGTCTTTTGCGCTCGCATCGCCCCGCCGGGCAGGAGTGCCGAGGGTCTGGCGATGGTCGGCGTAGGCGGCCTGGCCGGCATGATGATCGGCCCTGTTATCGGAGATGCCGTCTTCGGCCCGCCGTCGGAAACGAACGGTCCGTTCGGTGTCTACTTCACCATCGGCGCCGCCCTCATGCTCGCCAGCGCCGCGTTCATCGCCTTCACTCCCTCGCCTCGCCTCGATGCCGAACTCCGCGGCAGCCGCGAGCCCTTTCTCCGGCTCCTGCTGCGCTACTGGCCCGGACCGGTTGTCGTTCTCGGATTCTGCCTGGCGCTCGTGCAAACGGTGCCGGTCATGTTCATCGAACGCTTCGTCGCCGACCGCCAGCTCGAGGGCGTCACGTACTTCTTCATTGCCTATTCGCCCACGGCCATCACGCTGCGGCTGACGCTCCGCCGGCTCCCCTACCGCCTCGGCCGCCGGCGAACGCTCATCTTCGGTTTCTGCGCCTACATCACCGGACTCGTGCTGCTCATGGGTACGCACTCCGCGGTTGGGCTGGCCATTCCCGCGATCGTCATGGGCACCGGCCACTGCTTCTCCTACCCGTTTCTCGTCGACCTCGCCGCGGAGAAGATGCCGCCGCACCATCGTGGCGTCGCCACGGCCGCCATTCTCGGCGTCATCGACCTGGGATTCCTCGTAGGCTTCATCGCCGTCGGCCAGATCGTCAAGCGCTACGGCTTCAATGTCGCCCTCACCGCGACCGCCGTCGTCAGCACCACCGGCGTGGTCTACTTCGCCTGGACGCAGCGCCACATGCTCTTCGCCCGCACCACCCACGCCTGCGGCGCAAACTCCGAGCCGCCACGCGTCGACCATGTCCTGCAAGCGGATGAAATCTCTCAGACGTGATGCTGGCTCATCAGCTCGTTCAGCTTGCGCAGCGCCCCGGCCTCGATCTGCCGTACCCGCTCCCGCGTGAGGCCGACCTTGTTCCCGATGTCCTTCAGGGTCATCGCCTCGCCGTTCTCCAGCCCGAAACGCAGCCGCAGAATCCGCGCCTCACGCTCGTCGATCCGGCAGAGCAGTTCCTGGATGAGGCCCGCCTCCGACTCGCTGAACATCGCCTTTTCCGGCTCCGGCGTCTTCTCGTCCGCCAGCAGCTCCGTCACCGAAATGGAATCGTCGCCGTCGGACGCCTGCGTCCGCGCTGTGAACGCCTTCACCGCCCGGCGGATGATCTTCGCCTTCTTCAGCGGAACTTCCATCAGGTGGGCCAGCTCCTCCAGCGACGGCTGCCGCCCCTCCAGCTCCACGAACGAATCCACCGCCTGGCGCCACTTGGCGATCATCTCCACCATGTACGCCGGTATGTGCACCGGCTGCACACCGTTGATCAGTGCCCGCTTGATCGCCTGCTTGATCCACCACGACGCATACGTGCTGAATCGCGTTTTCTGCGACGGGTCGTACCCCTCGACTGCACGGATCAGCCCCAGGTTGCCCTCTTCGATCAGGTCGTTCAGCGGCAACCCGCGGTGCGAGTACTTCTTCGCGATGTTGACCACGAGCCGCAAGTTCGCGTTGACCATCCGGTCACGCGCTTCCTGGCCTTCCGACTCGATGCGTTCCTTCTCCTGCAGCGTGATCTCCCCGCGCGCGAACCGATCCGCGCAGGTATACACTGCCCGAACGCGCTCGGCGATCTGCTGCTCTTCCTCCGCCGTCAGTAACGGAGCGCGGTTGATCTGTTTCAGATAATGCTGAAGTCCAGTGTCGACGCTGCTCGGCATGTTTCGCTACATGGCCTCTGTAAAAATAAGTCGGGCGGCCCACTTGACTGACCGCCCGATTGTATCATTGTCGCCGCCTGTTCGGCAGCCCGAATTGAGAAACAAGCTCACTCAGGACTTCGTTCGACGTCGCCCTCCGCGTCCGGCTTTTCGTCGGCCTCATCGCTTGTTTGCTCGCTGGATTCATCTTTTGCCCGCTCGCCGGCCTCGCCTTCAGGCTCCGCCGTAGGGGGTTCACCCTCGGTTTCCTCCTCCGTCGCCTCGGAATCCGGCTCGCGAATACCGAGAACATCGCCCGTGATAAGATGCGAAGTCTGCTCGCCCGGACCGACCAGGCCGCCCCGACGCACCTTCTCCGGCCGCTCACCCTCGGCCTCACGCTGCTCCGCGGACCACTCCGCCCGCTTCTTCGACAGCCCGATCTTGCGCTCCACCGGATCGACCCGCAGGATCTTCACCTGCACCCGGCTGCCGATCTCGACAACGTCATGCGGGTCCTCGACCTTATGATCGGCCAATTCGCTGACGTGCAAGAGCCCTTCGAGGTCGTTTTCCAGCTCCACGAACACGCCGAAATTGGTGATTTTCGTCACCGAGCCCTCGACGATCTGCCCAGGTATGTAGTTCTCGGGCACCGCTCGCAGCCACGGGTCCTCGTGCAACTGCTTCAGGCCCAAGGCGATCCGCTGCCGGTCCTCTTCCACCTTCAGCACCACGCAGTCGATCGTATCGCCCTTTTTGAGCATCTCCGAGGGGTGCGAGATCTTCTTGGTCCAGCTCATGTCCGATACGTGCAGGAGCCCGTCGATTCCCTCTTCGATCTCGACAAACGCCCCATAATTGGTCAGGTTCCGCACCCGGCCGGTGATCCGCGTGTTCGGCGGGTACTTTTCCGCCACCTGCGTCCACGGATTCACCTCCGTCTGCTTGATTCCCAGCGAGATTTCCTGCTTGTCCTTGTTCACGTCGAGCACGACCACGTCGATCATGTCGCCGACGTTCAAGAGCTCGGATGGATGATTGATCCGCCGCGTCCAGCTCATCTCGCTGATGTGCACGAGGCCCTCGACGCCGGGCTCGAGCTTCACGAACGCCCCATAATTCATGATGTTGACGACTTCGCCCTGCACCTTCGCGCCGACCGGGTAGCGTTCCTCGATGTTCTCCCACGGGCTCGGCTTGAGCTGCTTGAGCCCCAGGGCGATCTTCTCCTTGTCCATATCGATGTTGAGGATCTTCACCTCGATTTCCTCGTCGATCTTCAACATCTGCGACGGGTGGTTGATCCGCTCCCAGCTCATGTCGGTGATGTGCAGCAGGCCGTCGATCCCGCCGAGATCGACGAACGCGCCGAAGTCGGCGATGTTCTTGACCATGCCCTTGCGCGTCTGGCCCACGGCGATATCCGACAGCAGCTTCTCCTTCGCCGTGCTCCGCGCTTCCTCGATCAGCTTGCGCCGCGAAATGACGATGTTCCGGCGATCCGTGTCGATCTTGAGGATCTTGGCGTCGATGTCCTTGCCGATGTACTCGCCGATGTCGCCCGGCCTGCGGATGTCCACCTGCGACGCCGGCAGAAAGACCGGTACGCCAATATCCACCAGCAGCCCACCCTTGATCTTGCGCATCACGCGGCCGGTAACGTCGTCGCCTTCCTTCTTCGTCTCGATGATCCGCTGCCAGTTGAGGATGCGGTCCGCCTTGCGCTTGGAAAGCTCGATGATGCCGCTACCCGACTCCACCGTCTCGAGGTAGACGTCGATCTCGTCGCCGATGTCCACCGAGCTCGGGTCCTCCCATTCGTTGAGGGGCACGACGCCTTCGCTCTTGAGCCCCACGTCAATGACCACGTCGTCGCCCGCCCGGCCGACGATCTTCCCCTTGAGGATCGACCCCGGCTGGAGCTCTTCCGCCCCCGACCGTTCGACGAGCGTGTCCAGGGCGCTGTCGTCGAACCCTTCGCCGAACAGCTTCCCGATTTCCGCGTTCAGATCTCCGCTCGATTCGTCCAGACTGCTGATGAGGTTGTAATCGACCATGAAAAAAAGCCTTTGATGATCCCGCCGCGGCCCCGTTCGGGGTCCAGGATTTGTCCTTCACCGGGCTTGACCGATCCTGGCGAAGAACTCGCCGATCCTGGCAGAGACGGCCACCTCCGCCACGGCACGACATGCAACCGAAAACCACGGCCCCGTCCGCGTCACGCGACGCGATTCCGCCGGCAGCCGAGAGCACAGCACTTTACCACAAGCCCTGCAGCCTGACCACCCCCGCGCTACGCCGCCGCCTCCGGCGTGTGCCGCCAGTCTTGAATAGTGGTACCAACCCCCTCCCTGGAAGGGAGGGGCTGGGGGAGGGTTCTTAGAAATGCAGCGCTGCCCGAAGCGTCGGCTCCGCTACTGATACATCAAATACCGTCGGCGAATCTCGAGAAACCGTTTCAGCTCCGCAACCCAAAGGGGCTCGTCGTTTGTCGGCCCGCTCGATGCCTTCACCTTTTCCAGCACGTCCCTGTTGAACAGCAGATTGTCCACCCGATCCACGTCGAACAACGTGCCGAACAGGTCCTTCAACTCCCACACGATCGCCAGCCCTGCCTGCGCCGGATCGAACGAATTCCGATCCATCAGGACAATCTGCACGCCCCCGCACTCCTTGCCCGCGAACTTGCTTGCATCCGGCGTGAACCGGTAGGGAATGAACCGCACGCCCGCCAGCCTCAGTCCGTTGAGCCTCGCCGCCAGCGGTCGTTCCTCGATCCACGGCGCGCCGAACAGTTCGAACGGCGTATCCGTCCCTCGCCCGACGGACACGTTGCACGACTCGATCAGCCCGATGGCGGGATACAGCGTCGCCTCCGTCAGCGACCGCATGTTCGGCGACGGGTTCACCCATCTCAGCAGCGTCTCGTCGTACCACATTGTTCGCTGCCAGCCCTCCATCGGCACGACGACCAGGTCGGCGTTGATCTTCCGTTCGGCATTGAACATGCGCGCCAATTCGCCCACCGTCATCCCGTGCACGAGCGGAATGCGGTCGTACCCGGTGAACAGGCCCTCGCGATCGCTTACCGGTCCGAACACGCGCGTGCCCGTGATCGGGTTCGGCCGGTCGAGCACGACGAACCGAATGCCGTGCTTGGCCGCCTCTTCCATCGCGTAGCCCATCGTCGCAATGTACGTGTAGAACCGCGTGCCGATGTCCTGGATGTCGAACACCAGCGTGTCGACGCCTTCCAGCATTTCGTCGGTCGGCCGCCGCGTCTGGCCGTAGAGGCTGTAGACCTTGAGCCCCGTCAGCGGGTCCGTCGTGTCGGCGACGCGTTCATCGAGCACGCCTTTCAACCCGTGCTCCGGGCTGAAGATTGCCACGAGCTTGACGCCCGGCGCGTCGTGCAGGATTTCGAGCGTCGATCGGCCGAGCCGATCGAGCCCCGTCTGGTTCGTGATCAATCCGACGTTTCGTCCTTTCAGCGGCGCGAATCCGTCGCGCTCGAGCACGTCGATCCCCGTCAGCACACCGCCCTTGACCTCGTCCATCCTGGCCTCTTTCTCTTCTGCGGCTGCTGCCCACGCCCCCGCCAGCAGGCTGAGACCGGCCACCAGCAGTACTGTCCATCTCGCATGATGCATCGCGTTGTTCTCCTCGCGTTCGCTGACTTCGCGGCTCGCCGGTGACACACCGCCGGCCACCGGCCCGATTCTCTCCCCTCGCCGCCCGCTTGTCGATTCACGCCCACGCACGCCATTGGCAACTTGTTACCGACCTCGCCCTTGCACTCCCCCGCCACCGGCACGAATATGCCCTGTCCGTGTGTCACTGCTCTCGAGCAGTGCTGGAACAGGGGCGCAATTACGTACCGCAGGACTATCGCAGGCGTCTGCTGCATTATGGTCGCCGCTCTGGCGGATTCGCGTACTTATGCACAGTCCTTTACCAACCCCTCCCTTGAAGAGAGGGGGCGGGGGAGGGTCTTCGGAGCGCCGACCACCCTCGGAATTACCAATAACGAAGCAAACTCTAGCTAAACGCTCCCTGCAAACCGGAACCTCGCAAAATGCCCAATCGCAAGACGCACGCCGTCCTCGTCGCTATCACCTCGATCGCCCTCGCCATCCCCGCTTGCCGCCCGCAACCCTCCGCGAAATTCGATAGGCTCCTCATCGGCGACGTGATGATGCACAGCGAGCTCGCCGAGAACCTCCGCGAGCTCTGCATGGACGGCGGCCGCCTCAGCGGCTCCGCCAACGCCACCAAGGCCGAGCAGTTTGTCGCCGACAAGGCCCGCGCGTACGGCCTGGCCAACGTCCACTTCGAACCGTTCGAAATGTCCTCCTGGCGCGATGTAGAGACGCACGTATATGTGTTCGACGGTTCCCCACGCAAGCTGGAAGGCGCCCTCTCGCTCGGCAACTGCATCACCACCCTGCCTGGCGGCGTCACCGCCGAGGTCATCGACCTCCACCAGGGCGACCCTGCCGACTTCGATAAGGCCGGCGCCGCCATTGCCGGCAAGTTCGTCCTCGCTCGCGAAGGTGGTCTTCACCGATCGGAGAAAATGGCCCTGGCCCTTCAGCATGGCGCGGCTGGAATGATCCAGGTTTCCCGCCTCGAGGAACGCCCCCGCGTCGGGCAATGCCACCCGACGCCCCGCCCCGAGCCCGGCGTCGTCATCACCGGCGCGGACGGCGAAGCACTCGCCAAGCGTCTCGCCGCCGGCGAGACCGTCCGCGTAAACATCGAAATCAAGGCCGACGTCTGGAAGGCCACCCCGCGCAACGTCGTCGCCGAGATCCCCGGCCACGGCACGCTGGCCGACCAGATCGTCATCCTCAGCGCCCACCTCGACAGTTGGCATCTCGCCCAGGGGGCTCTGGACAACGGCACCGGCTCAGCCGCGATCCTCGAAACCGCGCGCGCCCTGGCCGCTTCGGGCTGGCAGCCCCGCCGCACCGTACGCTTCGTCTGGTTCATGGGTGAAGAGCTGGGCCTGCTGGGCAGCAAGGCCTACGTCACCGCGCACGACGCCGAGCTCGAGAACATCGTCGCCGTCGTCAACGCCGACATGCCCGGCCGTCCGCGCCAACTCGCCAGCTTTCTGCATCCGGAGATCGACGACTTCCTGAAGTCCGTGCAGCGCGAGCTGGTCGGCTTCGGCATCAAAGACGAGATCGCCGCGGCCTCCTGGACTGCCAGCGACCACGCCCCCTTCATGAAGCAGGGCGTGTGCACCGTCGCGCTCTACGGCGACATGGGCCCCGGCGTGCAGTACTACCATTCCGACGGCGACAAGTACGACCAGGTCGACATCCCCGGCACCGTTCAATCCGCCGCCGTCTACGCTGTCCTCCTCCGCCGTCTGGCCGACGCCCCCACGCGCCCGTCGGTCCGCCTGGATCCCGCGACGCTGACCGACAAAGTCAAATGGGATTTCTGACGCACGCCAGCCCGTCGTGGACTCGACAAACTCCCCAGATCCTGCAAAACGACCGCGCGCGCCACGATGCGCCGCCGTCAGAGCCGCGCGGCGCAAGCTCGGGAACAACTGCCGCGAACGCTTCACCACGTCACGGCCCTCCGCCACTGAACCCGAACGTGTACATGCCAGGCCAATAACCGTCTGCCCTGAGTTCCCCCCCGCGGCTCGGATGCGTCGCCTCGCTTCGCGCCTCGCCGGAACCCTCACGTTGCGCGAGGGTTGCGCCTGAGCCGCCCCGCCATTCGCGATTCCGGCCCGCAAACGGGCCCACGATCGCGCGCGCCACGCACGCAATGCGTGCGATGCGCGGCCGTTACCGCAACGCTTGATAGACTGCTTACCATTCGCGTATAACCCCGCACGTGACAGGTTAAGGGTCGGTGCCGGTCGATCTGACCGGTCAGGAGGAAAAAGCCAAAGGCCGCCACTCGATGGAGAAGCGAAATATGTTGAATCGGATACTTGCCGGAGCCGCTTCGTGGCGCGGCCATACACTCGGCTCTTGCTGGTTGCTCGCCGGCTTGTGTGCCATATCGTGGCACTACACTCCGGAACGTGCACAGGCGCAGCAACAGAACACGCCGGCCGCACGAGCCGCCACCGGCGGCCCCGTCGCCCAGGTCCTCGAGCCGAGCTTCAACTTCGGCACGAAGTGGGCGGGTGAGACGCTGGACCACACCTTCCAGATTCGCAACGTCGGCAACGCCCCGCTCCAGATCGTGCAGGTGCGGCCTTCGTGCGGCTGCACTATCGCCGGCCATTACCCGACGACCATCGCCCCGGGGCAAAGCGGCTCGTTCCCCTTCAAGTTGCGCACGGCCCGCTTCCGCGACCGCTTCACCAAGACCATCAACATCACCACGAACGACCCGAACAACAAGGTGATTCGCCTCACGCTCACCGGCGAGGCCAAGCAGTACGTCGAGACACAGCCGCCGTCGGCGCTCTTCGGCATCCTCAAGCACGATGAAAAACAGGAGAAGTTGCTGATCCTGACCAACAGGACGGACAGCAAGGACTTCAGGCCGAGGATCACCAACGCGCCAGCATCTCGAGTGTTTTCCGGCAAGATCACGCCGATCGTCGAGGGCGTCCAGTACGAGCTCGCCGTCACCGCTTCGCCGCCGTACGACCGGGTCAATCGCTTCGACATGGAGATCGACACCAACATTCCCAAGCAAAAGTCCGTCACGGTCGTGTGCCTGGCCACGGTTCCCGAACGCGTCGAACTTCAGCCCGAGACCATCGTCGTCCCCGCCGAGAGTGATTCGCCCACGATGCGCATCAGCCGCCTGACGAACAGCGGAGACACGGCGGTGCATCTCGTCGAGGCGACGTCCAATGACGAGAATCTCATCGTTGACACGAACACGCTCGAGGAGGGCCGGCGCTACGAGCTGCGCGTTGGCATCCCCGCTCACTATGAGCCGAAGGACGAGGGCAGCTTCGTCATCGTCACCACCGACGACACGGAATTCCACGAGCTTCGCCTGCCCGTCAGCACGCTCAGCAAGCGCCGCAGCCGGCCCATTCGACCAGCCCTCCGCCTGATCGGCCAGAAGGCTCCCGCTTCCGAAACGTCCACCTATGACGGTCAGTCCATGACGATCGGCGGCCACCGCGAGCGCCCCCAGGTGGTCGTCTTCTACACATCATGGTGCCCCTTCTGCAAGCGGGCGATCCCGATGGTCAAAGAGGTGTACGAGAAGTATCGCGACAAGGACCTCGAATTCGTGGCCGTCAATCTCGATCAGCCCGTGGGGGCCAACGCCCGCACCAAGGAGGCGTCCATCGAGCACTACCGCTCGGTCGGGCTGGGTATGCCGCTCGTCCTGGACCCGGACTTGGCCGTCGCCCGGCCCTATCGCGTGATCAGTTATCCGACGATTTTCCTGATCGGCCGATCGGGTGACGTGGAGGCCGTCCATATCGACGCAGCCCCCAACCTCGGGGACCAATTATCCGGTGAGATCGAAACGCTGCTCGCAGGCAAGACGCGGAAGGACTTTCCGGCCATCCCCGCCGAGGCCAATGCCGTCACCAAGCCGTCGTCAGACCAGTAGGACCCGTGGCGTCAGGGCATCATCCAACGTATCCAGGGACGCAGCAAAGGGTTACGTCTCTCTAAGGGGACACCCCGCGCGAGGGACGTTGCCCGGTCGCAGCGCGCTGGCCAAACCCGCCCGTCGTGCAAAACGCAGCCCCGATCGCGGCTCATTCATAACTCCATAATTGTCAGCACGTTACCGGAGGTATTGAGGACCGCACCCCCGTCTGGGCCTCTGGCATCGACGTTGCCCATCAACCTAGGCGAAGGGAATACCCGTGGCGGGAGGGAAGAGCCCGCCGCCGGTGGACTGAGTTACAATAGAGTTATGGGCCGCTCAGGAAGTGGCAGAAGAGGGGCGAGAATCGATGGACGAACAGACCTTTCAACGGAAACTGGCGGAACTGGTGGCCGAAATTGGCACCCTTCCGGAAACCGAACGGGCCAAGCTCGAAGCGCTCGCCGCGGAGACGCGCGAGCGTCATCAGAAGCTGCGCCAGACCGTGACCAACTTGCAGGAGAGCATCGACTTCTTGCGGCTCTCGATCAAGTACCTGCTCTTCGACCTCGAGGCGACCCGCCGCGAGAACAGGCAGATGCGCAAGATGCTGGAGGACGGCGACTCGAACAACAACGGCCAGGAACCGGGCTGAGCCGAACACCGCGCCGAACAATGAACGGGCCTGAACGATCGGACGCGTCGTTCAGGCCCGCTTTCTTGCACGCCCTGGACGGCCGGCGTCATGCGCTGCCGGCCATGTACTCCTCGCCATCCTCCTCGGACGCGAGGTTCAGCTCCTGCAACGCCAGCAGAGCCGCGCGCTGCTCCGCCTCCTTCTTGCTGGGCGCCCAAGCGCTGGGGTAGCGGCGTGAGTCGATCACCACCGCCACTTCGAAGCACTTGCTGTGATCGGGCCCCTTTTCGTCCAGGGCCTCGTAACGCGGCGTCGTATCCATGTACTTCTGCACGTGCTGCTGGAGGTAGGACTTGTAGTTGCGCTTGTTCTCCGAGTCGGCGGCCTGCTTGATGTACTTCATCGTCTTCTCGACGATGAAGCGCCGCGCGACGTCGAGTCCGCCGTCAATGTAGAGCGCCGCCACGAAAGCCTCGAGCACCCCGGCACGAACGGACGCCGGTACGACCTCGCTCTCGGTCATGCCCTTGCCGAGCTTGAGCAGCCTCGTCAAGCCCGTTTCGTCCGCGATCTCCGTGCACACCTTGCGCGAGACGACGACCGATTTGATCTTGGTCAGCTCGCCTTCGAGGTGCTTGGGATAGCGGTTGAACAACTCCTGGCAGACGACCAGGCCGAGCACCGCATCGCCGAGAAACTCGAGCCGCTCGTTACTCGTGAGGCGACTTTCCGCGGAAGATGCGTGGGTGAACGCGATGACCAGCAGGTCCGTGTTTTCGAATTGATGCCCCGATATCTGATGCGCGCGGTCCCGAAGCTCAGGCAGTAACACTTTCTCTGCTCCAGACCGGCTGCCGGCGGAGTTCGCACGACGATGAAAAGCGCGAGCTTCGCCGGGAATCGGTCTACGTTCCCTGACTCGTCGCCCGCCGAAAGGCGAGCATCAGACCAAGTATACTATCGGAGTGTCTGTCCGACAATCTTCGTTCAAACGCCGAAAACCGTACCACCGCCACCCGTTTTGTCCCGTCCGATAAGGCCCCGGCGCGTGCCGGGCGGACACGACCAACTCGGACCTTGATGTCGCCCGTGCCCTTCATTAGAATCGATTGCTGAAACGCAGTGAATACTGCGGGCAATGTGTGCGTGCTCGGTGGGGAGAGAAGAGGAACACTTCCACCACACGCAAGCGGTCATTAGCTCGATGGTCTTCTGAGTGCGCGACGCGTCGCGTTGTCGGCTTCGCGCATAGCGTGATGACCGGCGGCTGCGGCCGGCATGTACGTCGGCCTGCCGCGATGCGCCCGCACTGGATCAAAGGGCATGGAGAGGAGAGGAATCGTGCGACAATTCATGATTGCCGCCACGGTCTGCGCGGCGTGCAGTTCCGCCGCCGTGGCCCAGGTGTTCACGTTCGCCATCGATCCGGCGCTGAGTAATCTGTCACTTTCCGGCCAGGCATTCAGTTCGGAGGGAAGTCCATTGCCTCTTGATCCACAGGCGCCGGGAAGCATGGACACGTCGTACACGGGCACAATCACCGCCGAGCTGACGGGGTCGACGATCACCTTGCTCAGCAGCAGCATGGATGCCGACGTGTCCGGCACGTACGATCCCGGCCCGGCGCCCGGCGACTACGGCTTCCAGGCGGACTCGGGCAACCCGCTCATCGGCTCACTCGTTGGGGCGGCCCGCGACGCGGTCTTCAGTCTGACCAGCGGTGCAATACCCCTGACAGCGAAGAACGCCGCCCAGTCGTTCGATCTGTCTACCGCCACCTTCGAGGGGCTCAACGGCCAGGTCGATTTCGACGGCGAAGGCCAGCTCCTGAGTTGGTTGTCAGGGCAGTCCTTTACGCTCGTCGGCCAGGCGGCAACCACGGTCAGCAGTACGACTCCGGCGACCTACATGGACGTGGGCGGTATCAAGACGCTCACGCTTCCGTTCTCGGCCAACTACGTGGATTTCGTTAGCGGCGCGGCCATCGACCTGACGCTTGAAGGGACGATCGTCGCGACCGTCCCTGAACCCGCGACGCTGGGTCTGCTTATTCTCGGTACCGCCGCACTCGCCCTGCGCCGCCGGCGCTGAGCAGCAACGGAAATAACAGACTGTTCCACTCGCACATCGGCGATCAGGAATGCCCAAGGCGTGCGCTCTTCGAGCACGCCGCGGTTAACGGCGGCGACATCAGCTCCACATCCTTTCTCCAAATACTCTCAGACAGATCGTCAGGACCGGCGGTCTGCGCCGACCAACCTCCCGTCGGCGTCGCGATGGTCACCGTCCGCGTTCCGCCCTGACGTTTGATCGCCAACCGCAGGTCGGCGTCCGCTCGGGCGAGACTTCCTGACCCTGCACATCGCTCTCGCAACGAGTCGGGCGCCGGCCGCGGTTGCCGAACTCTACCCGCCCATAATCCTGCACTTCTCCCTTCTATCCGAGAATATCTGTCGTCCAGCCACCGGCTTGTCTCGTCTATCCAGGTGATGACATTGCGAAGTCGCGCGTGTCGCTCGGCCGTGTTTCGCGGGCGTGCAGTGACCGACCGACGCCGTACAATGAGGGAAGGCGAAGTTTCATCTCAGGGAGCCGACGATGTACCGAACACTTCTGGCCATCGGAATGGTGACGCTGCTTTGCAGCTCCGGATGCATCAAGCGACTCGAAGTCATCACTGTGTTTCCGGATGGGTCCCTCGATCTGCGGACCTCGATCGAGGGCGACCCGGACGACTTCGACTCGGCCGCGACCGTGCCAACCGCCGGCAGTAGCTGGGCCGTCGAAGATGAAACCGAGACCGACGACAAGGGCAAGACCACCCTGACGCGCACCGCCTCGCTTCAGGTTCCGTCGAACGCTCCCGTGCCTGGCTCCTTTCTTCCACCTGGTACTGAGGTCGGGCCCGACGTGCTGGCCTTCCCCACATCGCTCGAGATCGAGCGCCGCGCGGAGGGAACGTACTACCACTTCCGGCGCGTCTACAAGGCTCGCTCCTGGGCACGGATCGAGTACTTCCGCAAACGGCTTCTCGAAACCGACAATATCAAGAAACTCAGCGAAAAGCCGCCGGCTGATCTGACGGACGATGAACGCAAAGAGCTGGTCAAGGCTTTGATTGCCTTCGAACGAGAGAAGACGTCCGAACTGCTCGATGAAGCCCTCGAACGCCTTGATGACGCCGTACCGCAGGATGCCTGGCTCGCGACGTGGGCCGCCGTGCGAAAGATCTACGAGGCGGACGCCCTCCTGGACGAAACACTCGCCGTGCTGAACGACGCCAACGTGGGCGAAAGGGCGGCCGGGCTCGAGCGGGATTTGCAGGATGAAGTGGCGACGATAGTACGAACCACGCTCGCCGATGCCGGCGTGTCGTCCACCACAATAGACAACGTGCTTGAAAGCTACTGGCTTTCGCGCGACGCGTTTCGCCTGACGGAGGACCTGGCGGACGAGCAATGGAACATCGCCGTCATCCTGCCGGGCCGCATCATCGGCAGCAACACGCGCGACGACTCCGAACCGGACGACTTGGACTGCACAGAACCGATCAAGGCCGACGATCCTCTCGGCCCCGTTGCCACGAAGCTGTGCAACCTGGAGGACAGCCCGGGTTTCCAGGCGATCGGTTGGACCTTCGATGGCGACGCCCTGCGCGATCGGGACGTGGTGCTCATGGCCACTTCCTTCGTGCCGGCCCCAGAGGAGTAACGCGAAGGAATGCCAGTGGCCGTTGGGGATACGAGCATGGCGAACGTGATGGAGCCGGACGAGGCCGCAACCGCCCAGGTCTATCGCTGGGCCTACCGGTTCCTCCAGAACCATCATGACGCCCAGGACGCGACGCAGGAAGTCCTGACGCGATGGATCCAACGCCGCGCGCTCGTTGTCGAGAATCGGACTGCCTGGCTGCGGCGTACGACGATCAACTGCTGCATCGATGCCATTCGCGCTCGCAGCCGGCCGGCGCCGCAGCCGGATGCGCCGGACAATGTGGTCGTGCCGGCCGCGGCGGCCGCTCAGCGGGAGCTGCGCGAGCGAATCGCAACGTCGCTCGCCTCGCTCAGCGACCAGCAGCGGACGGTCGTCGTCGCCAAGCTGTACGATCGTGAGACGTTCGCATCCATCGCGGCGGCGATGAACCTGTCGGTCAGCACGGTTAAGACGCATTACCTTCGGGCGCTGCGCGCCATGCGCGGGGCGCTCAAGGACTTTGCGGAGGTACGGATATGATCGGGAAGATGGACTGCTCCACCGTCGCTAAGCTCATGGCCGATTATCTCGGCGACGAACTGACCGCCGAGCAGCGCGAGGCACTCATCATGCACCTGGCCGCGTGCACGGTGTGCGAGGCCGAAGTTCGCACGTTGCAGCGCACGATCGAGCAGATGAAGCAGCTCGAGACCGTTTCTATGACGAACGCTATGGCCCACACCCGCAACCTCGCAATCGTCCGTCGCCGTCCGCTCGTGCAGCGTATGTTCCTCGCCTCGTTGAAGGCGGCCGCGGTGCTGGCCTTTGGAGTCCTGGTTGGTCGTTACACAACGCCAAGCGCCGCGCCGGCTCCGCCTTCCAGTATCCCCGTCCCCGCGCCGGTTTCGGCGTCCATCGCCCCGCAGCAGCCGGAAGAGCACGACGACATGCCCATCCATCCGGACTGGATCAATCTGGCGCGCAAGCAGGTGGCGCCGCGTTCATCTTTCGCCGGCCGGCTCATGCTCATCGCCGAGTCCGGCAAGCCGGCCTCGGCCGGATGAACGATCGCCGCGTTGCTTATCCGCTCAGCTGTTGTCGCCCGGCGGGACGATTTCGATAACTTCGCCCTGCCACTCAAAGGTCGCGAGATCAGCCTGGGCAAGCAGCCGGGCGACCTCGCGTGAGCTGCGGGCCAGGGCAAAGTACTCCTCGCTGAACTGCCTGACCTGCCGGCGCTTGGCTTGCCCGCTCAGGCCGCCTTCGATCCACCGATCCCCGGCATTGGCCGTCTCCTGTCGAAAGAGCACGCGGCGGCCGATCTGCTGCACGAGCTGGACGTTCGATTGCCGGGCCTCCAGGGCGTCGGCGGTTGCAACCACGCCGAAGGCGAATCCGCCGGCCGACTTCGCGTCGCGCATCTGGCTGTTCGTGGCGGAATCCTGCACGGCGGCCCGCCCCGCTCTTCGCTGCGCGCGGGCAATGAACTCCGGCGCCGGCGCCCTGCCGAGCGCCGCTTCCTGCTCCATCAGGTCATGAAACACGTGCCGCGGCACCTGGCCGGTGTCGGCCAGACGTGCTTCCTCACGAACCAGGTACGACGTGTACGGCGTGACGATGCCGTATTGCTTGGCAAGCTCGACGACGGCCGACTTGAGCTCGTCGGACTCGCCGTTCTGGCGAATCTGGTCGAGCAGATAACCGATCTTGCGCACCGCCCACACTCGCGGGAGGAAATCATGGTCCGGCTCGTGCGCCGGAAGCGACGTTTCGTGCGAAAGCAGGACGGACTCGTCCCCGCGGTGACCATTGATCTCGATGACGGTCGACCCGGGGTGGCGGTACCGCCCTACGATAACGACCTCGCCGCCGGCGAAGAGATCGGGAAGCTCTTTTGGGAACACGTCATACGGCGTCATGTCGCCCCAGTCGATGCGCAGATCGGCGAGGACCGGGCTGGCGACTTTGCGATAGAAGCTGGACAGCTTCATCTCGATGTTCTCGTTCGTGCCGATGTACTCGCGGGCGCCGCCGTTCTTTTCGGCGAGTACGTCGAGAAGGCGGGTGTTGACGTCGTCGCCCACGCCGAAGACGAACAGGCGGGCGCCGCCGGCGTTCGCCTCTTTCACCGCCAAGAGGATCTTGTTTTCGTCGGTCACGCCGACCGTCGGCTGGCCGTCGGTGAGAAACACGATGATGTAAGGTCGCGCGGCCGCGCGGTCCTTGCGAGCAGCCAGACCGGCCAGCAGCGCGTCGTGTACGTTCGTGCCGCCGTCCGCGCGGAGCTTCGCTATGAACTGCCGCGCGTTGGCCACGTTCTCCGGCGCGGCGCTCACGAGATCGTCGCTCATCGCAACAGGCTCGTGCGAGAAGGAGATGATGGTGAAGCGATCCTCTTTGCCGAGATTGTTCACGCAGAAATCGAGGGCGCGGCGGGCCTGCTCAATCTTCGCGCCGTTCATGCTGCCGGACACGTCGATGATGAAGCACACGTCCTTGGCGAGTGCCTGCGTGCGCTCGGCCAGCGCTGGTGGCGACAGTCGCGCCAGGAAGTAGCCGTCCTCCCGTTCGAGCAGACGATGAGCGAGCACGGTCAGGCCGACGGATTCGCCGCCGAGGGAGTAGTACAGAACGAAGTCCGTGTCCGGGCGGGCGTGAGACGCCTCGAAGCTGGCGGACGCCGTATTCGGTGTCGGCCGGCTGGTGGCGACGTCATGCGACGTGCTGAAGATGGACTTGATGCCGCGGGCGTCGTTCACATTGACGACCACGCTCACGTCGTCGATCGGCTGCGCGGAGAACTTCTCCGTGTTGAGCGGGTACATGTAGCGCACCAGGCCGTTGTCGGTCGCCAGCGTCTGGGCGTAGCTGAGCTTGACCTGCGCGGTGCCTTTCGGCGGGATGGGAAAAACGCGTGCCCGGTACATGCCCGTGCCGGCGTACTCGAGCAGCGCCGGGTCCCTCATTCTGGCTACGATCGACTCGTACTCCCGCCGCGCCGCGTCGGCGTCAAGGAGGCGGCCGGTGACCTCGCGGCCGTCGATGTACATGCTGAAGGTGGATACGGCGCAGTCGGGATCGAGCGGAAAGATGTACGTGCCCTCGACCGGCCGGTCCGTGCCGTTGTAGAACGCCTGGTCGATCGTCGTGACGGCGGTGCCTTCGCGGATGTCGCAGCGCACGTGGTGATATTTCACGGTTAGCGGCATGTAGGGGCGATAGACCGGTGGCCGGACCGGTTGCGGTGCCGGCGAAACCGGCGGATCAATGATAATGAAGCCATCCGCCCGAGCGCTGGGCAGCCCCAGCATTGCGCAGGCCGCGAACGCGATGACCGCCAAACTGATCCGACGTAGCTGAATTGAAATGGTTTGGTTAGACATGGGTCAGACCTCTCCTGAATCGCCCAAAGTCGCGCGGACCGGCGGGTCGGCCGCTCGTTGGGTTTGACGCAGAAAGGTCTGATTGGTTCCCGAGAAGTCCGTCGAGCACGAGCTGCGCAGCCGGCAGTCTGGACATTGAAAGGCGGTTCGTCGTTCCCGCTGCCGTGGCACACGGCCTTGGCGCCGGCTGCATGACCACGCGGCCCGACGCCCGGCGCCGCTGGAGGGGGCGCATAAAGCCGGCCCGACCGCACGGGGCGGCCGAGCCGTTGCTCAATCTCTCCCCAGGTATTAAGAAGGCCGATTGCTAGACCTGAATGTCCAGCCGCGGCCCATTGCCTTCCCCGTCGTCGGTGCCGGCGTCTCCGTTGTCGTCGCTATCTGGCGAAGTCTCCTCCTCGATGGTCCGGCCCTGGCTGCCAGCGCCCTCTGCATCTGTGTGGACCTCCGTGTCGGCGTCGCTGGTCTCTACGCTGTCTGCGGCCAGGTCAGCCGCCTTGGCCTGCCGAGCCGCGGCCGCAGCCTGAGCGGCGCGGTCGCCGTCCCGAATGCGCGACGCCTCAGCGGCCGTAAACCCCGCTTGAGCGGCGGAGCCAATGATGTCCGCAGGAATGCCTGACATTTCACTTTAACCTTACGTCGGACAGATGGTTCCGACTGCTTCCCTCCTATCCATCCCTATCGGCAGAACCGGCCTACTTCGATCGACTAATCGAGCGTCCTGCTACTCCAGAGCCAAGATAGACGTACCGCGTGTACCCCACTTCACAGCACCCCCTCATCGACGCGAACTCCTATCTTAACAAGTCTACGTTGCCGGAGGACAAATAAAATTACCCTTTTTTCGCATCTTGATGGCTGTCGCGGTCACCGAGATTATCGGCCCTGGCGCGACAGGGTCACGGACACCAACCGTTTTCTGACCAGTGGTGGCGACAGGGGGCCGACGGAAAAACGGAGACGGGCGATACGATGCGGTCTAGCGCGGGGTAAACGCGCATGGGACCGGCAGGGATCAGGCACCGGAGGGGCAAACGTGCGGCATAGAATCAGCGGATCAGTTCCCGGCGTTTGGCCTCCAACTGCGACTTGAGCCGCGTAAGAACCGCCGAATGTAACTGGCTGACGCGGCTCTCGGACAGATCGAGCGTTGCGCCGATCTCCTTCATCGTCATCTCTTCGTAGTAGTACAGGACAAGCACGAGCTTTTCAGCACGGGTCAGGCCACGGGTGATTACGTCCTTCAGGTCGCGTTTCTGGATTTCGCTGATCGGATTCCGGCCGCGTTTGTCCTCGAGCACGTCGATCTCGCACACGTCGCGGTTCGAGTCGGTCTCGTAGTGCTTGCGGGACAGCGAAATCTGGGTGACGGCGTTGGCATCACGCATGAGCTTTTTCAGTTCCGCCTTCCCGACTTCGAGGCGGGTGGCAAGCTCGGCTTCGGTGGGCGCCCTCCCCAGGGTGGCCTCGAGCGTCCGGCTGGCCTGCTCGAGCTTGTTCGCGCGGCTCCGGACGAGGCGCGGCACCCAATCCATCGAGCGAAGCTCGTCGAGAATCGCTCCACGGATGCGCGGTGCGCAATACGTCTCGAACTTGACGCCCCGGCCAAGATCGAAGGCCTCGATCGCGTCGACAAGGCCGAAGACCCCCGCGGAGATCAGGTCGTCGGAATCGACTTCATCCGGCAGCTTGGAGCAGATACGCTCGGCGTTGTACTTCACGATGGGAAGGTAACGCTCCATGAGCCGGTTGCGCAGGCACTCCTCGCGAGTGGCCTTGTATCTCCGCCACACCTCGGCAATCTCTCCGTTTGTCCGCAGCGCGGGCATCGATTCTCCTCCTTGAAGGGTCACCGCCGATGAGGGAGGCTGCGGCCGGGCCGTCGCCTTCGGCCGCCGCCCTCGCCCGGCGAGCGCGGAAGAATCAGGAGCCGGCGGATCGGGCATCCGCCGATGGCGAAGCAGACGCCGGCTCGGCTTGTTCACCGCGCTGTTCATCGGTCGGGAACAGCTCCTTGCGCTTTCGCGCTTCGTGCTCTGCAATCACGAGCTGCGCAGCCGCGCCGACGCACAGTCCGATAATGCAGAACAGAATGAGCGACCAGACAGCCCGCGACAGAATGGTGGAGATCGGATTGCCGACGATGATGCCGGCCAGCGCCGCCACGCCGAACCCCATCAGACCCAACACCGCACCGGTAAATCGGGCGACCATGTCACGACTCCATCAGGTGTCGCGCTCGCGTTCGCTCGTGTGCAGTGATGGTTTCGCCAGGGTTGAAGAAGGGCGTGCAATTCGAGGCTCCTTCCTCTGTGCGAGACCATCATGGTCATTGCCGATCGACCTCCATGCCGATCGACGGCGGATCGTCGAGTCCTTTCGGCGATCCTAGCCGAACACTCCTGCGACGCGGCGCAACAGGCCGTTGCGTTCCTTCCGTTGTGACGGGGCGCTCATCATCTGATCGGCGATCGCCCCGACGCACGTGCTTGCGGAGCACTTCGGATAGCGCAAAACGAACGGCACTCGATGCCGCACCGCAAGTTCAACGTGCGTATCATGCAGCACATATCCGCCATCTTCAATGGAGAAATTCATAAACTTATGCGCCACCTGGCATAAGCGGCCGGACACTTTCTTCGCCTCGGCGACGCTTTCCGCCATGTTGACCACCAGGCGTGCCGTATTGCGGTAACCTTCGTGCCACAAAGTCTTAACGGCAGCGTAGGCCCCGGTCAGGGCGGTCGGTTCCGGGGTCGTGACGACGATCAACGCGTCGGCCGCAAGGGCAAAATCAAGCACGTCGGCGGACACGCCGGCACCGCAGTCGACGAGGACCTCGTCGGCCGGAAGGGTCGTCAACTGGCGAATGATCACATGCCGTTGAGCCGCGGTCAGGGCGGACATACTCCGCGTGCCCGACAGGCCGGCCACGAACCGCAAGCCGCTTGACGCGACGCACGTGACATCGGCCAGGGAGCAGTGACCGAGAGCGACGCGACGAAGCGAATGACGCGGCTGTACGCCAAGTAGCACGTCGGCGTTGGCCGTACCCACATCCGCATCGATGAGCGTGACCGACCCGCCGCGACGCACCAGGCTCACGCCAAGGTTGACGGCGATATTGGACTTCCCGACTCCGCCCTTGCCGCTGACGACGGCGATGACACGGGGCGCACGACTGGATGTTGCAGGGGCAACCTTCTGTCGCGCCTCGCGACGATCGTGAACGGATTGTGGGGCGAACTGCACGCCAACCGATTCCATATGTAAGCCTCGGGTCGTCAGCCTCCTGCCGGTGACAAAAGCCCGCCGCCCACAATGCGAGCGGCCAGCCGGCTGGGAACCGCCGGCTCGATATCGGTTGGGACACGTTGCCCGGTGGTCACGTACGAGAGCTTCAATCGGGCGCGCTGCAAGCACGACAGCAGCACGCCGAAGCCCAAGGCCTCATCCAGCTTCGTGAGGATTACGTGGTCCGGCGAGAGAATCGCGAACCGCTCGACGGTCGTCTCCAGGATCAGGCGACTCTTCGTTGATGAAAGAACGAGGTGGACTTCGTGCGGAGCAGCTTCGGCGAGCAGGCACTTGAGTTCGTGAAGGCCGGCCTCGTCGGTCGGGCTCCGGCCGGCGGTGTCGATGAGCACCAGATCCCGCTCGCGATAACCGGCGACGGCCTCAACCAGGTCCGCTGGCGTGCCTGCGAGGCGCATGGGAACGTTGATAATATCCGCGTACGTGCGGAGTTGATCGGCGGCACCGATACGGGCCGCGTCGGTCGTGATCAGGCCGACGTTGCAGTGACGGCGGAGGGCGAACTCCGCGGCGAGCTTGGCGATCGTGGTCGTCTTACCGACGCCGGTGGGTCCGATAAAAGCAATAACTGTAGGCCCTGGACCGCCGTGTAGGCTGATTTCACCCGCATCGGGGAGCATCTCCGCCACACAGCCGGCCAGGCGCTCGCGGACCAGAGGCTCGTCCGCTAGGGCCGGCTCCGGCAGCTCGGATCGGATTCGGCTGACCAGGTCGCGGGCCAACTGGTCGGCAATCTCGTTCTGGACGAGCGAAGTGTACCACTTGTGCACGGCGTCCACCCCGTCGGGGGTGGGGGCAAAGCTGCTTTGCCTTACCAGGCGATCGACGAACGCGCGAAGCCCCTCCACCTCGTCGAGGAGGCGAGATTCGTACGCCCGATCCTGTCTTTCGCAAGGCAACATCGACTCGGCGGCTCCGCCTGCCCTTTCGATCTGCTTCGCTTCCGTGCGAAAGGGCGGCACATTACCGCAGCGCGCGGCCGCCGGCAAGTCCTCTTCGCGTTCCGTGGCAATCACCTCGACCATGGTCGTGCCGCGCAGGGCGAGACGGCCGCGGCGCGTGACCGTCCGGGTGTGCAGGATGAGCGCGTTGTCGCCGAGCTGCCGTTTGACCTCGGCCAACGCGTCGGTCATCGACCTACCCTGGATCGTTCGAAGCTTGTTCATCCAATACCACCATTCCCCGCGACTCGACCTGGACGTCGCGGACGACTTCGTTGTAGGAAAGTACACCGACGTTACCGAGCGTGGATTCGATCATCCGGCGTAGCCACATCCGAATTTGCGGCGGGCACAGGATGACCGGCGTGGCCCCGCCGCACGCGGGCATGGCCGCCTCGACGCACTTGCGTACGGCGGCGACGATGCGACGCTGGATGGCGGGCGCGAGGGTCAACATCGAGCGGCCGTCGGCGGACTGCACGTTGGCGGCGATCATCTCCTCGAGCTCGGGGTCGAGCGTGATGCAGTTGATCCGGCCGCTCTCGCCACGGTGCAACTGGCAGATCGTTCGGGCCAGAGCGTGCCGCACGTACTCCGTGAGGATTTCCGGCTCCTTTGTGCGCGGGGCCCAGTCGCCGGCCGCTTCGACAATCGTTTCGAGGTCACGGATCGGCACGCGCTCGCGCAGAAGACTCTGGAGGACAGCCTGAATCTCGCCCGGCTTGAGCACGTTGGGAACGACCTCTTCGACCAGCTTGGGAGAACGCTCGCGCAGATTGTCGAGCAGGCGGTTGACCTCCTTGCGGGTGAGTAGCTCGTCGGCGTGGCGCTTGATCACCTCGGTAAGATGCGTGGCCATGACGCTGCTCGGTGGGACGACCGTGTAGTTGCGCATTTCCGCCTGCTGGCGCTGATCCTCGCTGATCCAGAGGGCCGGCAGGCCGAAGGCCGGCTCGTGGGTTTCGACGCCGTGGACTTTCGCGGTGACGGAGCCGGAGTCGATGGCCAGCAGGTGGCCGGGCAGCGCCTCGCCCCGGGCGATCTCGACGCCCTTGATCTTGATCGCGTACTGGTTGGGCTGAAGCTGAATGTTGTCGCGAATGCGGATCGGCGGGACGACGATGCCGAGGTCGCCGGCGATCTGGCGGCGCATGTTGGTGATGCGATCGAGCAGGTCGCCGCCCTGCTTGCGATCGACGACCTTGATCAGGCCGTAGCCGACCTCGAGCCCCATCGCATCCACGGCGAGATAGGATTCCGGGCGATCCTTGTCCGTCGTTTTGGCACGCTCCCTCGCCTGCTGCTCGGCGGCGGCCCTGGTCCGTCCGCGGCGAAGCAGATGAGCGATGGAAGCGCTGCCCGCGCCGAGGCACAGCAAGGGGATTTTCGGCAGCGGCGTGAACAGCAGCGCACCGAGGAAGCCGGAAGCCATGACCAAAGCAACCGGCTGCGACGTGACCTGGCCGAGCAACTCCGTGCCGAGGTTCGTGCGGGAGGCGCTCCGCGTGACGATCATTGCGGCGCTGATGGAGATAATGAACGCGGGAATCTGCGAGACGAGGCCGTCACCGATGGTGAGTTTGGTGAACATGCGGGCCGTCTCGCCCAGGGGCATGCCCAGCTCGACCATGCCGACGTAGAGACCGCCGAGAATGTTGACGACGGTGATGATCACGCCGGCGATGGCGTCACCGCGGACGAACTTGCTGGCACCGTCCATCGCTCCGTAGAAGTCGGCTTCGCGCGTGATCTCGGAGCGGCGGGCGCGGGCCTCGGCCTCGGTGATGATCCCGGCGTTGAGGTCGGCGTCGATCGCCATTTGCTTGCCGGGCATGCCGTCCAACGTGAAGCGGGCGGCGACCTCGGCGATACGCGTGGCGCCTTTCGTAATGACCACGAACTGGATGATGCTGATGATGGCGAAGATGATCACCGCAACGATCAACGAGCCGCTGGCTACGAACCCGCCAAACACGGAGATGACCTTGCCGGCCGCCAACTCGCCCTGCGTCTGGGCGTTGGTGAGAATGAGACGCGTCGTACCCACGTTGAGCACGAGGCGAAAGAGTGTCATGGCCAGCAGCAACGACGGGAACGACGAGAACTCCAGCGCGTTGCCGATATACATGACCGTCACGAGTATCACGACGGAGAGCGTGATGTTCGCCGCGAGGAAGAAGTCCATCAGCGAGGTGGGCAGCGGCCGGACGATGATGACCACCAGGGCCAGGGCAAAGGCGGGCAGCAGCATGCCGCGCATCTCGACGGCCCGGTTGGCCGCACCGGCGAGTCTGAGCCTTCCCGTCTGAACTGCCACACTTTTTGCCATGATCGACTGCTTCTCCTACTCGGCTACGCGACCGGAACGGGTCGCGGTCGCAGGTTGCGACCGGTCAACTCGTAGACGTAAGCGAGAATCTCGGCGATGGCTTCGTAGAAACGCTCGGGGACCTCCTGGCCCACCTCGACCGCGTCGTACATCATTCGGGCGAGCTCCCTGCGTTCCACGATGGGCACGCCGGCGGCCGCGGCCACCTGGCGGATGCGATAGGCCATCCAGTCCGCGCCTTTGGCCACGACCTTGGGGGCGTTCATCGTCTCCGGATCGTATTTGAGAGCGATGGCCAGGTGGGTGGGGTTGGTGACGACCACGTCGGCCTTGGGCACGTCGCGCTGGACACGCTGAACGGCCAGCTTCATCTGCACTTCGCGCCGCCGGCGCTTCATCACCGGATCGCCTTCCATGCGTTTGAGCTCTTCGCGTATCTCCTCCTTGCTCATACGCAACTCTTTCTCGTGGCGGTAGCGCTGGTAGGCGTAATCGAAGAGCGCGAGCAAAAGCATGACGGCCGCCAGGCGCAGCGCCAGTTGAAAGAGCAGCCCGGCAAGCATCACGTAGAGCTCGACGTGATCCATGTACGTCGAGAAGACGATGTGGCTTAGACCACCCGCCAGCGTCCAGTAGACGACGGCGACCATGAGCGCCATCTTCGCGATGTTGATGACTGTGGCGACGGCCGTCCGCGGCGAGAACATGCGCTTGATCCCCTCGATGGGGTTGATCTTGTTCAACGAGGGAATCACCGGCTGCCAGCTGAAGAGGAAGCCGACCTGCCAGTAGAGGGCCACGAGCGCCGCAATGAAAACCAGGGCGAGCAGCGGTATCACCGCCCAGGCCATACCGCGGCCGACGACTATCATGGTCGGCGCCAGGTCGTCCGTCTTCACAACGCGATCGGCGATCAGGCAGGTGCGCATGATCTGCATGAGCTTGGTCCAGACGCCCGGACCGAGGGCCTGCAGGCC
>JBECKQ010000017.1:0-3813 GCA_040235375.1 Phycisphaerae bacterium | reverse complement strand
ATAATGACAAGCGCCTCCGGCGTTATGTATGTAGACCGGAATTTCCCGGATGGACTTTGGCCGACGATTGTCGCCACCGTTCTGAATGAGTTTATCTCGCTCGCGGGGCTTCTTCAAATCGCTTCGTTTGTGGTGGGAGGGCGACGCGACGATTGGGGCGATGCCGCGCGAGTCGATCGTTGCCGTTATATCCGCTTCCTTACGGGCGCGGCTCGGACTGCGTTTCCGGCGATTTGCTGGGGTGACATATTCGTTGGAAGCGTTGACGGCGAAGGGGCGGTTGAGGTTTGCGCATCCCGGGGCTTGCGCCCCGAAAACCCCCACCCTGCCTCCCCCTGCGAGGGGGAGGGGTGCGCGGCGGGGCGGATCGGCCGTTGACGTTCGCGGCGCGGGTTACCTGTCAGGACGGTAAATCGCGTGGCGGCGGGCCGTCGTATTCGTGGGCGCCGGGAACGATGCGGCGCATCTTCTTCTCGCGCGTCGCCTCCTCGCGCGATTGGGCGATCAGGCCGGGGACGCGGGCCATGATGAAGAAGCCGTTCATCAGCTCAAGATCGAAGCCGAGTTCGAGAAGGACTGCTCCGATGGCGCCGTCGACGTTGATCGGCAGCGGCTTGCCCGTCTGCTTCGCCAGGGCGGCCTCGATGAGGCGGCACGTTTTCACGTACTGCCCGCATACGCCGGCCTCCTCGGCGAGGGTGAACAGCCGGTCGGTCCGCGGGTCCTTCGTGTGCAGGCGATGACCAAAGCCGGCCACGCGGTACTTGCGCGCCTTGTACTCGTCGAGCACTTCCTGCGTGGCCTGCTCGAGCGTGATGGACTTCACGTCGGCGCGACCGATCACCTCGAGGATGGCTCGCGCGCAATCCTCGATGGCGCCGCCGTGGTAGCGGTTGATGTTGAGCACGCCGGCCGCCACGCAGGCGTTCAGCGGCGCCCCCGTCGAGGCGGCCAGGCGGGCCCCGTGCACCGACGGCGCCGACGGGCCGTGATCCACGGACGAGACGAGCATCGCGGTGATCAGCCGGCCGATCTTCTGGTCGGGCAGTTCGCCTTTGAGCAGGAGGTAGACCGCCTGGCCGAAGTCCACGCGGCCCATCAACTGCTCGATGGCGTAGCCGCGAATGCGAATCTCGTTGGGGGCGGTGTAGGTGATCGCGGTGGGGAAGGCGTCTTCTTTGCTCATGGCGGCCAGTATGCCGCGGATGCGGGAGAGATTCCAGATGGGGAGGTTGTTGGCCGTACCGCCAGCGTTGTGTGCGGCAACGCCGCGAGTGCGAAAGTGAGAAGGTGAGAAAGTGGGAAAGGGCGCATCCGGCGGTGTGCTCGCGGATGCACTGCTGGTGCGATGGCGGCGGGTGGGCGTCCGCCCTGCCGGACGGTCGAAAAGACAAAGAACAAAAGGTGAGCGTCCCCAACCCAGGGACTGAAGTCCTGCTGTTACCCACATCTTATCCGTCCTTGGTGAGGGTCGCGCCGAGCAGGATGAGTTGAAAGCTCTGCCAACCACGCCAGGCGCGGAGCCAGCCGATCGGGCCGTCGCGCTTGCGGCCAAGGTGGCCGCCGAGGCGGCCGATGCCGGACCAGAACTGCGCCACGCTCAACTCATGTGCGCGACGTTGAAGGTACTTGGCCATCACGCTCACGGCCAACGGATCAAAGACCTCAATCGCCGGGCGATCCGGTTCATCGCGGGCCACGAACTTGAGTTCGAGCAACCAGACGGCCAGCACGCTCAGCAGACCGATCAGCGGCTCCAGCCGATCCGTGTTCTCCAAACGACGCAACTCCACGCTGCAGCCGGTTTTCTCCGCTTTGTGGAACTCCTCGACCAGCCAACGCAATGAGTATCCTTCCGCTACAAAGAGTGACTCGGAGGACTCGTGGCACGGCAAGCTGGTGCATAGCAACCATTCCAGGGCCGTCGCGCCGGCCGGCGGATGCGGTTCCCATGCCCGTACCACCCAGCAGGTGATCGGTTCGCGGCTGCGATAGCTCGGTTCGTACCGCGACGGCGCCAGCGTCACGGGACCGGCCGCTACGTTCAAACGCACTTCCTCCGGCTCGCGATTGCCGCCGCGGCGAATCTTCAGCGTGCGCTCCGCGACTGCCGGCAATCCCCGCGCGTAAGCGAACAGCGAGGTCTGGCCAGCGGGCGTAGTGACCCGCCGATCTTTGCCCACTCGGATCAGCCAGTCTGTCCCCCAACGCCGGGCTTCGTCGTAGACGCCGAAAATGTCCTCGCCGCGATCGCCCACATGCACCCACCGCACGCCGTCCGGCGGCGCGCCGATGGCCCGAATCGCCTCGATCCACCAGTAGGATTCCCGTTCTTCGATCGGGGTCCGTCGAGTCGCTGCGCGGTCGTTGCTGTGGCCCGGCGGTCGCGACTGGCGTCGATGATGCCGCTGATACATCAGGCCCAGCGGGCGGCGTGTTCGCGGGTCTACCGCCAGCACGTTCTGCTGATGCAGACCGCGCAGACCATTGCCGCGGCCGATAGGCCCGAGCCCCTCGCAATGCATGTGCGACGAGTAGTTCAGCTCCGCCGTGTCCTGCACGAGAAAGACCATCGGCTCCCGGCTGGCCCGTTGCCGCGTCGATTGCCAGTGCGGTCGGCAGATCGCCTCGTGCGTAACGTCCGCGGAGTCGAAGAGACGGTACGCCGCCTTCATGTCGGCCACACTGCCCATCTGTTGCGGGATTGTGCCGCTGCTATTGCCCGCCATCCGCGTCGCCACCTGAACCAGCCGCCGCGTTCGCCGCCTGTCCTTCAAATCCGCCGTCTCGAACTGCTGCTGGGCCCATTGCTCGCGCCGGGCCAGCGATGGTACGCCATCCATGACTGTCCTCGCTCCACACCCACGCCTGTCCGGCGTCCCTGCCGAACAGTACCGATTCGCCGTTAGCATACCGCCCGAGAAATGTGGGTAACAGCAAGACTGAAGTCCCTGGCTACATTCGTGCGCCCTCCGGGCGATGGGGCCCGGTGCGCGACCGACCGTTCAAGGGCGTAAACGGCGGTGGCGCGGTTGGCGGACAGAGGGCGAGCAAACGACCGTCAATGAGCGAACAAGGCCGAGGCGCGGTTATCGGGCGGCCGGCGGTGTGCGCGGCGGCTGTCGCCCGTTGCCCGGGGACCTACAATGTCGGCGATGAGGCTCTCGCGAGAAGTCCGGTTTTCGTTGACGCCCGAGGAGCCGGCCGGGCCGGTGGTCAACTCGTACGCCGGCTGGCCGTCCAGCGCCGGGCTGTCGCCGTACTTTGCCCTGAACGTTACCGTGGCAGGGGAGCCGGACCCCGCGACCGGCTACCTGTGCAACATCAGCGTGGTGGATGAGGCGGTCCGGCGGATGCTGATCCCGGCCATCCGCGAGCGCTGGGCCTCGGCCGGCCGAACCACTGCCGAGTCGGTGCTGCGGGAATGCTGGCAAAAGCTCCAGCCGGAGCCGCTGGGCCGGGCATGTCTCGTTGCCGTGGCATTGCGGCCGACGCCGTTCTTGCGGTATGCGATAGGTGAGGGAGGACCAATCGTGGTATCAGTGACGCAGTCGTTCGAGTTCGCCGCCGCCCACCGGCTTTACCGTCCGCAGTTCAGCGACGAGGAGAATCGCCGGATCTTCGGCAAGTGCACGAATCCCAACGGGCACGGGCACAACTACGTCGTCGAGGTGACCATTCGGGGGGAGCCGGATGCCGCTACCGGCGTGGTCTTCCCGCTCGCGGAGATGGAGCGCGTTGTCAAGGAAAGGGTGATCGACGTCTTCGATCACAAGCACCTCAACAAGGACTGCGCGGAGTTCGCCGAGCTCA
>JBECKQ010000394.1:0-21948 GCA_040235375.1 Phycisphaerae bacterium | reverse complement strand
GGCGCCGATCCCAACAGCGACATCAACGCGGAAACGGCATGGGACACCGACAACGGTCCCAACGCCCAGGGCGTCTCCACGGTCCGCGTCTCCATCCTCGACGAGTGTGTCGAAAGGGACCATCCCGATCTGCTGCCGAACTTCTGGGCGGGTCTTGACCTCGATTACGACCCTCCGGACAACGATCCAAGTCCCGATGCGGGTCAGCGCCACGGCACATCCTGTGCCGGAGTCGCCGTGGCCAAAGGCAACTCCATCGGTGTCCGCGGAGCGGCGCCCGATTGCGGGCTGATCGGCGTCAAGTTCTTTGGCGCCACCATCAGTGAAATGGCCGACGGCTACTACTTCAGCGTCGATCCCGACAACAATGGCGACCACAGCGACGGTGCCGCCGTGCTCAGCAACAGTTGGGGCTTCGCCGACGGCACCCTGCTTCCGACCGACATCGTCAATGCCATCAACTTCGCGGCGAACAGCGGTCGCAACGGCAAGGGGTGTCTCGTCCTCTTCGCCGCGGCAAACAACGATCATACGGTCAATGGCGTCCAATCGCTCGGCCAACTCCCCACGGTGATGGCGGTCGGTGGCACCAACAGTCACGCGAAGCACACGGAGTTCAGCGATGTCGGGCCCGAAGTCGGCATCGCCGCGCCCACCAACGACCGCGGGGACGACGGCGTGCGCGAGCCGTGGCTCGACATCACCACGGTGGATAACCAGGGCACGAGCGGCTACAACGGCCTGCCGGATCTCGACTACACGAACGCGTTCGGCGGCACCAGTTCTGCCACACCGCTGGCTGCGGGTGTCTGTGCCTTGATCATCTCGCAGGACGAGACCATGACCGCCGCCCAGGCCCGCGCCATTCTTCAGCATACGGCGGTGCGTATCGACGAACCCTACGGCAGATTCGACGGGATTACTTCCCATAGCGACCGCCTCGGCTATGGTCGCTGTGATGCGGGCGCAGCGGTCACCGCGGCGGTGTCCGGCATGCGCTGGCCCGATCGCGCCAAGAACCTCAGCGCGACACCCAGCGGCAATGACCTCACGCTTACGTGGGGCACGCCCCCAAATGACTACGCGGTGAGCCTGCTGGTGCGTTCCGACCGCCCATTCGCCTGGAGGCCGACCGATGGCCAGACCTACGCCGTCAACGACGTTGTGACCGATGGCGTCCAGGTCATCTACCAGGACTTCGGCAGCATCTTTATCGACTCCGATGTCAACAGCGGCGGTTTCTTCTATGCCGTATATCCTCGCAGCGCCAGCAGTTTGTACGGCTTCGGCGCCAAGACCCACGTGGTTCAGGAGCCCATTGTTCTGTTCTCCGACAACAGCGAAGGCGCCGACCCGGGTTGGACCCACGGCGGGCCGGGCGATGAATGGGAGCGCGGTACGCCCACCTCGTACCTGTCGATCTTCTCGCAAGCGGTAGGCGGCAGTGGTCCGCTGGCGGGACTCAACGGCGTTCGCGCCATCGGCGGCGACCACTGTTGGGGTACCGACATGACCGCGACCTACGATCCGGACGCCGACGCCTACCTGCAAACGCCGTTGATCAATCTCACCGGCGTGGACGCACCGGTTTTTCTCGAGTACTACGACTGGTGTCTGCTCGAGACGTTCTACGATCGCTGCACGGTCGAAGTCGTCGATGCGGACGAGTCTTTCCTGGGCTATCTCGATGCCGACACCGGCGGCGACTATGACTGGACGAAACGCGTCTACGACGTAACGCCGTTTGCCGGTCAGCCGATCAAGATCCGATTTCGGATCCAGTCGGACGGCCTGCTGCAACGCGACGGGTGGTTCATCGACAACGTCCGCGTCGTCGTCGCCGGCAACGTGCCTCTCCCGCCCGCGGCAACAGACCTGTACGTCGAGACGCCGGAGAACACACCGGTCAACGCGGTGCTGTTCGGAACAGACCCCAATCCTGGGTCCGCCCTGTCGTTTATCGTCGACTCGCTGCCACTGCACGGCACGTTATTCGATCCGAATGGAGCGGGCACCGGCGAGATCACCACTGTGCCCCATACCCTGGCCGTAAATGGGGCGACCGTCACTTTCGAGCCGGATCTCGATTACCAGGGGCCGGACGCCTTCTCCTACCAGGTGAGCGACGGCGTACTGCTGTCGAACGTGGCCGACGTTGAGATTTCCGTGGGCACCCCCACAGTTGCCTACAGCTTCCCGCTCGACAGCGATCCCGGCTGGCTGACCGAAGGCCAGTGGGCCTTCGGTGTTCCGCTGGGCGCAGCCGGCGATCCAACGTCAGGGTTTACCGGTGTGAACGTCTACGGCTACAACCTCGGGGGTGCGTACGAGGATAACCTTCCGCCCACGCGACTGACGATGCAGCCGTTCAACTGCACCGGGCTTTCGCGCGTCACACTCCAGTTCAAGCGTTGGCTCGGCGTCGAGGCCGGCAGCTACGACAATGCCAGCATCGAGGCGAGTTCGGACGGAGTCACCTGGACGACAATCTGGTCCAACACGGGTGGCGATCTCGCTGAAACGAGCTGGAGCACGCAGTCCTACAACATCGGCGCCGTCGCGGACAACGAGCCTTATGTGCAGGTCCGCTGGACGATGGGTCCAACCGATGGGGGCGCCACGTTCGCCGGTTGGAACGTCGACGACGTGGAAATCCTCGCGATCGGCATGCCGGCCGACAACCAGCCGCCGTTCGCCAGGGCGGTGAGTGCGGAAACAGCCACGGAAACGCCGGTCGACCTCGTGCTCCACGCAACGGATGCCGACCTCGATCCGCTCGCTTACGTCATCATTGACTTGCCGACCAACGGCCTGCTGTACGACCCGAACGGCGGCGTGATCACCACAGCGCCGTACACGCTGCTGGCCGAGGGAGACGCGGTGCACTACGTGCCCGACGCCGGTTTCGCGGGATTCGATTCCTTCGACTACCGCGTCTTCGACGGAGAGCTCGAATCCAATGTCGCCATGGGCACGATCCACGTGATCGACTCAGCGTCGTTTCCCTACGTGGATGACTTCGAGGCGGGTCCGCCGCTCGCCGTGCACTGGTTCGCGCATTCCACGAACGTCGGGCGCATCCGCGTGACCGCCGAGAATGGGCCCGACGGTTCCTACCATGTCACGTTGGATAGCGGTTCGGATGGCGCCTATAGCCTTAACGAACTGACACTGGCCATCGACCTTGAGGGGGCGTCCAACGTGCTGTTGCAGTACGACTGGAAGGACTTCGGCGAGGAGATTAACGCCCTCCCGGCGACCTGGACGGGGTCTTACCAAGGTGATGGCGTCGCCATCAGCGCCGACGGGCAGACATGGCACAAGATCGCGGATCTGTTCGATCCGGCCGCCCGCTCAGCCCCCGGCATGGACCAGCCGTCCGCCGGCACGCGCGCCACCACGTACCAGACCGTGACGATCGATCTTGACGAGGCCGCCGCCAACGCCGGCCTCAGCTACAACGGTACGTTTCGCGTCCGCTTCCAGCAGTATGACAATTATCCGATCGATGCCGACGGCATCGCGATCGACAACGTCGGTGTTCTCCAGGGTACGGGCGACCCGTTCATCGTCACGGCCAGCCTGCCCGTCGGCCGACTCGGTCAACCCTACGGTCCGGTTGCCGTGCAGACCGTGGGCGGCGATCACCCGTTGATCTGGGACACGCCGGTCATCTTCAGCGAACAGTCACTCGGCGCCATGCCGTTCAATACCAACGGCGTCGCCCAGGGATGGCATGGCGATGACGTGGTGTTCGACTACACGCTCCCATTCCCGTTCGAGTTCTACGGCGCTACATACACTGCGGTAAAGGTCGCCACCGATGGCTGGATCAACTTCGGTCCGTACCAGGGCGCCACCTACCAGAACGGCGAAGGATTGCTGGCAGCCAACAAACGTATTGCGGTCATGTGGGACGACCTGCGTACGGACATTGGCACCAGCGACATCTACATCGACGAGGCGACGCCGGGTCAGGTCACCATCCGCTGGGCCGCCGTGACGCGCTCGGGGAACCAACCGTGCAACTTCAGCGCGACGCTCTTCGACACCGGCCGGATCGGCCTCGACTACGGTGCCGGCAACACGCCGCTCACGCCGACCGTCGGGGTATCCGCCGGCGACACGGTCCGGTACTTCCTGGCCTCGTATGACGCGATGGCCGATCTCGGCGACGCTGATTCGCTCCTGCTCGACTTCTCCCGTCTGCCTCCGGGATTGAGTCTGGACAGCAACGGCGTGATCAGTGGTACACCGATCGAGAGCGGGACATTCGAGCCGATCTTCTCGATTACCGATCAGTCTGACCGGACAGACTCCAAGCTGATTCCCCTGAGTGTGATCGACATGATGTTCGGCGATTACGACGGGGACGACGACGTCGATTACGACGATCTTGTCTGGTTTGTGGACTGTATGGAGCAGGCGGAACCCTCGAACGAATGCCGAGATGTGTTCGATGACAACGCCAACCTATGGATCGACCTCGGTGACTTTGCCCGCTTCCAGCGGGATTTCGGTGGATGAACTCCGGAGGTTCCGCGAGGCCGTTTACGTTCCGCAAGGAGACCCGGTCGTAGTATTCCTGTGTTCCGCGTTCTTCGCCGCGGGCGGGGGCGCGGACCAGTTGAGGCGCCTTTCGTGTAAATCCGCGCGCAAAGAGGATGCACGGTACTGCATCATTGGCCGCGAGCCCGAACTGCGCATCGGGTCCTGCAGCCGATGCAAGCACCGGGTCGAGGTTGCCGATGCTGATCGCATTGGGCCGTCGGCGCCCTCACCGTTGCACAAACTACGCGGCATTCGGCAGGTCAGGCCACTTCGGCGCGTCTTGACCCATCTCGAGTTCCGTCAACCGGGTGTCGGTCCGGCGGGTCGAAATAAGTCGGACCTGCACCGACGCGCGTCGGGAAGGTCCCATTCCGTCGACCGAGTTGAAACTCCAGATGGTGCGCCCGCGCGAATTCCACTGCCTTGTGTTGCACAATTGTCCCATCGGTCGCCAGGGCGTCGTCCCATGTGGCGACGGCGAAGCGGCGGGGGGCAGGACCAGGACGGGCGGGATCGTGCTCGTAGAGGCCGTCCACGTCCTTGATCAGCCGACAGCAAGAGGCTCTGAGCCGATGGGCGAGAAAGAGCGCCGTCAGGTCCGAGCCGCCCCGGCCCATCAAGGCAGCGCGGCCCTCGCGGTCTTCAGCGACATAGCCGGGTATGACCACGACGCCGTGGCGCGCGAGTGCCCCCTCCACCCGGCTGCGATCAAAATCGACTGGAACTGCGTCGTGTGGATTTCCGGTGGCGAGAAGGCGAATTGCCGCCGGTGTGAGAACGCAGGCGGAAAGCCCGGCGCGGTCCAAATGCAGACCGAGGAGAGCGGCGCTATGCAACTCACCGAGCGCGACGAGTGCGGCGACGGACTGCGGCGCCGCAGTGGGCCAGATTCGCCGGCTTTTGCGCAGCAGCTCGTCGGTGCAGCCCGCGAGTGCGGAAACGACCGCTACCACTTCGCCGCCCTCGCGGCGCCAGCGATGTATCTCCTCAACAACGAGCGGCAGCGTGGCCTCCTCCCGGAGCACGGACCCGCCGAACTTCAGGACGATCAGGCGTTTGCTGTGCATGAACGCACCTCCCGCGCAGCGCGCGCCCCGGCTGCCACGGCACGGCCGACGGCCTGATCCAGATCCGCGAGAATGTCATCGACGTGCTCGAGTCCAATGGAGAGGCGGATGAGGCCATCCGTTACGCCTACCAGTTCACGTTCGTGCGGCGGCACGTCGGCATGCGTCATCGAGGCGGGGTGTGTAATCAGGCTGTCCACCGAGCCGACGTGCTCGACGAATCGCAGCAGGCGAACGCCGTTGATCACGCGCTGGGCCACGTCGGCTCCACCTTCGAGGTCGAATGCCACCACGGCGCCATGATGTTCCCGGTGCTGGCGCCGGGCCACTTCCGCCTGGGCGTCGTCCACCAGGCATGGATAATGGACGCGGGCGACGGCCGGGTGCGCCACGAGCCACGTGGCCACGCTGCAAGCCGTCTGGGACTGCTGGCGGATCCGCACGGGCAGCGTCTTGATTCCCTGCAGCGTGAGCCAGGCGTTGAAGGGCGTCTGGATGGCCCCGGTGCACTTGCGTACGAAGCGGAGCCTCTCCAGCAGTTGTTCGTTGCGGCTGACGATCGCACCACCGAGTGCCACAGAATGTCCCTCGATCAGCTTGGTCGTCGAGTAGACAGATACGTCGGCTCCGAGCTGCAGAGGCTGCTGCAACGCCGGCGTCATGAACGTGTTGTCCACGGCCAGAACGGCTCCCGTCTTCCGGGAAACAGCGGCAATTGCCCCGATATCACTGACATCGAGCGTCGGGTTGGACGGCGATTCAATGAATATCAGACGGGTGGTATCGCGGACAGCGCCGGCCACTTCGTCCGGGTCGGTTGTATCCACGTAACTCGTGGCGATCCCCAGGTTCGGGAAGATCTGTTGCAGGAGGCGGGTCGTGCCGCCGTAAACCGCCCGGCTGCAAATCACGTGATCACCGCCACGCAGCAGAGCGAGGAACAAAGCCGACTCGGCGGCCAGGCCGGTCGCGAAAGCCACGGCAGGGGGCGCTTGTTCGAGCCGGCCCAACTCGAGCTCGAGCGCGGCCACGGTGGGATTGGATACCCGTGAGTACGCGTGTTCGGCCGAGCTCGTGATGCCCGCGCGGCAAAAGGTCGTGGACTGCACAATCGCACCGACCAGCGGATCTCCGTCGCCGGTGCCCTGGCCGGCGCGCACACACAACGTTTCGATGTTCTGAGAAAAGTCAGACCGTTCCATGCCGTGAACTCCTTCACGGCATCAAGAAGTCCAGACTAGACGCGGGGGACAGCGACCGTCACTGTCAACTTTTGACGAATCCCGCTTTTGCGGCTTCGCCCGCATCGTTCCCACCACATGGTGGGCTGGCCTCGGCACCGTGGCAGTCAGGGGATGAGCTGCTCGGTTGCCGCCCGGGAGCTTGAGGCTTCCCAGGGCTCTTGATGCAACACGGTTAGTCTATCGACTACTGGCGCGCATGTCAATAAATCTTCTGCAAGTTGCCGTTCAGTATTCGGACCAACAAGGTCGTTCTCTGGTCGCGGTACGCAGCTTGGAGGATGCCGAAAGGTGCAGGCTCGAACAGGTTGTCGGACGCCCTGGCGTCGCGGCTGGCACGCGCGGCCACCATCACTGTCGTCTTCGGCCAGGTACCCGAGTTGAGCGGTCGACTTTTCTGCGCCACTTCGGACGTCTCCGTTGGTCGCGATTTCTGGCGAGAAGCCAAGACGACTTGACGAGCAGTCGATTTTTATTGGAGAATTAGTGGTTGAATTCGGGGAGCGAATTCGATAGATAGAACAGTTCGAAAATCCGGCACCGATGTTGTGATGAGGACCGATGGTCGCTGGCACGCGTTATTCTGGGCATAAGAAGGTCACGAGGCGAGATGCGTCCGCCTCGGTCGCCCACACTGTTGTACGGCCCGCGACCATTCCCCAGAGCCTGTCCCTGTTTATCGTACTGCTTATTGAGGACGTACTGCTGATTGGCAATCAGCGGCGGCGGGAACGGTAGCAGGCAGAACTGAATAAGAGCCTGAAGCCGACACCCGCTGCCGCGGGATGTCGGCTTTTTTTATTGCGCGTCTGGGCACGGAACGCCAGGCGCTGGCGTGCAGGAGCAGATCCATGGCGGCAAGGGCAGGAGCACAGCTCGTGATCGACGCGCTGCTCGAAGCAGGCGTCGAAACGGTGTTCGGCTACCCCGGCGGAGCGATCATGCCGCTTTATGACGCGCTGCTGGACTCGCCAATTGAGCACGTGCTCACGCGGCACGAGCAGGCGGCGATCCACGCCGCGGATGGGTACGCGCGATCTTCGGGTCGCCTCGGCGTATGCGTCGCGACCTCGGGACCGGGCGCCACCAACCTGGTAACCGGCATCTGCACGGCAATGATGGACTCTACCCCATTGTTGTGCCTCACGGGGCAGGTGGCGACGCCACTCATCGGCACCGACGGTTTTCAAGAGGCTGACACCCTCGGTATTGTCGCCGTGATAACCAAGCATTCCTACCTCGTGCGTTCGGCGGACGAACTTCCGAGCGTGATTCAGGAAGCAATCTACCTGGCGCAGACCGGCCGGCCCGGTCCGGTGCTCGTCGATCTGCCCAAGGACGTGCTGCTGGCCCGGACGGATGCCGTCGCGCCACCGCAGGTGCACGTGCCGGGCTACGTTGCTAAACCGGCCGTCGACCACACAGCGGTGAAGCGCGCTCATGAGCTGCTCAAGTCGTCGGAGCGGCCGGTTTGCATGGTTGGCGGCGGGTGTGCAAGCGCGGACGCCACGGCGCTCCTCCGCCAGTGGTGCGAGGCGATACAAATCCCGGTCATCACCACGCTCATGGGTATCGGCGCCGCGGATCCAGATTACGCAGGATGGCTGGGCATGCCCGGAATGCACGGCCTGCGCCGGGCGAATCGCGCCATCACGGCCTGTGACGTGATCGTGGCGATGGGCATGCGGTTTGACGACCGGGTCACGGGCAAGATCGAAGCGTTCGCGCCCCACGCCCGGATCGTTCACGTCGACATCGATGTCGCTGAGATCGGCAAGATCATCCCCGTGGACATTGCGGTTCACGGTGACCTTGCCACGGTGCTTGAAACGTGGCTTGATCTGCTCGTCACCGAGGATTGTCCCTCATTCTCCGCCTGGCAGCGCGAAGCCATGGACGTGGGCGACGGATTGACGGCGCCTGCCGACGGCGCGCCGGGCACGGTTCCTTCGACAATCCTGCTCGACGCGCTGCTGAAGATGATCGGCCCGAACTGCTTCGTGACGACCGATGTGGGCCAGCATCAGATGTGGGTCGCCCAGCGCATTCGTCCGGCCAATCCGCGGCATTTCATCACGTCCGGCGGCGCCGGGACCATGGGATTCGGCCTTCCGTCCGCAGTGGGAGCGGCTTTCGCGAATCCTCACGAGCGGATTGTGGCCATCGTCGGCGACGGCGGTTTCCAGATGACTATGGCGGAGCTGGCCACCATTCGCCGGTGCAACGTGCCGGTGAAGATCATGGTCATGGACAACAAATACCTCGGCATGGTTCGGCAGTGGCAGGAGTTGTTCTTCGCGCATCGCTACAGCGGCGTGGACATGTCGGATAACCCCGATTTTGCCGAACTGGCCCGCGTGTACGGCCTGGCGGCTTTCAAGCTGGAGTGTTCGAAGGACATGGAGAGTGTCCTGAAAGAGTGGTGGACTTGCGACGGACCGGCCTTGCTCCATGCCGTCTGTCGTGCGGAAGAGAACGTGTTTCCGATGGTGCCCGCCGGCGCGGGTCTCGCGGAAATGGTGGAGTCAGTTCAATGAAGATCCTAACTCTGGCGTTGACATTGCGGCGAATGACCGCATTGACCAAGGTGCTGCTGCACTGCGAGCGCCTCGGCGGAACAGTGACGTTCGTGTCCGCCGCCGACGGCCGCGCCAATATCGTGGTACTCGCGCCGCAGCAAGCCGCCCATCGATTCGCCCCCCAATTGCGGCGGATCATTGACGTACGCGAGCTGATCGAACTGCACACCGTGGGTGTGAATGGAATAGCGGAGACGACGGTTCCGCCGACAAAGCGGCGGACGGCATAGATTTTTGGCAAGAAAAGGAAGGTAAGAAATGAATGCACTCTATGACAGTGACAGCCGCGCCGAAGCCCTTCAAGGCAAGCGTGTCGCGATCATCGGTTTCGGTTCACAGGGCCACGCCCATGCGCTCAACCTGCGAGACAGCGGATTTGACGTGAGAGTCGGCCTGCGCCGCGGAAGCGCTTCCTGGCGCCGTGCCGAGGCGGGCGGATTGCAGGTTCTGGAAACGCCCGAGGCGGTTCGCGGCAGTGACGTGGTCATGGTGCTCATTCCGGACGAGTTGCAGCCGCAGACCTTCAAGAAGGACATCGAGCCGAATCTGAAGGATGGCGCTTACCTGGCGTTCGCGCATGGCTTCTGCATTCACTTCCAGAAAATCGTGCCGCCGCCGGGCGTCAACGTGTTCATGGTGGCGCCCAAGGGGCCCGGTCACCTGGTGCGCCGCGAGTACGAGGCAGGGGCGGGCGTTCCGTGTCTACTTGCCGTGCATCAGGATCCGTCGGGCGACACTCGCGAAGTCGGACTGGCCTACGCCTGCGGGATCGGCGGCGGACGCGTCGGCATCCTCGAAACGACGTTTCGCGAAGAGACCGAAACCGATCTGTTCGGCGAACAAGCTGTCCTGTGCGGCGGTTTGACGGAGCTGATCCGCGCCGGATTCGAGACGCTGACGGAAGCGGGTTACGCGCCGGAGATGGCCTACTTCGAGTGCCTGCATGAAGTAAAGCTGATTGTCGATCTCGTTTATGCGCACGGTATCACCGGGATGCGCCACTCCATCAGCAATACGGCCGAATACGGCGATCTGACCCGCGGAAAACGCATCGTGACTGCGGAGACTCGCCAGGCCATGAAGAAGTTACTCGCTGACATTCAATCCGGCGCTTTTGCCGACGAATGGATGGCGGAATGCGCCGCCGGCAAGCCCAACATGACCCCGTTGGCGGAGCGGGAATCGCAGCATCCCGCGGAACAGGTCGGCCGTCGTCTGCGCGCCATGATGCCCTGGTTGAAAGCGAGCGGACCTTGCGAGGAGCTTGACCAGCCATCGGCCGAGCAGGCAAGAGAACCGGTACCGACGGCAGGCTGAACAGTTGCAATGACGACAGAGGATTGATCTCATGCCGGAGTACATTCGCATTTTCGATACGACACTTCGTGACGGTGAACAATCGCCCGGTGCCTCGCTCGATGGCGAGGCCAAGCTGGAAATCGCCGAGCAGCTTGCCCGCCTGGGCGTCGACGTGATTGAGGCGGGTTTTCCAGCGGCATCTCCGGGCGATTTCGAAGCGGTACAAACCGTCGCCCGGCACGTCGGCGCCGCAGACGGGCCCATCATCGCCGGCCTCGCCCGGGCGACACCGCGCGACATCGACGCGTGCTGGGAGGCGGTTCGGCCCGCGGCGCGACCGCGCATCCACACGTTTCTGGCCACGTCCGACGTGCATCTGGAACACAAGCTGCGGATGAGCAGGCAGCAGGTGGTGGAACGCGTTCGCGCCATGGTCGCACACGCGCGCGGTTACCACGACGATATCGAATTCAGCGCCGAAGACGCCAGCCGCACGGATCCCGCCTTCCTGTGCGAAGTCTTCGCCGCGGCCATCGAAGCCGGCGCTACAACACTGAACGTTCCCGACACCGTCGGCTACATTCAGCCCGCGGAATTCGCCGAGCTGATCCGCATCATACGCAATCGTGTGCCGGGTATCGAACGCTGCGTGCTGTCGGTGCACTGTCATGACGACCTGGGATTTGCGACCGCCAACTCACTCGCGGGCGTGCAGGCGGGCGCTCGCCAGGTGGAGTGCACCGTCAACGGCCTCGGTGAGCGGGCCGGCAATGCATCGCTGGAAGAGATAGTGATGGCACTGCGCACGCGTTCGGCGTACTACGGCTTCGACACCGGGGTCGACGCCCGACAACTCACGCGCGCCAGCCACCTGGTGGCGGCGCGAACGGGCATCGGCGTGCCGCCGAACAAGGCCGTTGTGGGCGCCAACGCCTTCGCGCATGAGGCCGGCATTCACCAGGACGGCGTCATCAAACACCGCCTGACCTACGAGATCATGGCGCCGGAATCAGTTGGACTCGCCCAGAGCCGGCTGGTGCTCGGCAAGCACTCCGGCCGCCGCGCCCTGGCGCACACGCTCGCGGAAATCGGTTACCTGAACCTGCGCGATGAAGAAATGGGCCGCATTTTCGCACGCTTCAAGGAACTGGCCGACAAGAAGAAGGAAGTCACCGAAGCCGATCTCGAGGCGCTGGTCGCCGACGAATTCCATCGTGAGGCGGACCTGTTCCTGCTGCACGGGGTGAATGTCTCCTGCGGCGCCCCGGCGCTCCCCACCGCCAGCGTCTCCATTGCTCTGCCCGACGGGAGTTGCGAGACGCGAGCTGCGACCGGCACCGGGCCGGTGGACGCCATCTTCTCGGCGATCAACAGCGTGGTGCGGCAGGATATTGATCTGCTCGAGTACGTGGTGCACGCGGTGAGCGGAGGCGTCGATGCGCTTGGAGAGGTGACCGTACGCATTCGCGGACGACGCGAAGGCGCTCGCACCATCAGTGGCCACAGCGCGGACATCGACATCCTCGTGGCCAGCGCCAAGGCATACCTGGCGGCAGTCAACAAGCTTGCCCGCATGGAGGGTCTCTGCGCTTCTACCCCGGCCATCGACGGCGAGCGCGCCGTACCGGCAGCGACATCGGTTTCCACAGCGAGCGCGCAGTCATGAAGATGACGTTAACCGAAAAGGTGCTCGCCCGCCGGGCCGATCTGAGCAGCGTGGAGCCCGGCCAGACCGTCATGACCAACGTGGACGTACTCATGACCCACGACGTCTGTGGTCCTGGGACCATCGGCGTGTTCAAACGCGAGTTCGGCGACGATGCACGTGTCTGGGACCGCGAGAAGATCATCATTATCCCGGATCACTACATCTTCACCACCGACCGGCGCTGCAATCGCAATGTCGATATTCTGCGCGAGTTCGTTCGTGAGCAGGGCATCCGCCACTTTTATGACGTGATTGACGAGGGCGCCGGTGTCTGGCAGTTCGATCCGGCGAAAGGCGAGTTCGTCGCTCAGTACGGCGAGAACTACGCAGGCGTGTGCCACATCGCCCTGGCCGAGAAGGGGCACACCCGGCCGGGCGAAGTGCTGGTGGGCACCGACTCGCACACCTGTACGGCCGGCGCCTTTGGCCAGTTTGCGACGGGCATCGGCAACACCGACGCGGCCTTCGTCCTGGGAACAGGGAAGATTCTCCTCCGCGTGCCCGAGACGATGCGTTTTCAGCTGGAAGGAACGCTTCAGCCGGGCGTCATGGCCAAAGACGTGATCCTGCACATCATCGGCGAAATCGGATTCGACGGTGCGACCTACCGGGCGATGGAGTTCGGCGGCGACGGCGTCGCTTCGCTGTCCATCGAAGACCGCATGACGATCGCCAACATGGGTGTCGAGGCCGGCGCCAAGAATGCCGTTTTCGAAGCCGATGAGCTCACCTGCAGGTTCGTTGACAGCCGGGGCGCGTCCTGCGGCACCGGTCGGGACTACGAGACCGTCCGTCCGGATCGCGGCGCCAAGCACGTGTACGAGTTGACCGTGGATCTCGCCGCGCTCGAGCCCACCGTGGCCCTGCATCCGAACCCTGCCCAACGCACCGTCGCTCGGAGGTGCCGCGATATCACGCTCGATCGTGCGTACATCGGCTCCTGCACCGGCGGGAAGGCGAGCGACTTCGAGGCCTTCGCCAAAGTAGTGAGGGGCAAGCGAGTTGCCATCGACACGTTCGGCGTGCCGGCCACGCCCGCCATCGTCAGGGAACTACAGAAGACCACCAACGGTGCAAAGAGCACGTGGAACATCCTGATCGACGCCGGCGTACGTCTCACGGAAAACGCCGGCTGCGCCGCATGTCTCGGTGGGCCGGCGGACACCTTCGGGCGGCTCAACGAGCCGTTGAAGTGTATCAGCACGACCAACCGTAACTTCCCCGGGCGAATGGGCCATCCCGAAGGCCGGGTCTTTCTCGCCAGCCCGTATACAGTGGCGGCTTCGGCGCTCGCCGGTCGTATTGCCGATCCGCGCGACTACCTCGAGTAGGGGAATGGTAATGATGAACGCGATCATTCGTGGCAGGGCGTACGTGGTCGGGGATAACATCGATACCGATCAGATCATCCCCGCACAGTATTTATCGCTCGTGCCCACCGTGCCGGAGGAGTACCGGCAGCTCGGCACATACGCGCTGTGCGGCCTGCCGCGCGACCGTTACCCGGTGCGACTCACCGGAACAGAGGGAGCGCCACCGTACGCCATCGTGGTTGCGGGTCGCAATTTCGGCTGCGGATCGTCGCGGGAACATGCGCCGATCGCGCTGGGAGCCGCCGGCGTGCGCGCCGTCGTGGCCGAATCGTTCGCCCGCATCTTCTTCCGCAATTGCGTGGCCACCGGCGAGTTCTATCCCGTCGAGGCGCCCGCACGACTGTGCGAGGTGGTCAGCACGGGCGACGCTGTCGAACTGAACCTTGATACGGCCTCCCTGCGCTGTGTGGAGCGCGGCACCGAGTACATGCTGCGCCCCCTGGGCGAAGTCCGCAATGTGATCGACGCGGGTGGCTTGTTCGGATACGCCCGCGCACAGGGCCTGGTCGGAGGAGGTGTGAAAACGTGATCGAACTGTACGACACCACGCTGCGCGACGGAACGCAGGGCGAGGGGATTTGCCTGACCGTCCAGGACAAGCTGCGCATCACGGCGATGCTCGACGACCTGGGCATCCATCTCATCGAAGGCGGCTGGCCAGGTTCGAATCCGAAGGATGCGGAGTATTTCCAGTCCGTCCGGACACTGAACATGCAACATGCCCGCCTGTCCGCGTTCGGCAGCACCTGCCGGCCCTCGATGACGCCCGAGCAGGACGCCAACCTCAGGGCGCTTCTGGATAGCGAGGTTCCTTTCACCGCGCTGTTCGGCAAGGCTTGGACTCGACACGTGACGCAGGTTCTTCGAACCGACCTCGATAACAACCTGCGGCTGATCGAACAGAGCGTCCGATTCCTGACCGACGCGGGCCGAAAAGTCATCTTCGACGCCGAGCATTTCTTCGACGGTTATAGAGCCGACGCCGATTATGCTCTGGCGACGCTGCGGGCCGCCGTCAACGGGGGGGCGGCAACCGTCGTTCTGTGTGATACGAACGGCGGCACGATGCCCTGGGATATTGAACAGGTCGTTCGTCGTGTGGCCGAGGCCATCGATACGCCGCTCGGCATTCATGCCCACAACGACGGCGGTTGCGCCGTAGCAAACTCGATCATGGCCGTTCGCGCGGGCGCGACACACGTCCAGGGAACCATCAACGGCATCGGCGAGCGGTGCGGCAATGCGGATCTCTGTGCCATCATCGGCAATCTGGAGTTGAAGGCTGACCTGCGTGTGCTGCCGCCGGACCGCCTGCCCAAGCTCTCGGAACTCGCCCACGGCGTCAGCGAGCTGTGCAACATCGCGCATCCCAGCGGCGCGCCATACGTGGGCCGCAGCGCGTTCGCCCACAAGGGCGGCGTCCACGTTGCGGCGCTGCAACGCGATCCCGGGTCTTACGAGCACGTCCGGCCGGAACTGGTCGGCAATCACACGCGTGTTCTCGTCTCGGAACTCTCCGGCCGCGGCAACATTCGTTTCAAAGCCAGCGAGTTTGGCGTGGATACGCCGGGCGAGAACTCCACCAGTGTTCTCTCGCGTATCAAGGAGCTGGAAAGCCAGGGCTTTGCGTTCGAAGCGGCGGAGGCCTCAGTTGAACTGATGATGCGCCGCCAGCTGGCCGGCTATGAGCCGTACTTCCAGCTCCTTGACTTCCTGGTGGTGGTCGAACATCGCGAACAACGCGGGCACCTTGCGGAGGCCAGTATCAAGATCCGCGTTGGCGACCGCACTTTTCACACCGCCGCCGGCGGGGTTGGCCCGGTGGGCGCGCTGGACACCGCCCTGCGCAAGGCGCTCGCCGATGTGTATCCGGCTATCGATCGTTTTCGCCTCGCCGACTATAAAGTCCGCATCCTCGATGGGGCGAACGGAACGTCGGCGACGACACGGGTGCTGATCGACACGACCGACGGCGAGAGCGTCTGGAGCACGGTGGGTGCGTCGCGCAACATCATCGAATCAAGCTGGCAGGCCGTTTACGACAGCTTCGAATACGGGCTGATCAGGGCTTACGGTCCCCGTTGTTCGTCGCAAGTGTTGGCCGAGTCGGCCTGAGCGGAAAGGGAAGCGATGTTTCACTCGATAGCGGTGCTGGCGGGGGACGGAGTCGGGCCGGAGGTAGTCGTCGAAGCGCGAAAGGTGCTTGGTGCCGTCGCAGATCGCTTCGGACGAAGCCTCAGCTTCACCGAAGCTCTCGTGGGTGGACGCGCCATCGACGAGACCGGCTCAGCATTGCCGTCAGACACGATCGATCTGTGCCGTCAGTCGGACGCGGTTCTTCTCGGGGCGGTGGGGGGGCCGAAGTGGGACGACCCGGGTGCGGCCGTCCGTCCGGAGCAGGGTCTGCTGGGCCTGCGTTCCGAACTGCAACTGTTCGCCAATCTTCGTCCGGTGCGGGTCCTGCGGCCGTTGATTCCGTCGGCCGTGCTGCGCGGCGATCTTCTCGAAGGCGTCGATCTGCTCGTCGTGCGCGAGCTGACAGGCGGAATCTACTTCGGACCGCGCGGGAGACGTCGACACCCGTCGGGTGAGGAGGCCTTCGACACGATGGTCTATTCCACCGGTGAGATCGAGCGCGTGGTGCGCGTTGCGGGGCGCGCCGCTTGCGCCCGGCGCAATTCCGTCGTTTCCGTCGACAAGGCCAACGTGCTCGAAGCGTCGCGGCTGTGGCGAGTGACCGCGAGCCGCGTTCTCGAAGAAGAGTTTCCCACCGTCAAGGCGGAACACCTGTTGGTCGATGCCGCCGCCATGCATCTGCTTCGCTGTCCGCGGCGATTCGACGTCATGGTTACCGGGAACATGTTCGGCGACATTCTCACCGACGAGGCATCCATGCTGGCAGGATCGATGGGCATGTTGCCATCGGCTTCGCTCGGAGACAGCGGGCCCGGGCTCTACGAGCCGATCCACGGCTCCGCTCCGGATATCGCTGGTCGCGGCATTGCCAACCCGGTGGGGATGATTCTCAGTGCTGCCATGATGTGCCGGGAATCGCTCGCTTGGCTCGAGGCCGCCGACTGTATCGAGCGGGCGGTCGAGTGCGTGATCAATGCAGGCGCCCGCACCGCGGACATTGCCAGCACTGATGACAAGGCGATATCGACCGTGGAAATGGGTGACCGAATCGCTACCGCGGTACGCGAACTGTCTCCCGCCGAAGCAACGGCCTGAGTCTGCATCCTACGTGGTGCGCCGGGACAACCGGGGCCTTACGCATCCGTGACGCAGCCTTCAGAAGCGGGCCTCACGTTCCTGATGTACTTGTAAAGCGTGCCGCGTGTGGCCTTCAGCGACGGCTGCTTCCAGGTGGCTTTTCTGGAAGCCAGTTCCGCATCCTCGATCTCGATATCAATCCTGTTATTGGCGGCGTCAATCGTCACCGTGTCACCATTATGAACCAATGCGATCGGTCCGCCTTCCTGCGCCTCCGGCGTGACGTGGCCGACGATGAAGCCGTGGCTGCCACCGGAGAATCTGCCGTCAGTCAGGAGGGCGACGGAAGGGCCGAGGCCGGCTCCGATGATTGCGGATGTCGGCGTGAGCATCTCCGGCATGCCCGGGCCACCTTTCGGCCCCTCGTAGCGGATAACCACGACATCGCCTTTGGCGATCGCACCCTGCTCGAGACTGGCAAGCATGTCCTCCTCGCTGTCGTAGACCCTGGCGGGGCCGCGGAAACGATCGCCTTCCTTGCCCGTGATTTTCGCCACGGCGCCGTCCGGGGCGAGGTTGCCTTTCAGAATCTGAATGTGACCGTCCGGTTTGATTGGATTGTCCAGCGGCCGGATTACTTCCTGCCCCTCCCGCAATCCCGGCAGCGCCGCGAGATTCTCGGCAAGAGACTTGCCGGTGACGGTCATACAATCGCCTTTCAGCAGCCCCGCCTCCAGCAAGAGCTTCATGACCGCCGGCGTTCCACCCACTTTGTGTACGTCTTCCATGACATACCGGCCACTCGGTTTCAGGTCGGCCAGCATTGGCACGCGATTGCTGATGGCCTGGAGGTCCTCGAGGGCGAGCGACACATCCACCGTGCGTGCCATCGCCAGCAGATGCAGCACGGAATTGGTGCTTCCGCCGAGCGCGATGACGACCGTAAAGGCGTTCTCGAAAGCGGCGCGGGTCATGATGTCGCGCGGCTTCAGGTCGCGTTCGAGCAGATCGCGAATCACCGCACCGGCCCGGCGGCATTCCTCCAGCTTGGCCGGGGCCTCCGCCGGAGTCGAGGAGCTGTAAGGCAGGGACATGCCCATGGCCTCGATGGCGCAGGCCATTGTATTGGCCGTGTACATGCCACCGCACGCCCCCGGCCCCGGGCAACTCGCGGCGAGCACCGCGCGGCGCTTCTCCTCATCCAGTTCTCCGGCCAGAAACTGCCCGTAGCTTTGAAACGCGGATACGACGTCGAGCGTTTCGCCGTCAAGGCAACCGGCCCGGATCGTCCCCCCGTAAATCATCATCGCCGGTCGATTGAGCCGGCTCATCGCCATGAGGCAGCCGGGCATGTTCTTGTCGCACCCGGGAATCGCGATGCAGGCGTCGTACCAGTGAGCCGCCATCACCGTTTCAATGGAGTCGGCGATGATCTCCCGCGATTGCAGCGAGTAGCTCATGCCTTCCGTGCCCATCGCGATGCCGTCGCTCACCCCGATCGTGTTGAAGCGCATGCCCACCAATCCCGCCGCGGTCACGCCCTCCTTCACCGCTGCGGCCAGGTCATTAAGGTGCATGTTGCACGTGTTGCCTTCGTACCACATGCTGGCGATACCGACCTGCGCCTTGTTGAGATCGGCGTCCGACAGGCCGGTTCCATAGAGCATCGCCTGCGAAGCGCCCTGCGATTTGACCTGCGTGATGTGTGAGCTGTACCGGTTGAGTGCCTTCTTCATGTCAGTCCGTCCCTGTGGGGCATGCCGCCCTTACGTGCTTAGCGCGTCTGCCAATCGCCGCGGACCACGTAGCGCTGCGTCGTCAGTTCCTCGATCCCCATTGGCCCGTAAGCATGGATGCGCGACGTGCTTATCCCGATCTCCGCGCCGAGTCCGAGCTGAAAACCGTCGTTGAACCGTGTCGAGGCGTTCACCAGCGTGCACGACGACTGCACCTGCGTCAGGAAACGCTCCTGGCTGGCCGCGTCCTCGCTCAGGATCGCATCCGTGTGATTCGATCCATAGGTATTGATATGCGCGATGGCGCTGTCGAGGTCCGGCACGACGCGGACGGCCAGAATCAGGTCCAGGAATTCCCGTCCCCAGTCGTCGGGCGCAGCCGGTACGGCCACATCCGCCAAGGCGCAGACCTTCTCGTCGCCCCGCACCTCGACGCCCTCGCTGGTGAGCCGTTCGACCAGCCGCGGCACGAACTGACGCGCGAGGGCCTCATGAACGAGCACGCACTCTACCGCGTTGCACGTCGCCGGCGCTGACGTCTTTGCCGTGGCACAGACCTCGACGGCGCGATCCAGCTTCGCGGAGGCGTCCACGAAGATGTGACACACGCCGTGAAAGTGCTGCACGGTCGGGATGCGCGAGTGCTCATGCACGAACTGAATCAACGGTGCGCCGCCTCGGGGGATGACCAGGTCGACAAACTGATCGAGCTGCAGAAGCTGCCTGATCTCCTCCCGGTCCGACGTCGTCAGCAGGGTCAGCCCGTCGGTTGATACGCCGTTTGCTTCCAGGGCCGCGTGGGCCAGCTCCGCAAGTGCCTGGTTGGAATGGGCCGCTTCCCGACCGCCCTTGAGAATACAAGCGTTGCCGGCCTTGAAGCAGAGGGCGAACGCGTCGATCGTCACGTTCGGCCGGGCCTCGTAGATCATCATGATGACGCCGAGCGGCGCGCGGATTTTGGACACCACCAGCCCGCTGGGTACGGTCTGCTGCCGGGTGATCTGGCCGACCGGATCGGGTAGTTTCGCGACTTGCCGCAAACCTTCCGCCATCTGCGCGATGGACTCCGGCGTCAGGGTCAGCCGTCGGATCTTGGCCTCGGGCAGGCCGGCTTCCCGCGCGGCAGCGAGGTCCTTACCGTTGGCACTCTGTATCTCGCCGGCGGACTGCGCGATGCGGTCTGCGAGATTCTCCAGCACGGAATTCTTCTTCGCCGTCGGCAGAGCGCTGATGCTCCGCGCGGCCACCTGAGCCCGCCGGGCCATCTCCTCGATGGACGTGGCCGACACCGTCACGGCGTCACCTCCTTCGCCTCGCGTTCGCTGATGAACACCATGTCGTCGCGATCGATGATCTCATCCACGTATTCATAGCCCAAAACAGCCTTGAAATCCGTCCGTTTCTTGCCCTGCATCCGGCGGACCTCGTTTGACGAGTACGAGGACAGTCCTACCGCGAACCTGACGCCGGCTTCATCGCACACGTCGATCCGGTCGCCCATGTGGAACCGGCCTTCCACGGCGATCACGCCGGCCGGAAGCAGGCTCGCTTTACGCTCCACAAGCGCCTTCTTCGCGCCCGCGTCGACGCGGACGCTTCCGCGCGACTTGGTGCGTACGGCAATCCAGCGCTTCCGCGCGGAGAGCTTCTCCACCCGCGGCACGAACATGGTGCCATGAGACTCGCCGCCGGCGATGCGCGGGAGCAGGCCCGGCTGCCTACCGTCGGCAATGATCGTCGGTACGCCCCACTGGCTGGCCAGCCGTGCCGCCGCCACCTTGGCCCGCATGCCGCCCACGCCGGCTTCGCTCATCGAGCTGGTGATGTGCTCGTCGACGGACGATCCGATCTCGATCCGCGGGATGACCTCGCCGTGCCCGCTGCGGTACACTCCCGCGACCGAGCTCAGGATGATCAGGAGCTCCGCCGAGATGACGCTGGTGATCAGAGCCGCAAGGTGATCGTTATCGCCGATCTTGGCGGCATCGTCAGCGAGCGGGTCGTTCTCGTTGATGATGGGCAGGATGCCGTGGGCGAGCAGATGATTCATCGTGTGCCGGGCGCTGATGAAGCGCCGGCGGTTGTCGATGTCTTCTTCCATCATCAGAAGCTGGGCGACGTCCGTGTCGTGCTTGCGGAAGGCCCGTGAGAGCGTGCCCATAAGGCGATATTGACCGACGCTCGCGGCGGCCTGGCGTTCCACGACGCTGGTCGGCGGTGCCGGCAGATCCAACGCCGCGAAGCCGGCCGCCACGGCGCCGGATACCACCATGACCACGTCATCCCCCGCAGCGCGTACCGCGCATACGTCCTTCGCCAGCTCGCCAACTGTCTTCGGGCGAAGACGGCCGCGCGTGGCAATCACGCCGCTGCCGACCTTGACGACGATACGCTTGTGTCCCTTTGAGGAACACGCGGTATCGGCGCCCGCGGCCGAAAGCCCTGACTGCGGCTCGCGTCTCATGGCGTCGACTCTGTCTGTTCGGAGACTTCATCCGCGATGACGCGGAGGGCGTCGCGCATCAGTTCCGTGGCGTCGGGATTCGTCTCGTTCAGCATCATGGAGGAGCCTGTTTTCAACAAGCGGGGGCAAACGGCGCAGCCCGGCGAAGTCTGGGACGACATGATGAGGTTCGCGGCCAGTGATTGCAAGTGCAACGCGGCCAGCGCCACAGTCGCCAGCCGGTGTAGATACTCGCCGCGGGCGGACACCGAGTCCAGCGCGAAGGGAGACGGAGCGGTGACCCCGCAGATTCGCTGGAATCGTCCGATTGATCGGAACAGACGGACCCGCAACGGGCGCCCGAATCCTGACGGCAACAGCCGGCGCTGTTGTCCTTCAATCCCGTAGTCGCGCGCTGGCGCCGACCGAGCCCACTTCATTGGTTGAATTCGTGCTGGAACGCGGCGAAGTCGACTACGTCCACGTCATTGTCACGATCGAAATCCATGATGTCGCAGGAAGGCAGTTGGTCGATCTGCGGGCCTGTCAGGCAGTCGACGAAGGACGGGAAGTCTCCCAGATCGATACTGCCGTCCGCGTTCGCATCTCCTGCGGCGGTGAACTGCAGCCAGACGGGGTTCGCGATGGCGTGATACTGCCCGTCCATCGAGTCCGCCCGCACGGTCACGTACTTGTCGGGGAAGCTGAGGTTCAGGCTGTGCAGCTCGACGGTCGTCG
>JBECKQ010000375.1:0-26720 GCA_040235375.1 Phycisphaerae bacterium | reverse complement strand
TCATTTCACGCCGCCGTTCGAACTTCCTCCGCCTCCACGACCACTGCGCTCCTGCGATCGGTCATGAGCGTCTCTATCAGCAGGAGAGCCAGCGCCGCACCCGCAAACCACTGAAACTGCGCATGGTACAGTTCCTTCCGCGACGTTTCGTATTCGCGGGCCTCGACCTTGGAGCGAATCTTGTCATACAACTGCTTGAAGTCGGGATCGCTCGTGCCCGCGCCGAAGTATGCGCCGCCGCCTTGAATGGCCATCTCCTGAAGCACCTTCGTGTCCATCTTCGACCAGACCTGCTCGCCCTGGTATTCCAGGTATACCTTGTGGCCCTGCTCGTCCATGATCGGAATCCGGGCCCCATGGTTCGGATCGCCGATACCCATGGTGAACACGCGAACGCCCTTCTGGTCGTACGCGTCGCGGGCCGCCTCGACCGGCAACGACGAATGATCCTCGCCGTCGGTGATGAGCAGGATCGCCTTGTGGCCTTTCACCTCGTCGGTGAAGCTGTCCGCGGCGAGGCGGACGGCGTCGCCGATGAGCGACCCCCCTACCGGTGAGCTGCGCGTGGTGACGTCCTGAAGGGCCATGCGGTACGCGCCGTAGTTAATGGTCAGCGGGCAGGACAGCACCGGCTTGCCGGCGAACGTGACCAGGCCGATGCGGTCGCCGCGCAGCTCGGGCAGCAGATCGCTGAGCTCAATCTTGGCGCGTTCCAGGCGGTTTGGGGCAATATCCTGCGCCAGCATCGATCGCGACACGTCGAGCACGACCATCAGGTCCACGCCGCGCCGCTGAAGTTCGACAATATCCTTGCCCCAGCGCGGGCCCGTCGCGCCGAGGATCAGGAACACGATCGCCAGCAGCAGCACGACCGCCTTCATCTTCTGGCGGGCGATGCTCACATTCGGAATCAACCGGCCGAGGACGTTCGCAGTCGCAAACGACCGCAGAGCGCGGGCCTTGCGGCGAAAGCCGTAGGCAAACACGCCGGCCAGGAGGAGTACGCCCCATAGCAGGTAAAGGTACGTCAGATTGTCGAACTTCAGCTCCATATTCCAGTGCCGTTACGGGATCTTGCGAAACTTCGTATTGACCAGCAGCACCTCCAAGCCGAGCAGCGCGGCCACGACCAGCAGCAGCGGCGGCACGACGATCGGGCCGATCTTGACGGCCTGCGTGGCCATTTCCGCGTGCTGGAGATAACGCTTCTCCTCGGTCCTGGTTTTTTCGAGCTTATTGATGCGGGCGTAGATTTTCCGCAGCGAGTCGGTGTCGGTCGCGCGGAAATACTCGCCGCCGGTCATCTTCGCGACGTCCTGCAGCGTCTTCTCGTCGATGGTGACCGGCACGCGATGCAGCTCCGGTTGACCTGTCCAGGGATTGATCGTGGGCACCGGCGCCCAACCGCGCTTGCCCACGCCAATCGTATAAACCTTGATGCCCAATGCCTTGGCGATCTCGGCGCCCTGCTGCGGCGTCAGGTCACCAAGTGTCTGCTCGCCGTCGGTCAGCAGAACGATGATCTTGCTCTTGATCTTGTTTGCCTGATTGGTGGATTCGCGGCGTTTGTCCAAGTCGCGAAGACGCTCGACCGCGAGGGCGATGGAATCGCCGATCGCCGTACCATCGTCATCCGGGTAGCGATCGTCGACGATCTCGGTGTTCCGCAGCGTGTCGACGAGATAGCCGTGGTCGAGCGTCAGCGGGCAGCGGCTGTCGGCGTAGTGGGCGAAGGTGATCATGCCGACCAGGTCATCCGGCCGGCCGGTGAGGTCCTCGTCGGGATCGCCGACGACGAATTCCTCGGCGACCGACTTGACCGCCGCCAGGCGGTTCACCCGCTGGCCGTTAAGCGTAAAATCCTCCGCCCTCATGCTGCCCGAGCGGTCGATCAGCATCTGAATGGCGATACCTTCGGAGATGATCCGGGTCTGCTCGTCGCCCTTCTGCGGTCGGGCGAGGGCGACGATCAGCAGGACGACGGCGAGCGTGCGCAGGCCGGGAATCACGTGGCGGGCGCGGACGGTAAAGGTCGAGCCCAGGCGGCGGAGGTTATCCAGCGATGAGTAGCGCAGAGCCTGGTGCGGTCCGCTGCGCAGCCACCGCCACCAGATCAGCGGCACGAGCACCAGCAGCGTCAAAAACATGATACTGGGGTGATGGAAACGCACGAGGTCCCACGCGCCGCTCATGCCGACACCTCCTGTTCGGCCTGGGCCGGCCGCGTTTGCAGGATGAAATCGCGTGCGGCGTTGAACACGCGTTCGATCTCCTCGGTGGCCGGCTCGTACAGGGCGTACTTGACCATGTCACACGCTTCGAGGAACTCCGCGAGAAGCGCCTTGCGGTCGGCCGGCAGCGCGTCGCTGTTGCGGAGCGACTCGAGAAACTCCTCGGTCGTCTGCTCGGGGGCCATGAGCCCGAATCGCAGCTCGATGTATGTACGCGTGATCTCGCTGAGGCGGTAGTGAAACTCCTTGACCTTACCGGCCTCGATGAGCTGCTCGCCCGCCAGCTTGCGGAGTTGGCCCATCGCCCACACATCGGGCGGCATCACCACGCGGCGCTTCGGCCGGCGCGAACGGCGGACCAGGAAGGCGATTCCGCCCAGCGCGATTACGACCAGCGCCAGCCCGCCGCCGACCCACACGGCCCAGGCCCAGGAATCGTCGCGCTTCAGCGTGGCGAGCTCTTTTACGTCGTGGAACTTGGTCGGATCAAACTGGCCCTTCAGCAGCGACGTGACCTTGACCTTGAACGGCTCGGTGGACAGCTCCGCAGAAGGGATGTCCTTCTCGTCGGAGTCGGCCTTGCGGTCGCGCAGGTCGCGGTACTGGATGGTGATGGCGGGCACGTCGTAATCGCCGGAGAGGAAGATGTCGAGGTCGTAGACCTGCTTGTATTGCTGGCGGCCGTCTGACAACGTCTCGACGGGCAGGTCCTTGAAATCGCGAATCTGGAACTCATTCATGTCGGCGCCGAAGTCGGGCATCTTCACTTCGATGCCCGGCTTGGCCTCTGCCGTGATGGTCAGCTTGAGGCGCTCGGCGATGGTGATGGTGTCCTTGTCGGCCTCGACGGTGAGCTTGACGGCGCCGCGGTCGGCCGTCTTGACGATCGGCTTGGCCTGCGGCTTCTCCTCTTTGGCGGCCTTCTTCGCGGGCGCGGAGCAGCCTGGCAGCACGAGGCCGGCTGCAACGAGCACCGCCGCGCCAAAGAGAATCGTCATCCGCCGAGAGCTGGTATTCATGACGGTTCCTGGTCCTGCATCTTCTCCGCTTCGGTCGCGCCGGTCGTGTCGGCCTTCTGCGAGAATGCCTCGGGATAGAGCTTCACGCCGTGCTGCTTGAACAGGTCCTGGATGAACTGGTCGGTGACCTCGCGCTGCCGGGCGGCGATGGTGTCGCGGCGGACATCGTCCTTCACGTCATCGAACGGCTTTTCCGTCTTCTCCCGGTGCGACATCACCTTGATCAGGTGCCAGCCGCGGCTGCTCTGGTACGGCTGGTCGAGGACGTCGCCCGCGGCAGCGTCGCGAATCTTCTCGTGCAGCTCGGCGTTGTTGCCGAAAATCGGCACGAATTCGCCGTCGGCGGGGACGGGCGTGGCAATGACGCCCATGTTGGCCTTGGTCTCGGTATCAAGCGACTCGGACTTAGCCAGTTGCCCGAACGATTCGCCGTTATTGATGCGCTCGAGGATGCCCTTCGCCGAGTCCTCGTCGCGGCACAGGATGTGGGCGATAAACGTGCCGGCCGGATCGGCGTAGCGGTCCGAGTTCGCCTTGTAGTAGCGTTCGACATCGGCGTCCGTAACCGTTCCGCGTTTCTGCACCTCTTCGTGCAGCAGCGTGCCGGCCAGCACCTGGTCGGCCATCTCGGTCAGCCGGTTCAGGAAGGCCTCGTCGCGATGCAAGCCGTGCTTGCGGGCCTCGTCCGCCAGCAGGCGCGTGGCGATCATCTGCTGGAGCTCCTGCGTCCGAACCTTCGGATCGGCGAGCTGATCATGCGCCCGGCGCCGCAGCGCGTCCTCCTCCTCCGGCGACAGCCCCATGCGGGACTGCACGGCCATGTCCACCTTGCTCGTCAGCATGCGGTCGAAATCGACCACGGTGATCTTCTGGTTGTCGACCTCGGCGACGACCTGCTGGCCTTGCAGATCTTCCTTGGAATCGGTAGCCCGCTGGGTCACCTCCCGGGCGAGGTCGGCGTATTGACCGAGCCGGCGCAGGCACTCCACGCGGCGCAGGCCGATCTCGCGAGCCAGATCCGGCGTGCTGTCGGCGAGCAACTTCTCGGCCAGGGCGTATTGCTTGAATGCCTCGGCGTACTGGCCCGCCTCCTGGCGGCGCTTGCCGATGCGGTAGCGGATGTTGCCGGTCTCGAACGTCGAAAGCGGGGCGAGGTCGAGGTAGCTCTCCCAGGTGTCGGCGGCCTGGCTCGGCAGGTTCTTGCTTTCGAGGTCGATGGCGACCTCCTTGAGCTTGTCGGCTGCCGGCAGGCCGCTCTCGGCGAGGGGCGCGCGCAGGGGGTTGTTGCCGCGCGCTACGAACAAGCTCAGCACGTTGACGACCAGCAGAACCAGCAGCAGAACGAAGACGAGCCCGCTCACGCCACCGCGCCCGCGCGGCTCCGGCGACTGGGGCAATTCGAATCTCGGGGAGTTGGTCGCAGTTGGCATCTTTACAGTCGCGCCTCCCTGGCGCGGAAGAAGCGGGTAAGCGGTTCCGTGAACGACTCGCCCGTGCGGACGTGGATGGAGTCGATTTTCATTCTCCGGAACATGTCCTCCCGGCGTTCCATGTCGGCCGCCGCCCCGAGCGAGAACCGTCGCCGCAGCGCCTTGCTGGACGTGTCGACGACGATCCGCTCGCCCGTCTCGGCGTCCATCAGCTCGACGAGGCCGACGTCGGGGAGCTCGATTTCGCGGCGGTCGACGACGGTGATCGGAATCACATCGTGCCGGCGGCGGGCGATGCGCAGCGGCCCTTCGAACTGCGGGGCCTGAAAGTCACTTACCAGAAACACGACGCAGCGCCGCCGCGTCGTGCGGTTCAGATAATCGAAGGCTTCGGCCAGATTGGTCCCGCGGCCCTCGGGCTTGAGGTAGAGCAGCTCGCGGATCACCCGCAGGACGTGATTGAGCCCCTTGCGCGGCGGCAGAAAGCGCTCGACGCGGTCGGTGAAGCAGATCAGGCCGACCTTGTCGTTGTTTCGGATGGCGGAGAAGGCCAAGGTCGCGCAGATTTCCGCCTCCAGCTCGCGCTTGAGCTGCTCCTGCGTGCCGAAGGCATGCGACGGGCTCAGGTCCACCATGAGCAGGATGGTCAGCTCGCGCTCCTCGCGGAAGACCTTGACGTGCGGCTTGCCGTAGCGGGCGCTGACGTTCCAGTCGATGGTGCGGACATCGTCACCGATGCGGTATTCCCGCACCTCCTCGAACTCGATGCCCCGCCCCTTGAACGCCGAATGGTACTGGCCGGCCAGGACGTCGTTGACCATCTGCGAGGTGCGGATTTCGATTCGCCGGATCTTCTTGAGAAGCTCTTTCGGAATCATCTCTCCTGGTCGCCTGAACTTCGTTGTGAAACCGCGCCCGCGATTGTCACGGCACGGGGACGTAGTCGAGAACCGTCTGCACGACGTCTTCGGAGGTCTTCTCCTCGGCTTCCGCTTCGTAGGTGATGATCACGCGGTGCCGCAGCACATCCATCGCCACGTTCTTGACATCCTGGGGCGTCACGTAGCCGCGCCCGGCCAGGAACGCCGACGCCTTGGCGCCGAGGGTCAGGAAGATGGTGGCCCGCGGCGAAGCGCCGTACTGAATCAGGTCGGCGATCGGGAGGTTGTACGCCTTCGGATCGCGCGTCGCGCACACCAGGTCAACGATGTAATCCTTGATACGATCGTCGATGTAGATTTGATCGACGATGCGCCGGGCGGTGGCGATATGATCGGGCTCCATCACCGCGTCGATGAGCCGGACCGGGGCGGTCTCGCCCATGCGGTCGAGAATCTGCCGCTCCTGGCCCTTGGTCGGGTACGTGACCTGGAGCTTGAACATGAAGCGATCGACCTGGGCCTCGGGCAGCGGGTAGGTGCCTTCCTGCTCGATCGGGTTCTGCGTGGCAAGCACGATGAACGGGTCGTCGAGCTTGTAGGTCTCCTTGCCGATCGTCACCTGGCGTTCCTGCATCGATTCGAGCAGAGCGCTCTGCACCTTGGCGGGAGCGCGGTTGATCTCGTCGGCGAGGATAACGTTGGAGAAGATCGGCCCCTTGGAGACCTCGAAGCGGCCATCCTGCGGCCGGTAAATGAGCGTGCCGATCAGGTCCGCCGGGAGAAGATCCGGCGTGAACTGCAGACGTTGAAACCGGGTGTTGATGCCCGCGGCGAGACACGAGACGGCCAGCGTCTTGGCCAGGCCGGGCACGCCCTCGACCAGAATATGCCCGTTGGACAACAGCCCGATACACATCTTGTGGAGCAGATCGTCCTGCCCCACGATCACGCTGTGCACTTCCTGAAGCAGCCGTTCGAACGGAGCCGACGCGGCTTTGACCTCCTCGCCGATCTGCTTTACGTCAACCTGCGTCACCGTCATTGATCAACGTCCTCTGCCCATGTTTGCCCTGATGAATCGAAGAGAATGGGATGGTAACACCCGCATTCGATAGACGCAAAAGCCAGTCGCCACCCGTCAGGGATGGCGGTAACGATCGCGCAACGGACCGCGGCTTCCCCTGCCGGCAGGCGTGGGGAAAACACGGCGACCGGCGCAGTCTGACCTGCCGAAACGCAACCGCAAGGCCCGCGGCCGTTCGGGGGCGCAACAATCTCAATGGTAGGCTGGTGTGAAGGCGATATCTGCCGGACGTTGGCGCGGCGTGACGATCAGCCGCAGCGCGGCATCGAGCGGATGGCGGTGCGAATCTCGCCGAGCAGTTGCTCGACCTTGAAGGGCTTGAACAGGACGGCCGCCAGACCTTCGCGCCGGGCCCGCACGATCGCGTGGTTCGGATCGTAGCCGAAGCCGGTCATGAGGATCACCGGGCAGTCCTTGTTCCGTTCCTTGGCGGCGGCAAAGACTTCGTAACCGTTGCGTGCCGGCATCTTGATGTCGCTTAGCACGAGGTCGAACGCGGCGTTGCGGATTTCCGCGACCGCTTCGTTGCCGTCGCCGACGGGCTTGACCTCGCAGCCGTAGCTGCGGAGCACGTCGCACACCGTCTCGCGGATAACCTCCTCGTCGTCGGCGACGAGGATCTTGCGGCCGCTGAGGACCGGATCGTAGCGGACGGCGCCGGGCGTGCGGTGGCGATCGATGAGGCCGGGCTTGCGCGAGGTGACCGCGCGGATGGCGTCGCGAATGCGGACGCCGTTGTCGCTGATCTGGTTCAGCCGGTGGCGAAGCTCGTCGTGACCGATGTAGTCTTCGACCAGGCTGGCCACGTCGGTGAGGATGTCGTTGAGCGGACCGGTGATCTCCGCCATGACGTCGCTGGCGAGCTGGCCGGTCGTCTGGTGCCGCTCGCTGACGAGCAGATTCAGAATGTGCAGCGAAACGGCGATGTGGTGGGCGAATATCTCGGCGAACTGCCGATCTTCCTCGGTGAAAGCCGCCAGCTCGCAGCTCTCGACGTTGAAGACGCCGATGACCTGGTGATGCAGCTTCAGGGGAGCGGTCAGGCAGGACTTCGCCCCCTCGACACCGGAGATGTAGCGTTCGTCCCTGGCCACGTCGGGGCACAGGTAGCTCCGGCCCGTCGCCGCGACGTAGCCGCAAATGCCGTTGCCCTCCTGCCGGGCGTAGATGGGAATGTCCTGCACTTGCGACGGCATGCCAGAGGAGAGGACCAACTCCAGCTTGTTCGTTTTCTTGTCCACCAGGTGAACGGTGAAGTGATCGAAGTTGAGCAGCTCGCGTGTGTAGCGGATCACCTTCTGCTCGAGCAGGTCGAGGCGCTGCTGGGCGTCAAGCTTCGCGATCTGTTCGGCGTCGAGGCTGACCAGCTCTTCCGCGGCCTTGTCCAGGGCGTCGATTTTCTCGTGGACGCTGCGCAGGTGCGTGGCATCCCAGACGACCGCGGCGACGCGTGTCGCGCGGTCGGCGAGCTGTGTAACGGGTGTAACGCTGACCTCAAAAAAAGAACCCTCCGATTCGATGCTGAACCGGCGGGCTTTTTGCGGGGGAAGGTCTCGTGGCTCATTGCCGATCAGGCGGCCGAAGGCCTCGAGACACAGTTCGCTTACGCGGCAGCGGACGTACTCGGGGAAGCCAAGCATGGTCGAGTTCGCCCAGACCATCTCGCCCGACTCGTCCACCACGCAGAAGCCTTGCGAGCCCGTGGCCAGCACGCTCGTACCCGGCGTGCGTGACTGGGCGATCGCGGCAACGGTTGCCACGGGAAATCCAGCCGCGTCACAGATAACAATGTCGTAGGGAGATTCCTGAAGCTGGGTCAGCGCATCCTCGTAGCTGTCGACGACCTTGACGTGCGTGTTGTCGCCCCACCCCTCGAGTACAGCTTCATCCGTCTGCTGTCCCCGAACAACCAGAACGGATAACTGCTTCGTTGAACTATCAGCCATGCTGCAAATCCGCGGCCAACGCTTGCGATTGCCGTCCGCAGTGGATTGTATGCCCAGGCTCCGGCCCCAGGCTACAGCACTCACGTTGGCTCCCCACCATTACTGTACCGGCGGTCAATGGCTCCAGGCAACAGTTTCTTAAAAACTCTTTATTCCTCCGGGAAAAGGCGAGAATTGAAACAACATGTCAGAGGCGCCGGCAATTCCAGGTGATCTCCCCATTCTCGCCAGATCGCCCCTCGTCGCTGCGTTCACTGCCATAATGTGTCAGGCCGGCCGCTTGTGCCCGATGCGATGCTCGGTACCTGCCCTGATCCGCGCGATGTTCTCCCGGTGCCGATAAACGACCAACGCGCTCACGAGAAGCGTGAACACGAACAACGGCAGGCCTTGTCGCAAGGCCGCATAACCGTCCCAGAGCGCACAGATAAGAAACAATAACGGAAACGCCGCCGCCGCGGCCAGGGATCCGGCCGAAACGTACCGGGTCGCCGCCGTCACGATCACCCAGACGACGAGGGCCAGCAGGCCGGCGTACGTGAGATACGGATACACCCCGAGAACGACGCCGAGCGACGTGGCCACGCCCTTGCCGCCGCGGAATCCAAGCGTCAGCGGATAGTTGTGACCAAGCACAGTGCAGATGCCCGCGCCGAGCCAGGCCACGTTGCGGCCCGCCCCGACAAGTCCCCACGAGTGGCCATAGCGGCTCAGCAGCACGCCGACCACAACGGTCGGCGCCAGCCCCTTGAGCACGTCGAGCGCGAAGACTGACATCCCCCACTTTCGGCCGAGCAGCCGGCTCACGTTCGTCGCGCCGATGTTACCGCTGCCCGCGGTGCGAACGTCGATGCCTTTCAGCCGCCCCGCGATGTAGCCGAATGGAATGGAGCCGATCAGGTAGCATCCCGCGCAGAGCGCGATCACAGCCAGCACTGTCATGTCTTCACCGTCCGCCTCGAATCTTCTCGTACAGGCCCAGCAGTGATTCCGCGTGCCGGCGCATGCTGAACCGGTCGGCCCTGGCAGCCGCCTGCGCTCCCATGCGTTCGCGGACGTCGCGATCGCGCAGTTGCAGCACGCGGTCGGCCACGCCCTCCGCGTCCTCCGGCGAGTTGACCACAAAGCCGGTTACGCCGTCTTCGACCATCTCGGATGCGCCGTCAAACCTCGTCGTGACGCAGGGCAGGCCCGAGGCCAGCGCCTCGAGCACAACCCGACTGCACGGGTCGTAATATGTGGGATGGACGAGTACATCCGCGGCGTGGAAGAACGCCCGCACGCGCTGCGTCGGTCCCGGGAACTGGAGGTAGTCCGCGATGCCCTTCCTGACGACCTTCCGCTGCCAGCGCACGGCCAGTTCCTTGCCGACCGCCAGCGACCTCACCGGGAGGTGGTGCTGATTCGTCAGGAGCCGCAGCGCCTCGAGCCACGTTCCCAGCCCCTTTAAACGAAAGTTGTGCGCCACCATCAGGACGAGCAGGTCATCTTCGCCAATGTCGTACAGTTCGCGGACGGTCGTGCGATCGTTAGCGCGTGCTTCGGCGCCGGTCGTATCTGGATCGACGCCGTTGAAAATCTTGCGCACCCGCGAATTCGACAGGCCGTAGTGCCGCTCAACCTGCCGAACGACGTAGTCGGAAAGCGCGACGACGATGGGACCGTCCGGTCGCTGCAATGCCCGGCGCTCGCAGTTCAACAGCATGCGCTGTCGCACGTTGAGTCGCTGAGTCAGATGCTTGATGGCCCTGGTTGCGCGTCTCCGTCTGGTCGCGATGTTCCGCTCGATCGTCTCGGCGTACGTTCCGCCGCGCGGCTCGTACACGTCGGCATCCAGGCACGGAACCATGGAGTGGATCACATCGCAGGATGATTCCTTCGCCGCCTCCTCGGCGCGCCGGCAGAACGCCAGCGTCTTGATCGTCCGCGACGGCCCGCCGCACGTGATGGTGGTCACGTTCATTCGTGGCCGCGATGGCGCGTGGCTGCGCGTGAACACCTCGAGCTCGACGCCGAGCTCCAGCAGGTGATCGATGAGCTGGCCGGTCGAGGTCTCCGCCCCGCCGCGCCACGCATCCAGCCACTCGACGATGAACGCCACCTTCACGTGCGTCCGCTCCGTTCGGAAAGACGAGCGCGTCGGGCCCGGACATGAGCGCCGATCGCTTCGGCCTTGCGCACAACCTGCCGGATCAGCCGGCGGCGCTGCCGGCGACTCAGGTGCGCGCCCTCCAGGTACTGGTTCAGCCACCGCAGGCGGTCCTTGGCCGTTGCGACGGCGGTCGGTGTCGAATAGTGCAACTGGGCCAAATCCCGCCGCTGCCAGCGGCGCAGACGGACCGGCTGGTGCATGACGCGCTGCAAGTCGATCAAGACAAACCGCGGCACCGATGCATTGTCGCTCGTGTGAAACACGTGCGACAGATAGAGGTCGCGGTGAACGTAGCCGCACCGGTGAAACGCCCGGATAAAGCGTGCCAGAGCTTTCGTCATCTCGCGCGGCGCGGGCGACGACTGCCGGGCGGCCCAGCTCTCCAGCGATTCTCCCGGCACCTCGGCCAGTGCGAGGGCGCTGCATCGCTCCCAAAGGCCTCGGCGGCGCTCGCCGAAGGCGACGACGGGCGGCACCGCGATTCCATCCGCCGCCAGACGGCTGATCCAATGCCGTTCGACGCCGGCCGTGCTCCGCCACGCGTGCCCTCCAAGAATGCGTCGCATCTGTATTTTTGCCGGCGGACAGATGTATCGCTTGACGTAAAGTCGCTGCTTGCCGCGGGGCGCGTCAAGATCTACGGCGATTCTGCGGCGCCAGTCGGGCAGGCCCGCCTTGCGCAGGTCGAACGAGCCGCCCGAGGCCAGCAGATCATCCAGGCCGGCAAGACCGTTGGCCTCGAAAAGGGACCGGTATCGTTCGTCGATCCACAAGGATCTTGCGCCCTCCGCCGGATCGCACGCGACTGTCGCCGTTTTCGCCATCATTTCGCCGATGCAACCGGCAAGGAACGTCCGGCCCGCCGCCCGTCGAGCAGCTCGCACGCGGCCTTATAGACCATGTCGCTGGTAACGCCGCTCATGCACTTGTGATGGGCGTGCGGGCACACCTTCTCATGACACGGGCCACAATCGACCTCGACGCGGATCTTGCGCTCCCGGGCGTAGTCGGTGTCCGTCCACTCCGGATAAGTCGAGCCGAACACAGTGACGACGGGCCGGCCGAACGCCTTGGCGAAGTGCCTCGGGCCGGTGTCGTTGTTCAGCAGCAGATCGCACCGCCTGATCAAAGCCTTGAGCTCGGCAAGCGAGCAGCGCGGTTCGGCGTAGACGTGCGCTTCGCTGCGCATCGCGGCGTGAACAGCTCTCGCAATTTCCTCTTCGCCGGGACCGCACGTGATCACGATGCGCGCACCGCGCGTTTCAACCAATCGGTCGGCGACGTCGGCAAAGCGCTCCGGCAGCCAGAGCTTCGACGGACCGAACGAAGCGCCCGGATTGACCACCACCAGTGGGTGATGGTCGGCCAGGCCCCATGCCTCGAGCCGGCGGGCGACGGATTCCTCCTCGGCCGCCGCCGTGTACAGCTCGAGCTTCTCACCCGGCGGCTCACACCCGAGCGACTGGGCCAGTTCGGCGTAGTAGCGCACGGCACTGATCATCTCGTACTCGCGGCCAACGCGTCGCGGGGCAAGCCGATCGGTCAGCAGCGGGCTGCGCCCGTCGCGAGCGTAGCCGATCCGGCGGGGTATGCGCGCCAGCCAGACGACAACCGCCATGCGAAACGCGTTGGACAGCAGGATGGCCCAGTCGAATCGCTGCTCGCCGCGACTGCGCAGCCGGCGAGAGAGCGACATGGTATCACGAATCTGGCCGAGGCCGCGTCGCAGCGGCTTCCACTCGATGACCTCGTCCATCCACGGCCCGTCTGCCACGACCTGCCGCGCGTTCGGGCGGATCAGCAGCGCGATGTGGGCGTCAGGAAACCGCTCGCGGATCGCGCGTACCGCCGGCGTGGCCATCACCACGTCGCCGACCCAGGTCGGCATGATGATGAGGATGCGTCGAGGCTCGCTACCTTGCGGGATTCCTTCCACGGCCCGGATTTTAGATGCCGCGGCAGTTGCAGACAAACACGGCGTCACACCGCCACCTCGGCCTGCTCGCGCCATTCGAACGGCTTGGGCGCGATCATGAACGGCCGGTGCTGTGAAACGCTGATCAGCAGGGCAATTGCGATGATGTTGGTGATCAGGCTGCTGCCGCCGTAGCTGACGAATGGCAGCGTCATGCCCGTCACCGGCATCAGGCCGACGGTCATGCCGACATTGATCAGCGCCTGCGCCGCAAGCAGACACACCACGCCCATCGCCAGCAGCCGGCCGCATGGCTCGGTCGTCACCGTCGCGATCTCGACGCCGGCGACGACGATCACGACGAAGCACGCCAGAACGAGCACGCATCCCGCCAGCCCCCATTGATGCCCGATGATGGCGAACACGAAGTCATTGTGCCGGTCGGGCAGGAAATTGTACTCGACGTACGTGCCGTGTCCCCAACCCCGCCCGAGGACGCCGCCGCTACCCAGCGCAGCCTTCGACCGCACGAGCTGCATGCCGGTCGATACCTTCCATTCAAGCGCCTCGCGCCGATCCACCCCCATGAAGGCGTACTGCTTTGGATGGGCCGCGATCTTCGCGCGCAGCTGCGGCGACTGGAGCAGCACCGCAGTGATCCGGCTGCGCTGGTAGCCGTGCATCTGCGACCACATCAGCGGCGCCGCCAGCACACCCAACGCGAGAATCAACCCCAGGTGCTTGATTCGCGCTCCCGCCACGAACAGCATGCCGAACAAGACGGGGAAGAACAGCAGCACCGTCCCCAGGTCGGGTTGCAGCAGGATGAAGACCATCGGCACCATGGCCAGCCCGAATGGCCACATCAGCCCGCCTAAGGTCCGGTAGTTCTTTCGAAAGCGCAGGTACCACGCCAGCACCAGGATGAAGCCAACCTTCATCATCTCCGACGGCTGCAACTGGTAGGCGGGAAGCTGTATCCAGCGGTGGGCGCCGCGCTGGGCCGGAACCAGCCCGCCGAGCGTGACGCCGGTGAACTTCGCCAGCAGCATCGGCAGCAGCAGCACGAGGCAGACGCCGTAGATGACATAGGCATGACGCGCGATACGCAGGTAGCCGACGCGCAGAACGGCCGCGGCAACCGCGACACCCAGCAGCGTGTTGATCGCCTGCTTGACCGCGAAGAGCTGACCGGGTACGTCTTTTCCCCCCAAGCGCAGCGCCGCCGACGCCCAGATGGACGCAAGGCCCATCGCCAGAAGGACACCCGCGGCTGCGGTGACCGCCCAGCCCGGCCGTGTCAGATCGTAAACGGGCCTCTTCACCCGGCCTCCTTTGCCTCCGGCGCGTCAAGATCCAACTGCGGACCCAACAAGTCAATCAGCGTAAGTGCGACCTGGCGACCGATCGGGGCACTGACGTGGCCGCCGCTTCCGCCGAACTCGACCATCACGGCGAAGGCCACGCGGGGCGGCTCGCTCCAGATCGGCTGGTCGTTCTCGTCGGCCTTCTGGAGGAACCCCGCGAACCACGCGTGCGAGTGCGTGCTGCCGTCGGCCGACGGATTAGGCGGCCAGCGCTGTTCCACCGTGATGTCTCGATAATCGAAAGCGCAATCGGGATGCTCCCGTTTGAAATCCTCGACGGCGGCCTCGCGCGTCGTGGCCGGCACGATGGCCACGTGCTCCCTACCGTTCGTATCGACGTAGGGAACGCGGTAAGAAATCGGCCAGGGGTGGGCCTGGGCGCTGCCCGTCTTGCCGCAGAGTACTTGGCCGGTGCCTTTCGGCAGTTGGGCCGTGGAGCGCGCCGTCCCGCCGACCTCGTTGACGACGCGATACATACCCCGGCGAATGGCCTGCCAATAGCTGATGTCGATCGGCAGCGTCCACATCTCCGTGTGGCCCAACTCCTGAATGAGGGTCAGCAGGCGGCGACGGCCGGACGCATACACGGCCATCAGGTTGGCTGCCTGAATCGGCGTGACGCTCAACTCAGCCTGGCCGATGGCGAACAGCCGCGCCGTGCCGGCCGTCACAGGCCTGTCCATGCCGGCCAGCCAGCTCGGAGTCGGGTTGATGCCCAGCGCCTCCTCCACAAGACCGGTGCCGGTCCTCCGGCCGAATCCCACCATGTCGAAGTAGGTGCAAAGCTGGTCCGCACCGACCAGCTCGCCGACGTGATACATGAAGATGTTGCACGAGTTCTTGATCGCCGCCTCGGCGTTGAGCGCGCCGTGGTGCATTCGCGCTGAAGTGCCCGAGGGCGACCAGCAGCGCCAACTGTCCGGGTGATTGGGGAACAGGGACCCTCTACACGTGAACGTCGTGTCAAGCGTGATCTCGCCGCTGTCGAGACCGGCCAGGCACACCAGCGGCTTTACGATCGAGCCCGGCGCGTATTGGTTCGCGACCGCCCGGAATCGCAGAGGCTGGCGGCGCGTATCGGCGCGGAGCGTGGCGTAATCCTCGTCGAATCGCTCCGGGTCATAGCCGGGATACGAAACGAGGGCGAGCACTTCGCCCTTGTCCACTCCGAGCACGACGATCGACGCGCCGGTCGAATTCGGCAGCTTGGCCAGCTCTCCATCCAGCAGTGCGTACAAGGCGGCTTGCAGATCGGCACGGATGGTCAGGTGGACGTCGGCCCCGGGCTGCGGGTCGGTATCCTCGACAACCACGTCGTCGCGCTGTCGCTGAAACCGGCCGCGGCGGCCGCGCAAAAGCTCCTCGGCCGCTCGCTCGACGCCCGACACGCCCAGCCGCTCGTCGCCCTGATAGGCGCGGAGCGGATCGTCGGCGAACGGGTCATTCTCAAGCGTTTTGGCCGTCACCGGCCCCAACCGGCCAACGACGTGCGCCATCGACGGGCCGCAGTGATACACGCGCCGCGTCGAGTCCTCAATTTGCACCCACGGATACCGCGCGAAATACCGTCGCGCCGCCACCTGCTGCTGGTCGTCGAGGCCGGTGACGATCGCGTGGCGCATACGCTCCTCGAGCACGGGCGCGTCGAACCCGCGATGCGCCGCGACGGCCGCGCGGATCGTCTCGATCCGATCGCAAATCTCCGCCGCCCGTGCCTTGAGGTCCTGCACGGATTTACCGCTGAACGCGGAGAGGTCCTGCCAACATTGATCAATGTCTGCAAGGAGAAGTCGCTCGATCTCGTCGTGATCCAGGTTCTCGCCGTATGTCTCGTGCCGGCGACACCAATCGACGCGACTCATGAGATAGGTTGGCTGCATTGCGAGCAGGCCGTAGTCGAGCTTGATGTCCCAGCACGGCTCCTCCGTCGCCAGCTCGACGCCCAGCCGATCGAGTATTCGCCCGCGGACCGCCGGGACGGTTTGCGCCGGAAGCAGCAAGGCGTCCTCCGCCTGCTGCTCGTACGTTTCGGCGTGGATGATCTGCATGTCGACGAGACGCGCCAGCACGATCGCCAGCGCGAAACCGAGGATGGCGAGCAGAACTCTCAGCCGAGTCTCGAACATGCCGAATCGATCGAAAGAAAGAGCCGGCCCGGGCAGCGGATCGCAACCGCGCAGCATCGGTGAGTCACACGCTCAGGCGCGCGATCCCGCGATGGCTATAGCGCGGCAACTCGATACCCAGCCACGGCGACAGTTTCAAAGTCAGGGCATGGATCAGGGGCGCCCACAGCGCGGTATAAAGGGCCACCCACAGCACCTTTGTGCCCAGGCCCGCTGCGGCACCGCCCGTAGCCAGGTAATAGATTCCCAGCCCGCCGTGCACAAACAGGCCGGCAAACAGGGCCAGCGCCACGTGGGTGAGTGCGTGCCGGCGAAAAACCGCGTCCCGCGCGAGGTAGATGCCTGCTCCGGCCAGGCCGTACAGCAGCGCCAGCAGCCCCGGGCGCCCGCAGCTTTGCAGATCCGCCATCAGCCCGAGCAACCAGCACGCGGTGATCGCGTCCACCCCGCGCACGTGCAGCGCGACGAACATCACCACGATCAACGTCAGATCCGGTCTCGCGCCGCTCAGCTCGAAGCGTGGTGCAATCGTGGTCTGCACGACGACCGTCACGAGGGCGAGTATGATAAACGACACCCACTTCATGCCATTTCCCCGAAAACGAGACGTTAGCCGCGCGCGTGGACGTCTCGCTTGTGCTCGAAGGGGTTGTCCTCTACCGGCGTGCCGACGATCTGCAGGATCGCCTTGGCCGCCGCAACTTGCAGTCGCGGATCGTCCCCTTCGTTCATCATCTTCTCCAGCGAGCCCAGCGCCCTGGCATCGCCGATGGCGCCACAGGCGAGGGCGGCCAGCTCCCGCACACGGAGCGTCTGGTTGGCGGCCGGATCGTTCTCGCGGTCCTTGGTCGCCGTGAAGGTGAGGTTCTTCATAGCGATCGGGAGGCCGTCCTTGTCGCCGAGCATACCCAGGCACCGCGCCGCCGCCAGCCTGGTCTCGACATGCGGCGCCGTTGCCAGCTTCTGTTCGAAGAGCTCTTTCAACTTCGGATCGCGCAGCGCACCGAGCGCCATCAGCGCGAACGTCTCCTCTTCACCGATGCCGCCGTACGCATTGGCATAAAGCGTGCTGCGAGCCTCGGGCGACCCCAGCAAAGCCATCGACTCGAGCGCGTTCGCCCGCAGGCCGGTGTCGGGGTCACCCATGACGCGGGCGAGTAACTGGATCGCTCCTTTTTCGCCGAGCCGGCCCAGAACGAGCGCGGCGTGCCGCCGATCGGCCACGTCCTTGCAGTCAATCAGGTAACCGGCCAGTTCCGCGGTGTGTGACGCGTCGCCCAGCCGATGCAGCGCGAAAATGCCTGCGATGCGATCGCTCGCCGCCTTGCTTTGCAGAAGCTTGCGAATGGCAGGCTGGGCAACGGTATCGCGCATGCGGCCCAAGGCCACGGCCGCGGCGAAGCGGACCCCGGGATTGTCATCGTCGAGCCCTTGGCGGATCCAGGGCAGTGCTGGCGTGCCCACGGTCTCCTGAAGGGCCTCGATGGAGTTGGCGCGGACCGTCGGCAGTGGCTCGTAGCGCACGCCGCGTTTCAGGCAGTCAACCGCCCGATTCCGCAGCCTTTGCGTGTCCTGCGGCGTTCGCTGCGGTTCGAGGCATCCGGCCGCCGCCAAGCCGCAGCACAACGCGATACCCGTGCCAAGCACCCGTCCTGCCTTCATGCCGCCGCCTCCATGCCGCCGTGCGGGCCTACAGCCCGGTGCACAATGTAGTCCAGGTAGAAGACCGCCCACAAGCATGCGCAGATTATCGCAAACCAGTCGCCATAGCGCGAGTAGAGACTCTGCCGGCTGTCCACTTTGATGCGCGACACGCGGAACCCATCAACGTCGGGACCGCGGACGACGCCGTTCTTGCTCACCACGTCGTGCACGCGGCCGTCCGGATCGACGAAGCAACTGATGCCGGTGTTGACCGCCCGTGCGATGCCAACGCGGTTCTCCACTGCCCTGAAAACGCTGGCCGCGAGGTGCTGGGGCAGCTCGGCGCTGTGCAGGAACCAGCCGTCGTTGCTCAGGTTCAGCAGGAAATCCGCCCGCTTTCTGCGGTCCGGCCCTGTCACGAACTCGCGGGAGACGTAGGGCATCGCATTCTCGTAGCAGATCGGAGTCCCGAAGTGGAACTCGCGCCCGCCGAGGCTGCGTGCCTTCATACTGAAGATGTTGAAACCGTGCCCGCTCGTCAGGGAATATTCGTAATCGTCCGATCCGAATGGCACGATCCTGTTAAGCCACAGGTACAGGAACCGCAGGCTCCCGTAGCGGAAGGGGATGTATTCACCGATCAGGACCAGGTGGTTTTTATCGTATCGCCCGGGCTCGCCGCCTTCCGGCGAGAAGACGAATGCCGAGTTGAATAGACGTCGCTTGGCCAGCAGGTCATAGGGCGTGGGCACTTCCGAAATGCTCCCCGTGACCACGTAGGCGTCGTAGTCCCTGGCCACTTGCTCGAAACGGTCGTAGCAGGCCTCCGGCCGATAAGCGTACCGCTCCGACATCCAGAGATACGTCTTCTGGTCGAGGAACTCCTTGTTGAGCCGCATCTCCCACGGCGTTTCCGGCAGCAAAAACAGATCGGGCTGCTGTTTCGCGGCGTCGTTAAGCATGGCAAGGTAATGCTCCGCCCGCTCCTTCGGCGTCGGCTCCGTCATGATCTTCTTGATGTCCACGTAGTTCGGATAGTTGCCCTGGATCACCGCAACTCGCGGGCCATCGGAGATCGTCCCCCGATGAAGCTGAACCTGCCCGTACACCACGGCGAACAGCACCACGACGGCCGCAAACGCGGTGCTCACCCACGGCGGACGCAGACGTCCGCCTGCCGCGGTCGCCGCGGGCCAGCCGTAGCGGGCAAAGATGAGGTCCGCCACCAGGCCGTTCACCGCCGCCACCACGAATGTAACGCCGTAGGCGCCGACCAGGTCGCTGACCTGGATGATCGTCAGCACGTTGTGCTGGCTGTGCCCCAGAAGGCACCACGGGAACCGCGGAATGAGGATCGACCGGAGGGCCTCGCATCCCGTCCAGATGAACGGGAAGAGAATGGCCAGGGGCAGCCGCCGGCGGCGAATCACGTGCCGCACCGGGCATGCCGCGAGCGGGTAGTAGAGCGCCATCGCCAGAAACAGCACTACCGCCCCCAGGATGGTCACGATGAACAGCCAATACATGCAAAGGGCAAAAAAGCAGACCCCGAGCACGTAGCTCAAGAAGTACGCGCGGTGCGGCGACGCCGATGCCCCGACGAGGATTAGCCAGGGGACGAAGCACACGTACGCCAGCGGCCAGACGCCAAAAGGGGGATAGATGACGACTTGCAGGATGAGGCTCAGCAGGACGAGGCCCAGCAGCGGCCACCACGAACGGATGTTCAGGCCGGTCGCGCCTTCAGTGGCCCGCACTTTTGCCTTGGGCTGCCTGCCTTTCTTTCGCCGTGAGGGATCTCGCATGAAGCTGATTCCCATCCGTGGGAGCTGTCGCTGAGGGCCGCCGCCCATCGCCGGCTTTCGCCGCGCGACACCGGGGCGGCGCGCCACGAAATACAAAGCGGCATCGCATCCTCTGCTGTGGCCCGCCCTGCCGCGGGCGCGTTCAGAATACCGTCTCGGCACTCAATTGACCATTGCGATTTGCCCGCGGGCCGGCGGACAAACGGAGTTGGTGACCGCCTGGGGACTCGACCCTGCCCGACCGGGCAAGCCCGCGAGGCGGACGCGGATCTGGCGGGCGCACGCCTCTGGGCCATCTCCTCCCCTGCTCAAACGTACGCTCTGCGGCGTGCAATGTTCTCGACGGTTCGGGCGGCGTCAGTCCGCCGGCGTGGGGGACGCCTCCTGCTGGCGAGCGTTTTCCAGAAGCTTCTCCAGGGCCGCCGAGTGGGACATGCACGTCAGGCACTTACCCGCCGGAACGTACGGCGAGGCCTCGTAGAGGGGCGACGGCTCGGCAGGAACCCAGTCGAAGTACGTCCTCACCGCGGGCGCCCTTCTTGCCGGGCGCATGCCCTGCATCGCCGGGGCGACTCCCACGGTAACGTGTAGCAGGTCCGGCGAATCCTGATACCCCAGCGGGAAGATCGACGGAGAGAGCGGCGCCGTAATGAACTCCTGATTCGCGAGCAGGGTTGGGGCCGGCGAAGACTCGTCCATCAGCGCGAGGGGATCATTCACGTGGTTCAGACCCAGGATGTGTCCCGTCTCGTGCGCCGCAACGTTACCGATCGCAATGCCCATCGATTGCGCGTCCGGCGAGCCGAAAGCGCGCGGCTCGAACGACTCTGCGAATACGACCGCCGTGTCGGTGTGATTGTGGTTGTAGAGGTCGATCTCCTGTGCCGCGCCGTAGGCCAAGGAGCTGAACCCGCCGATGAAAACCTCCGAATACGTTCCCGCAGGCGGCAGGACGTCGTCATCGGTCGTCACCGTGATCACGTCGAAGCGCTCGTAGTTCTGCCGGAACGTTTCGATGATCGACTCTTTCAGCACGTCCGTATCGTTGGCGTAGAGGGTACCGATCGCCGCACCATCGAAGGGCGGGACGTCGATGGTGCCAAGCAACGGGTCTGTCGCCACGCCGCCGTCGAAGTTGAGGAGGACGATCTGCGAACTCGGCTGGGGCACGGCACCACCTCGGTTCAGCGACAAATCGATTTCGTATTGTCCGAAGCTCGGGCCCGCGGAATTGTGCGTGATCGCTACGAAGACTTTCGAGCTGTTCTCGCGAGCTACGTACTGAAAGGCGGGATCGGCATTGCGATCGGTCAGGCTGGTCTCAATGTCCTCATCGATCAAGTCTCCGCCGGCGTCGTACAGCGCGAGTGACGACTGAAGCGACGGGTCCACGCGCATCACCGACGCCTCCAGCGAATCCCCGGCGTCGAACGACCCGAGGTCGTAGACATCCACGTCGCCGGCGGTATCGATCGATCCGATCAATACCGCCTGCTGATCGCTGAACCGGATCGCCGTCGCATTGCGAAACGTGCTGTTGGGCTCGATCTCGCCCGACGGCCCGGACGATGGCGAAGGCGAAGGAACTGCCGGCTGCCCCTGGCATCCGACAAGGACTACGAGGATGGACCCCAGCAGCATCCCCCGGCAGCGTTGAATCGCAGCCATCGATTTCTTGCCTCCCGGCCGAATCCGCGCCGATACGGCACCCTCCCGAGATGCCGGCCTGCCCCCATCAGGCGAAGATTGCGGGCACCCGATCGGATGTTCCAGGCGAGTATAGACCGCGCGCGCCTGTCCGGAAAGCCAGGCCGCGATACGGTATTTCTCGACGCCCCGAATCGTACGCACCGCGATGGGCGGCGGAGCGACTACAATGCGTCGGGCCAGGGACTCGGATCAATCGGCGGATGTTCGGGAGGTTTACACGATGAACGTGGCAGTAACCGGCGCAACCGGCTTTCTCGGCAGGTACATCGTCAACGGGCTTATCGAGGAAGGCCATTCCTGCCGGTGCTGGCGCCGGAAGCAGAGCAATCTCGAGGGCTTTCGCGACGGCCCAATCGAATGGATCGGCGGCGCCCTGGGTGACAAGGGGGCGTCCGCCGCTCTCGTCCGCGGCACTGACGCCGTCGTGCATGCCGCCCTCCATCATCCCGGCGGCGGCTTCCGCGGGCGCGAAGGGGACCTGCCGGACTACATCGAACACAACGTCGTCGGCACGCTTCTGCTGATCGAGGCCGCGCGCCAGACCGGCGTCCCCAAGTTCGTCTTTATATCCACGTGCGCCGTCCATGAAGTCATCCTCGACGACCGACCGCTGGACGAGACGCATCCGCTCTGGCCGACCAGCCATTACGGCGCCCACAAGGCCGCTATCGAGAAGTTCATTCACAGCTATGGCTTCGGCGAGTGCTACGACGTTTGCTCTCTGCGGCCGACCGGGATCTACGGCATCGCGACCCCGCCACGCGCCAGCAAGTGGTTCGAGCTTGTTCGCCGCGTCGCACGCGGCGAATCGATCGCCAGCGATAAGGGCGGCAAGGAAGTCCACGCCGCCGACGTGGCCAAGGCCGTGCGCATACTCCTCGCTGCCGACGGCACCGCCGGGCAGTCGTATAACTGCTACGACATGTACATTTCCGATGAAGATGTCGCCGAGATCGCCAAGTCGATCTCCGGCAGCGACAGCACGATCGAGCAGCTTAAACGAAGCCCGAAACACCAGATCGAAACCGGCAAGATCCGCGCCCTCGGCATGATCTTCGGCGGCCGTCCCCTGCTGGAAGCCACAATCAGGCAGATGCTCGACGCAATGTAGCCGGGCATTGATTTCCCGCTCCGTTTCCGTCACGCTGCAAAGCTCTATCAACGGAGCAAGGAATGCCGGCCACCAATCAAGTGAAGATTACGTTCCTGGGGACGGGAACGTCGCACGGCGTGCCCATGATCGGGTGCGATTGCAGCGTGTGCACGTCCGACGATCCGCGAGACAAACGCACCCGGCCGAGCATCGTCGTCGACTTCGACGGCCCGATCTTCCTGGTCGACACCGGTCCCGAGCTGAGGCTCCAGTGCGTCGCCAACAGGATCACGACCGTCGATGCGGTTCTGCTCACACACGCCCACGCGGACCACGTCGCCGGGCTGGATGATCTCCGCCGGTTCAACTGGCTGCGCGGCGCCGCCCTCGACTGCTACGGCACCGCGGCCACGCTCGACACGGTGCGCCGCATGTTTGCATACGTCTTCGAGGACGACCCGGACTACCCGTCGTACAAGCCGGCGCTCAAACTGCACACGATCGGCGACCAGCCGTTTGAGCTGTTCGGCCGGACGGTCATCCCGCTCCCGCTGCGCCACGGCCCGCTGCCGGTGCTCGGCTTCCGGTTCGGCAACGTCGCGTACTGCACGGACTGCAACCTCATCCCGGACGAGACTCTCGAGCGCATGCAGGACCTCGACGTCCTTATCCTGGACGCCCTCCGCCGGCGCCCGCATCCGACGCACTTCAACCTCGAGGAGGCCGTCGCGGCGGCCGGCCGCGTCGGCGCCCGGCGGACGCTCTTCACCCATATCGCCCACGAGCTCAAGCACGCGGAAACGAACGAGAAACTGCCCGCCGGGATGGCCTTGGCGTATGATGGGCAGGTCGTCTCGTCCACGACGTGATCGCGATCAGCCCGATGTCACTTGGCCGGCGGGCAAACGCCGGTACAATCGCCGACGTTCGACGTGGCGGAACGTGACTACTCGCAGGCGGGAGCCGTCAGACTTGTTCGATAAGCCCGTGGGTGCATTGCTCAAGGAAATCGCCCTGACCTACTGGCCGGTGCTGTTCTGGTCACTGGTTGTCTCGTTCATCGCCACGCCGATCTGCCGGTATGTCGCCCGCAAACGAAACATCGTGGACCGGCCCGACGACTGGCTGAAGCCGCACCACCAACCGATTCCCTACCTCGGCGGCGTGGCCATGTACGCCGCGTGGGCGATCGGCATCGTGCTGGGCATGTGGTGGATTCACCGACTCGGGTCCCAGCTCGGCAAATCAACGTTGCCGCTTTTCGACCCCCTGCTGATCGGCGTGCTGGTCGGCGGCACGCTGGTGATGGCGATCGGCCTGTTTGACGACCTGCGGCTGGCCTCTCCGCGTGCCAAGTTGATCGGAACGATCATCGTCGCGCTCGTGCTCGTCAGCTTCGGCATCGGGGATGACCTGGTCCGATCGTTCTTCGCGAAGCTGAACGTCACATTCGACCCGAAGGAGCAGTGGCTCGTCTGGCTGTATTCCGTACCCATCGCGACGTTTATCGTGGTCGGCGCATGCAACGCCACGAACCTCCTCGACGGGCTCGATGGGCTGTGCAGCGGCGTGCTCGGCATCGTGTCTCTCGGCTTCCTCGTTCTCGCCGTGCATCACCAGTTGTACGACCCGTGGCAGGCGGATGACATCCGCCGTGTCATCATCACGCTGTCCATGATGGGCGCCGCACTCGGTTTTCTCCCGTACAATCGCAACCCCGCCACCATCTTCATGGGTGACACGGGCTCGATGCTCCTCGGCTATACGGCCGCGGTGATGATTCTCCTTTTTGCGGAGATCACGACCGTCCGCTGGATGATGGGCGCGATCGTCGTCATGGGCCTGCCGATCTCGGACATGATCCTGACGCTTCTGCGTCGCTGGCGAGCTCAACGCCCGTTGATGCAGGGAGACCGCAGCCACTTCTACGACCAACTGCGAGACCGCGGCTACTCCGTCAAGCAGGTCGTCGTGGTCAGTTACCTGCTGTCCGGCGCGTTCGCTCTGATCGGCTGCCTGGCCACGATCTTCTTCCGCATTCGCCACGCCGTTCTGATCTATGCGATTCTCTTCATTGTCGTGGCGTGGGCGATCGGCCACTTCCGGATGGTCCGCGTCGATTCCCCTGCCGACAGGCCGCATTCGGACCCTGAACTGGAATCGCACGAAGCCGTGGAGCAGCCGGTCAGTCAATGAGCAGGCAGGCAATCATCTTCGACCTCGACGGCGTACTGATCGACTCTGCGCAGGCCCACCTGGAGAGCTGGAAGCAGTTAGCGCACGAACTGCGACATCCGTTTGATGAGAAACGTTTCCTCGAGACGTTCGGACGCCGCAACGAGGAGGTTATTCCCTCGCTCTTCGGCCCGGGGCGCAGCCCAAACGTCACACGTGAGCTCAGCGTTCGCAAGGAGCAGATTTACCGCGACCTGATCCGTGGACGCGTACCGGCGATCGACGGCGCCGTCGATCTCGTTCGCGCGTGCGCCGATGACGGCTTCGCCGTGGCCCTGGGCTCTTCCGCACCTCGGGAGAACGCCGAGCTTGTGCTCGAAGAGCTGGGCATTCGCGACTGCTTCGGTGCTTTGGTCACGGATCGAGACGTCCCGCGCGGCAAGCCGGACCCAAGTGTATTCTTGACCGCGGCCGAACGGCTCGCCGTCACGCCGCGGCGCTGCGTGGTGACCGAAGACGCGCCGGCCGGCATCAAGGCGGCGAAGGCTGCGGATATGACCGCCGTGGCATTGGTCGGCGCTCACGCGCGCGACACGCTGCTCGAGGCCGACCTGATCGTCGGCAGTCTGCGAGAACTCACGCCAGATCGATTACGTGAACTGATCGAACGATAGACACACGGTATGGTCGCTGGTATTGGGCCACGGCCTGGCTCCGCCTTGCCACGCCAAGCCGTGCCACCCACTCGCTCGCGACACAAAACTGATAACTACTTGCCAAGGGCCGTGGCACAGGGGGGCTCGAACAGGTCGGCACAACAGCTTGGCACGGTTGAAGGCCATCGCGCCGAAGAAACCCTCCCCCAGCCTCTCCCTGCAAGGGAGGCGGGCCGCGGCCTGTCCCTTCGGGCCAGACCGCGCTGGTGGCGGGTGTCGTCAAACACAGGAGGGTCGGCTGAACTCGGCTGAGTGACGGTGGCTCAGCGCCGCTTGCGCAGCAGTGCAAGCCCGACGAGCAGAAGCAGGGCCGACGACGGCTCCGGCACGGTCGTAACAATGTCCTGTGAGAACTCGTTGTACAGGCCATACAACGGAACGCGCTGCGTCCACACGCCGCCCGTGATGTTATCGACCCACTGCGTGGCGGTCGCAACGACTTCGGCGGTGAACGGATCGCTCGTGTCCAGCCGGAACCTGTTGGTAGGCCCGGCGGGGCCGGTGAAGTCGATCGTGTCGTCCTGACGCAGTTCCCACACGATCACCTGAAAGGCATGTGCGTTCTTCGTCTTCTCGACCGTGGTCGCACCCATCGCCGACATGTCGAACGCGTTCGCCCACAACGTCTCGAGGAAATCCTCCTCCGACGACGTGATGCCATCCAGGCTGTCCAGCGGCACGATCTCGAAAGTGAGGCCGATCGTGTCCGGCGGCTGAGTCTGGATGTGGTTGGACATATCCGGCTGGATGCAGTAAGTGCGAAGCGGCGTCCAGCCGTTTCCGTCGAGGTAATCTGCCTCGAGATCGAACATGCCTCCGAACAGCTTCACGTCGGAACCACCGATTACGGTTCCGATCGAATGCCCCCCGGAACTTGTGCCGGTCACGTAGTAGCCCGGCGAACCCCCGTATGGATTTTCCCCACCCAGTCTGTCTCGCACCTGGATGTCCGCGCCGTAGGCGGACGTGAAACCGGCCAAAGCGAACGCCACCGCCGCGCACGCGCAGCCCTTCTGCATGCTTCTCATCAATTCCTCCCTCCCGACCCGCACCGACGCCACGACCGGGCAGGCGCCGCGTTTCGTCAAGCGCAGGCGCCGTGCCGGCGGCCGATCGGCATACGCCGGTCTACAGTCGGTCCAATGTCTCTCTCAGATCGCGGGTTCCACAGGAAGGTGCCCGAACACCCCGTGCTGCCCGGCGTTGGTCGTTCAGCAAACCGCCCGGCGCCATTGGGGATCATTCGCGTGTCCGAAGCGTGCGCTGCGACTCGCGCCGCGCGTGCACCGGCCAGGGTTGGTTCGCACCTCCTGTTGCAGAGAGGGAAACTCGAGGCGAGTTTCTCTCTCCCTCCACTTCTTCCCACGTTCTCTCTCGGTGTTCTATGTTAACCAGCCGACGGAACGGTTTCAAGAGAAAAGCTGGC
>JBECKQ010000372.1:0-9147 GCA_040235375.1 Phycisphaerae bacterium | reverse complement strand
AGCCGAAGCAGATGGGCCACGTGTTCAACCCAATAGTGAATGCCCACGACGGCAACGCGTGGCGATGTCCTTCTTGACATCCAACTGTCCCCCGACGACTTAATGAGGACGGCACGAATGGCTGGCCCACGCTAGAGGTTGTACCCCCAGCGGCTCATGTGGGGGCCGGCGATAGTCCGGAACCGCGCCATCTGCTCGGGCGACCACTCACTCCAGTGGCCCAGGAGGTAACGTTGCGTGCGGTTCTCCTTGCGGGATATTCGCTCGCGCAACTGCTTATCGTTCAGCATCAATCGATCCCGGATGTTGAGGAAATCGACTATTCTCCAGAAGCCCGGATAACCGGCGTCTGCATTGAAGATCTCCTCGAACTTGACCGTCATTGCTCGATCATCACCCGCGACGGCATCGCTGATCATTCCGTCCTTCTTGGCCCAGTACCAGCAGAGTCTCTCGAAGCGGTTCATGGTGGCCCACCGGCCACTCCACGGATCGTCGGCGAGATCGCTTGCCTGCAAGCGCCGGCGAGGGTCCTTCTCGGTCATGAACAGATCCTCGCGCCTTTGGCCGACGGTCTTGCTGTACGACGAGCGCACGAACGCCCGACCGTCACGCACAATGTGCACGATCTTTGCAGCCGGCAGCGCCGCCCACACCGCGGGGATGATGTACGCAGCGTTGTTGTTCGACTCGACGTAGTAGTCCGCGTTGCGTCTGTGGACGTGGCGGCAGATACCGATGCGCGCCGCGCGGAATGCGGCGGCAGTTTGATCCAGCGATCGTTCGGACCGTGCGTGCGCTGTGGCGATGTCGAACAGATCTGGCCACGGTTCATGTCTCGCTTCGACGCGTTCAAACCCGTTGTCCAGGACGGATGCGAGGGTCTGTGTGGCCGTCCTGCCCGTGGAGATCAAGAAAGCGACTTCAATGCCGCGCCAATCCACAAGCTGCGGCTGAAGACTGCCGCGCAGCCGCTGAAGAAGATACCAACCGCGCCACACGAGTCGGGATGCGGGCATCAAGGCTAACCTCGGCCACTCCGGGCGAACTTGGCAGGCAACGCCGACCGTCCGCTTTGCATCAGGGGGCCGGTGATCTGGACACTGCCCCATCGCCTGGCGATACTGCGAAAGAAGACGCCGAAGCGCACGCTAGCAGATGGGCTATTGGGGTGCAAACTGTCCAGGGGAGCGCGGTGTGAACGAGCCGATCGAGGAGTTGGTCACGCGTCCGGCGCGGCTGGATGATGCCGAGTGCCTGCTGGCATTCTACAAAGGCATCACGGGCGCCGATGCGCATCACTTCCGGCCATGGCCGAGTTCCATTAGCGCCATGCAAAAGCACCTAGCTGATGTTCGATCCGGGCGGGCGATCAGCGTGGTGACCGTGACGTCCGACGGGCGCATTGTGGGCCACTGTTTTCTAAAGAACGTGGACGCGCCGGCACCGGGACAGGCATGGCGAGATCGCGACGCCGTCAGCGAGACCAGGCGAGGAGGATTCTTCCTCCGTTTGTCTCGCAGGGCCGAGCATGTTCTTCGCGCGATCCTCCGCCGACCACGCAAGCCCAGGCTGGGCATTGGATTGCTCGACTCGGCGCAGGGACGCGGGCTTGGAAAAGCACTGATGCAGACGGTGCTGACAGAGGCCCGCGCCCGGGGCGTTCCGGCGGTAACACTGGGCGTGCACAAGGACAACGTGCGTGCCGTTGAGCTTTATAAAGGGTTCGGGTTCACCGTCGTTGGCGATCTCTCGCAGCAGCGCCCCAACGACTCGTATGAGATGATCCTGCGCATTCACGCATAAACAGTTCGGCGCGATGCGCTGAATCGTGGCTTGTTCGCCTGCTCAGGTCTGTCTGCCCCACTCCTTCGCCAGTTCCACCAGCACTTTTACCGCCGTCTCCATCTCCTCCAGGCAGGCCCACTCGAGCGGCGAGTGGAAGTTGTGCATACCCGTGGAGAGGTTCGGCGTCGGCAGGCCCATCTCCGTCAGGCGGGAGCCGTCCGTTCCGCCGCGGATAATGGCCATGTGCGGTTCGAGGCCCACGGCCTTCATCGCCCTGACCGCCAGGTCGACCGCTCGCGGCTCTCTCTTCAGCCCTTCCGCCATGTTGCGGTACTGCTTCTGCACGTCGACCTTGATTCGCAACTTGTCCTTCGGATAAGACCTCTCGACTTGCTTCGCGACCTCCTCGAGCACCTTCTTCTCGTCCGCCAGCTTCGCCGTGTCGAAGTCGCGCAGCAGAACCTTGATCTTCGACTCCGGCACGCCGCCCTCGATCACGTACGGATGCAGGAAGCCCTCCCGGCCGGCCGTCGTCTCCGGCGACAGTCCCTCGAACGGCAGCTTGGAAAGGAATTCGGCGGCCACGCGGACGGCGTTCACCATCCGCCCCTTGGCGTAGCCCGGGTGGATGTTGTTGCCTTCGATCGTGATGACCGCCAGGTCGGCTGAAAACGTCTCGTTCTCGATGTGCCCCTGCCCCTCGCCGTCGAGCGTATAGGCGGCCGCGGCGTTCAGTCTTTTCAGATCGATCTTGTCCGTGCCGTGGCCGACCTCCTCGTCGCACGTGAAGCAGATCCTGAGTTCGCCGTGCGGGATGTCCTTGTTCGCGAGGAGGTGACGCGTCGCCTCCATGATCACGGCGACGCCGGCCTTGTCGTCCGCTCCGAGCAGGGTGGTGCCGTCCGTCGTGATGATCGTTTTGCCCTTGCACGCCGCGAGCTCCTGGTTGTCGGCGGCCTTGATGACCCGCTCCTTGTTGCCGGGCAGCGTAATGTCCTTGCCGTCGTAGTTCTCGTGCACGACGGGTTTGACGTCCTTCGCCGTGAACTCCGGCGAGGTGTCCACGTGGGCGATCCAGGCGATGGTGGGGACACCGGCCTTGGTGGCCGGGACGGTTCCGAGAACAATGCCGTTCTCGTCCATCGCGGCGTCGGCGATGCCCATCGCCTTCAGTTCCTGGGCGAGCAGTTTGCTGAGCTCGAGTTGGGTCGGCGTGCTGGGATAGGTTTCGCTGTCCTCGGCGGCGGTTGTTTCAATCTTGACATAGCGGCAAAAGCGATCGAGCAGGGTGTTCATTGCGCGCCTCCATCCGGATGAAAGTGACGGATTGGCTTCTCCCGCCGTCGCGGCGGGCAGAAGCCAAGGGTAGATGAATGGGCGGTCGCGATCAATCCCGCGGAACAGGCCGGCAGTGCCTGAGGGGCGGAAGCGTTGTCGGTGGCGGGATCGCCGCGTCGAGCCGCCGGCTTAATTCACTTGACAGCCGTGTAACGCGGCGTATACTCGCGCAGCCGAGAAGTCTCTCTTGGCGCAAGGCTTTGTGAAAACGGAGCTAACGTCACTTATGAGCCATTTCGCACGTTTCACGCACACGCTTTGGCTTGCAATGTGCTGGCTTGTCGGTGCGCGCGTCGGGAGCGACGAAGGACTAGGAAGTCTTACCACGTGGCTGTGGGAGCTTGGTCTTCGAATTCGCAACGGCACGACCGTTCCTCGATCTTCTTCTCTTGCCCTGCTGCCTGTCTCGAGGTTGCGGTTCTCGCGAGTCCATAGTGACGGTGACAAACCGGCTGACGTGTGTCCAACAGCGGGCGGATTCCGCAGAATACCCGTCCTGCTGTTTGGGGAGTTCTATCTCCCGGGCTCGGCCCCACGGGGTCGGGCGCGGCCCCTTCCCCCCGATGCACACGATCCAAGAAGTGCCCGATCGCCCCGTTTGGGGGCCGAAGATCCCCTTGCATCCCGCCTGACCCGCTGATTCCAGCGGGTTCAGCACATCGCGTGTAAGACTGGCATTTGCAGCGGGCGTTGTTGCGCGCCATCACTCGTGCCGCATCGACCCGGCACGAGCGGCCGGACGCGATTGCAGTGCCGTTGCCAGCAGAAGAAAGGAAAGCACACCGATGCATGCCGTAGTCATCGCCCAGGGGGCTGTGACCGCCGGCTGGGTATTGGCGGGATTGGTGGTCGGCGCGGGCGTCGCGATTATCGTGATCGTTCTGCGTGCCAGAATCACCCGGTCATCCGCCACGCGCGACGCGGCTGAAATCACCGAAGCAGCGCGCCGCGAAGCCGACGGGATTGTCAAGAGCGCCCAAGTGGAGGCCAAGGCCGAGTACCTGGCCAAACAGGAGCAATTCGCAAAAGAAACCGCCCAGACCCGTGCCGAACAAAAGGAGATCGAACGGCGCCTCACCAAGCGGGAGGACGCAATTGATCAGAAGCTCGACACCCTGACCATCAAGGAACGCAACATCGAGGCCTCCGAGGGCCGGCTGGCCGAGCGGGAGGCCGTCGTCGAGCAGCAGGAGGCGGAGCTGGAGCGCGTCGTCGCCCAGCAGCGAGCCGAGTTGATGAAGATCAGTGGCCTGTCGAAGGAGGAGGCGACCAGGCGGCTTCTCGCGAGCATCGAGGACGAAGTCGAGAAGGACGCCGCCCGTCTCATTGAAAAGCGGCTGTCCGAAGCCAAGGAGGATGCCGAGGACAAGGCCCGGGAGATCATGATCACCGCGATCCAGCGCTATGCGGCCGATCACACCTCCACCAGCACCGTCTCCACGGTGGATATCCCGTCGGATGAGATGAAAGGCCGCGTCATCGGGCGCGAGGGCCGCAACATCCGCGCTTTTGAAAAGGCGACGGGCGTTGACGTGATCGTCGATGACACGCCGGGGGTCGTGGTGGTCAGCGCGTTCGATCCTGTCCGCCGGGAGGTGGCGAGGCGATCACTCGAGCGGCTGATCCAGGACGGCCGGATTCATCCTGGCCGGATCGAGGAAGTGGTGGGGGAGATCAAGAAGGACCTGACGAAGGAGATCCTCGAGGCGGGCAAGGCCGCCGGCGTCGAGGCCAACGTCGGCGGGCTCCACCGGCGCCAGGTCGAACTGCTTGGCCGGCTCCACTTCCGCACGAGCTACGGGCAGAACGTGCTGCGGCACAGCATTGAGGTGGCCTACCTGTGCCAGGTGATGGCCGACGAGCTCGGTCTCGACGGCAAGCTGGCCCGCCGGTGCGGACTCCTGCACGACATCGGCAAGGCCGTCGATCACGACGTGGAGGGCGGCCATCCCCAGATCGGCTTCGATGTCTGCAAACGGTTCAACGAGCGTGCCGAAGTGCTCAACGCGATCCTGGCTCACCATGGCGACGTGGAAGCGACCAGCCCCTACACGCCGCTCGTGGCGGCTGCGGATGCGATCAGCGCATCGCGCCCCGGCGGTCGCCGCGAGTCGCTCGAACGCTACATCAAGCGGCTCGAGGACCTCGAGCAACTCGCCATGAATCAGAACGGCGTGAAACAGGCGTTCGCCATCCAGGCTGGTCGCGAAGTCCGGGTGATCGTTGATCCCAACCGAGTCGACGATTCCCATGCGGTCAAGATTGCGCACGAGATCGCCAAGTCCATCGAGCAAGAGATGACCTACCCGGGCGAAGTCAAGGTGACCGTGCTGCGGGAGGTTCGTGCAGTCGGCGTAGCCCATTAGGGCGTGACACTTGCGGAAGCATCGAGCCCGGTTTTTGCCATGCGTCTGAAGGTGCTTTGTGTCGGAGACATCGTCGGCTCGCCGGGCAGGCGAGCGCTGGCTGCCCTCCTGCCGGAGTTGACCCGGACGTATGATATCGACTGCGCGATTGTGAACGCCGAGAACATCGCGTCCGGCTCCGGCATCACGGGGGGCCTGTACGACAAGCTTCTGAAGGCCGGCGTCAATCTGATCACGCTCGGCGACCACATCTACCGCCGCAAGGAGATTATCTCCGTCCTCGAAACCTCCGAGCGGGTTGTGCGCCCGGCCAACCTGCCACCGACGGCCCCTGGTAAGGAGTTCGTCGTTTTTGAAACGGCCAACGGGGCGCCCGTGGCGCTGTTTTCGCTCCTGGGCAGGCTCTACATGAAGACGCCGACGGACTGCCCGTTTCGGGCCGCCGACCGGGTCCTCGGCCGAATTCCCAAGGAGGTGAAGGCGGTTATCGTGGATTTCCACGCCGAGGCGACCAGCGAGAAAATCGCGATGGGCTGGTTCTTGGATGGGCGGGTGAGCCTTCTCGTCGGCACCCATACCCACGTGGCTACCGCGGACGAGCGGATTCTGCCCAACGGGACCGGTTACATCACCGACCTGGGCATGACTGGCCCGTACGACTCCGTGCTTGGCCGTCGCAAGGAGCAGGTCCTGCAGGCACTGGTCACCGGCGTGCCGACGCGGTTCGAAGTCGCTGACGGCGACATACGACTGAGCGGTGTGATTGGGGAAATCAACTGCGACAATGGTCAGTGCGTGTCGATCGAGCGCGTGGCCGCGCGGTATCACGACGACGGCCGTTCTTAGCGGATTCCCCAGGGTCGCCGGCTATCCGGACGTCAGCCCCGGCCTTTTCTGATCGCAGCCTGTTAAGATGCGGTATTCTGCCCAGTGCCCCTGCCCATTGGGGCATCACCTTCCCATACCCCTTTGCGTTGTGGAGTTCGTGAACTGATCCACCGCCTTACACCACCGTAAGGACGATTACCCATAGCCGATTCAGGCGATATGGGTTAGTCTTCGTTCGCAAGGCTTCATCGGGATAACTCAACCCACGCACACGTCGGGCCTGCGGCCAGACCATACCCAGCACTCACTGAGGGACTGCCAAAACCCAGCGGCTTACCTTCTCGCACCTTCGAAGAGGGATGCGGGCGGCACACAGCGGCGGTGCGCGCCTGGGCGATGGACGGTCGGGAGCAAGAGACGTTCAACCCAAGCTGACCTGGTGCAGCATGCCAAGGAGTCCGGAGTTGAGGAAAACGGCGCGAAGAAAGCCTGCAGGCGATGGCGTGGACAGATTGTGGAATAGGTACTTTGCAGCACGGAGCGTGGCCACCCGAAACAACCTTGTCATGCACTACGCGTCGCTGGTGGACGCGCACGCCGGCCGCATTTCCCGCAGGCTGCCCAACCAGGTAACCGAGGACGAGGTTCGGAGTGCGGCGTTCGAAGGCCTGATTCAAGCCGTCGAGGGTTTTGACCCGTCGCACAACACCAGGTTCGAGACCTTCTGCCAGCAGCGGATTTCGGGCGCGGTTCTCGACTGGCTTCGCAGCCTCGACTCACAGAGTCGGACGATTCGCACCTTCGAGAAACAGCGCAGCCGGGTGGCTGACATTCTCAACAGTGAGATCGGCGGTCCGCCGACCCCGGAAGAGATCGCCGAACGTATGAATCTGGCGCCGCAGCGTTACGAGCGGCTCTCGCGGATATCGCACATGGGTCGGGCGGTGCCCTTCAGCACGTTGGATTCCGACGGCAATGGTCGCGGTGACGGTATCAACCGTCCCTGGGAGATTGGCGACATGAAGGCCGAAAACCCCGCAGCCACAATCTCACGCGAAATGCTGGTCAGCTACATCACCAAGGGACTGACCCGCGAGGAGCGGATGGTGGTTGTGCTGTACTACTATGAAGAGCTGACGATGGCCGAGATCGGCGCAGTGCTCGACCTGTCGGAATCCCGCGTGAGCCAGATTCACAAGGATATCCTCGGGCGGCTCCGGCAACGGTTCGGCCTGGATCTGGCCGAGGAACTGGTCGGCTGACCAGGCGGTTCGACGAGAGCCTTCGGAAACTCACTTGAGTCTCCTCAACACAGCGCGCGGCGGAACAAGGGATTCGTTCCGTCGCGCGTTGTCTTATTCGCGACTCGTCAAACGGGGCCGTAACCATCGCACGACGGAAGCTCGATCGTTTACGGCATGCCCTGGGTCGCGTGTGAGTTCGGCGCCGCGGGGCACGTCGGTTCGCCGAGTAGAATGCACGTCATGATGATATGTGCCCTCAAGGCCTGTGCGACGACGGCTTTGGGCCGTTGAAGCCGACCGTGCAGCCTCGCGTGGAATCCGCTACTGTGTCATCTCGTCGCTCGATGTATCGGGACCTGCCGGATAGAGTGCTGCATGGGCGTTCTTCACTACTGGTGGCTCGTACCCGTGGGCGCCGCCCTCGGCCTGTTTGGCACGCTAATCGGGGTCGGCGGGGGTTTCTTGCTTGTTCCGCTGCTGCTTCTGCTCTATCCGCACGACAGTCCGGTCATTATCACCAGCATCTCGCTGGCCGTCGTGTTCTTCAACGCCGGTTCCGGCTCGTTGGCGTACGGCCGGATGGGCCGCATTGATTATCGCTCCGCGTTCCTTTTCTCGCTGGCGACGATTCCCGGCGCCGTATTCGGCGCGCTTACGACTGCCAGCATTCCGCGGCGTACGTTCGACCTCGTGCTCGGCGTCTTGATGCTCGCCGCCGCGGTCTATCTGCTGCTCCAGCCTCACGCCGACGCCGATGAAACGACCGCCCCCTCGGCGGATGCCGACGGCGCGAACGGCACGACCGTCGCCGCCGCGAAGGCCTCCGGCTTTCGCCCGCGCACCAGGCTGGGCATAGTCCTGAGCGGCGGCGTCGGCTACGTATCCGGCCTGCTGGGCATCGGCGGTGGCATCATCCACGTGCCGCTGCTTGTCCGCGTGCTCCGCTTCCCGGTACACATCGCGACGGCCACGTCGCACATGATCCTGACGGGCATCGCCCTGGCCGGAACGATCGTACACGTCTGGACGGGCGACTTCAGCCAGGGTTACTGGCGTACGATTTTCCTGGCGATCGGCGTGGTGGTCGGCGCGCAGCTCGGCGCCGAATTGTCGAACCGCCTTCGCGGCGCCTGGATCGTCCGCCTGCTGGCCGTTGCCCTGGGGTTTGTGGGCGTCCGCGTGCTGCTGCTGGCCTTCACACCGCATATGGGTTAGGCCGCCGCACGCGCACGGATGGCGCGCCGCGGTCACTTAAATTCGCCCGCAGTGCTCGCGCGGTTGAGCCCTCGGAGGGCGACATCGGCGTCGTTTCGTCCTCTGATATTGCCGAATCCCGAACAGCCACCGGTCGGACTCGAACCGACAACCTGCGGTTTACAAATTCCGCAATGCGCGCACAGTCGCGACACGAAGCCGACACACATCCCGCACGGACACGTAGAACGCCGATTGCCTCTGATACACTTTTGGGGACAAGTTGTTGTCCAGTCAACTTCTTGCAAGCGACGGGCACACATTCGACGAAAGTGTGCCCCCACCGTTGGAATCCGGTCGCGGGGTCCTCGATCCCCAGCGCGTCGACG
>JBECKQ010000360.1:0-7179 GCA_040235375.1 Phycisphaerae bacterium | reverse complement strand
CTCGCCCATATCGGGACGTAGGCCTTGCGGTAAATGCTCGCTGCGGTTCTCGATCGTCAGGTAGCTGATGCAGCGTGAGGCATCCATCTCGTATGCCGCCGGGAAGGCGCTGGTCGGGCAGGCATCGAGGCACCGCCGGCATGTTCCGCAGTGATCGAGCGCCGGCTCGTCGACCGCCACCTCGAGCGTCGTGATGATCTCACCGAGGAAGAAGTAGCTGCCCAGGTGCTGGTCGAGCACCAGCGTGTTCCTCCCGATCCAGCCGATGCCGGCCGCCATGGCGTACTCGCGCTCGAGCAGTGGGGCGGTATCGACGCACACCTTCGACTCGAACCGCTCGCCGACCAGCACGCGGAGCCGATCCACCACGTCAAAGAGCTTGCGTTTGACGACCCGGTGATAGTCGTTGCCCCATGCGTACATGGCGACGCGCCCGCGGGCCGCAACTTCTCCTTCCGGATCCGGCTCGGGCTGGTTGTACAGCAGAGCGCAGACGATGACCGACCGGGCGCCGGGCAGAAGCTTCGAGGCGTCGACGCGCTGCTCGACGTGCCGGTGCATGTATGCCATCGTGCCCGCGCGGCCGGCCGCCAGCCAGCGCGCCAATTGCGCCGCCCGCTCGATCCGCGTGGCCGGGGCACACCCGCATTTATCGAACCCGGCCTCTTTCACCAGATCGCCGATCAGCTTGCGTTTATCGGAAGGAGACAAGTCCGCGAATCTCCGTCTTTCGGAAGGAGGCTGCCGGTGGTTGACATTACGGGTCCCGACGTCTACCGTGACCCGCCGTATTCTGACTCCCGATTTGATCCGTAGCCAATCCCCGCGAAGAATTCAACATGTTTGACTATGACTGGTTTCATGGCATGCCGTTCCAGGAACAGCAGGAGGAGGCGCGTCGCCGCTGCGCCCACAGCCGCTTTCCGGATCTCGACGAAGAAAGTGCCGCCGAGGATTCGAACTATCGGCGGTTCTATGAGGAGATCGAGATTCGCCGGCTGATCTACCTCCGCGACGGCTTCAGCTATGAGGTCAAGCAGCTTGCCCAGATGCACAGCAAGTCGCATCTCGTCTTCGAGTGCGAGCCGGTGGACGAGCAATACAAGATCGGCTCCTTCGTGATCAGCGTGCCGTTCGACGAGATCGTCCGGGTCGAGGTGTTTGCGGTCCACCCGCTCGAAAAGCCGGAGGACATGCCGCAGATCACTGGCTTCCGCAGCCGGCCCGATCGGGGCTTCGTCGAGGAGCACCAGATGAAGGACCACTCCGCCCCGGTTGGTGAGGGCGACGAGGCGCGGCCGGAGTAGTTCCGCAAATTCTGTCACAATCCGCGTGCACCGCCGGCCCCGCGAGCCGGGTCGTCGGGCCCCGTGTTTTCGTTATCTGTCTCCGGGCGTACACTGCGCATGCGTGAGCGTACGTGCGTGACTCGTTCAACCCAGACTGTCGGGATACATCCGAGAGCTCATCGCGCTCGAAACCCCCACCCGGCCTCCCCCTGCCAGGGGGAGGGGTCACTCCCCCTCCCTTGAAGGGAGGGGCAGGGGGAGAATTGCTCGATGACTTGCAACCTCCGAGTGCTCCGACGGTTTGAACCGGGGGCGGCCCTTGCCTCGAAAGACTCCTAACGAACAGACCGCGCCGCTGTGGATCGAAGAGGGCGAGCAGAAAACCGCTCCGCTGATCACCGTTGCGCCCATTGCTCCGCTGGACAAGGTCTACACATACACAGCCGACGAGGCCATTCTGGCGGCGCTTCAGCCCGGCCAGCGCGTGCTCGTGCCGTTCGGCCGCCGGAGCCGCCTGGCGCCGGCCTTTGTGCTCACGATCGATCGCGGCCCGTGGGACAGTACGCTCAAGTCGGTTGATTCGATTCTCGATCCGGCCGGGGGCCTGGATGACCATCTGATCGAGCTCGGCCAGTGGATCAGCCGGTACTACTGCTGCCCGCTGGGGCGGACGCTGGCGGCGATGGTGCCCGCGGCGGTCCGCCGTCAAAGCGGTTTCGAAACGGTCCGTCACGTTCGCTTGACGCCCGCCTTCGACCCCGCCTCGGTCGGCCGGCTCGGCCAGAAGCAGCGCGCCCTGCTCGATCTGCTCGAGGCGGCGACCGAGCCGCTCCGCGTGGACGAGCTTCTCGCAAGCGTGGGCGCCTCGCGCAGCTCGCTTCGCGCGCTCATCGATCGTGGCTGGGTCGAGGAGATGGTGACCAAAAGACCGCCGGAAACCTCGTACGAGCGGACGGTCGTCGAGGACCCGGCGTTCGTCCTGAATGAGCAGCAGGGTGCGGCGCTCGATCGCGTTGGCGCCGCGATGCAGACGGCCGAGTTCCGGGCCGTGCTCCTGTACGGCGTCAGCGGCAGTGGCAAGACCGAAGTCTACATCCAGGCGATTCGCCGCACGCTCGAGACCGGTCGCCAGGCCATCATGCTCGTGCCGGAGATCGCCCTGACGACACAGCTCATGCAGCGGCTGGTGGTTCGCTTCGAGCGTGTGGCCGTCGTGCACAGCGGCCTCAGCGACGTCCAGCGATCGCTGATGTGGGAGCAGATTCGTTCCGGCGAGACGTCGGTCGTGATCGGCACGCGCAGTGCGGTTTTTGCGCCATGCCCGCGGCTCGGGCTGATCGTCGTGGACGAAGAGCAGGACACCAGCTTCAAGAATCTGCAGAGCCCGCGCTTCCACGTTCGCGACGTCGCGATCATGCGTGCCCATATGCTCGGCATCCCGATCGTGCTCGGCTCCGCCACGCCTTCGCTGGAAGTGTGGCACAATGCGAAGCGGATGCCGGCGTACGAGCGCGTGGACCTTCCGGCCCGTGTCGCCGGGCTGCCCATGCCCGAGGTGCGCATCGTGGACATGATCGCCGAGCCGCGAATCGACGGGCAGGAGCCGGTCTTCTCCCGCGCCCTGCGTACGGCACTCGAGCAGACGACCGCCGCCGGCCAGCAGGCGGTCATTCTGCTCAACCGCCGAGGCTTCGCCGCCTGGCTCTATTGCCCGTCGTGCGGCCAGCGCGTCGTCTGCCCCGAATGTGGCACGAGCATGGTGCTGCATCAGTCGCGCGGCCGTTTGCTGTGCCATCATTGCCACGTGCAACGCGAAATTCCGAAGTATTGCGCCGATCCCTCCTGCCGGGCGTTGCTCGCCCGCGGTACCGGCGGCACGGAGCGCGTCGAGACCGAGCTTCACCGCCTGCTGCCGACCGCGAGAATCCAGCGGGCGGACAGCGACTCCATGACGCAAGGGCGCGACTACGAAAAGCTGATCACCGAGTTCCAGACCCATGTGCTGGACGTGCTGGTAGGCACGCAGATGATCGCCAAGGGGCTGGATTTTCCAAACGTCGCCCTGGTCGGCGTCATCGGCGCCGACCTGACCGCTGCGGTCGTCGACTTTCGCGCGTCGGAACGGCTGTTTCAGCTTGTGACGCAGGTCGCCGGACGTGCCGGCCGCGCGGACATCCCCGGGCAGGTGATCGTGCAGACGACCATGCCCACGCTGGCCGCGCTGCGTTTCGCGACGCAGCACGATTTCGACGGCTTCGCCGCGTCAGAGCTGCCCCGGCGCCAGCACCTGCGCTTGCCGCCGTACACCCGCCTGGTTCGGATGGTCGTCGCCGACAGGAACGATCGCGCCGCCGCAGCCCAGGCAACCGCGCTTGCCGACAGCATCGGCCGGCTCGCCGGAGATGCTGCGATGGAGGGTATCGACGTGATGGGTCCGCAGCCGTGCGCCATCGAGCGCCTGCGCGGCATGTATCGCCATGAGTTGCTCGTTCGCGCGCCGACCGCCGGTGCCTTGCAGAAGCTGCTCGAGACCGCGCGCCACGGCAAGCTGCTCAAGCCGAAGGTGTCATCGTTCGTGATCGACGTCGATCCGGTTTCGCTGACGTGACGCACGGAGCAATCGCGCGCGACGACGCGCCGTGATCAGAACGGCGACCGTGAGCGAGCGGACGTCCGCGGTGCACACTGATTCAGCCGCCGGTGAAAACGCGCTCGAATCCGCTGAAGTCGATCAGGTCGATGTCGCCGTCGCCGTCGAAGTCCGCACACTTGCAGCCGTTCGGCACGCCGCCGTCCGGGCCGTCGAGGCAGTCGACGAAGGACGTCGTGTCGGCCGAATCAACGTCGATGTCCGCGTCGCAGTCCCCCAACAGGGATACGATCGACGCATACGACGCGAGGGGGTCGCCCACCACGATGTCCTGCCAGCTCAGCGCCGGCAGGGCGGTGTAGGCCGCCTCGCCCCACGTCATATGCCGCACGAGCATGTTCACGAACAGGAATTCGTTGTCCGCCAGGGTGAACGTGAACGGTTCGAATACGTGGGCGACGCCGAACGTGCCGCCCGACGCCAGGAAGTCGGCCACCTGCTCCTGCCCGGCCTTCGTTGCCAAGCCGTTAAGCGCCCGGCCGTTGAACGACTCCGTCGTGTTGAACATCGCCCCGTCGGCGAAGTGGAAGCCTTCGATGTACGTCCCGACGCCCGGCGGATTCTCGCCGTAGCGCGTATGAATCTCGCCGTATGAGCTGTAGGCAATGAGCGGCGTGACCTCTTCGCTCGAGCTGATGAAGTTGGATGTCCCGTCGTAGCGAACGTCCCACCCGTTTGCGAGTAGGAGGTTCCGTGCCTCCTCGAAATCGTCGCCCGCGAGAAACGGATCGTTCGACGTGAAGAGCGGATCATCGTCGAGCTCGTCGCCCACCGTCACGTCGTATTCGTCGAAGAGCGTCCGCACGACCGCCTTGTTGACTACGATATTCTGAGCGCGATCCACGATCGTCTCGGCGTCGGCCAGCGTGGTGCCGTCGATCCGCGCGACGAGATACAGGTCGCCCGGCGTCAGGCGCGCCGCGCCCGCGCCGCCGAGGGTCCACACCACGTTGCTCCGATTGTTGAACGTCTTGGCTGCCTGGATGTTCGTCCGGCTGAATCCGTCGATGGGTGACGTGCTCGTGTGATACGGATTGACGATCACGTTGTCGGCGTGGCTGTCCATCGTGCCGCCGGCCTCGCCGGCAGTCAGGTTCTGCCAGAGCAGCACGAGTTCGGCGTCCACGGAGGCGTACGTTGCGTCGCCGTTGGTCAATTCGGTGGCGGCGCTGCTGGCCGTGTCGCCGGCGAGTGAATTATCCGTATCCAAAACGCGATGTGGTATCGGCCGGATGAGCACGATCGCGATGATGTCTTCCGGATCGGGGGCTCCAGCCGCCGACAGGAAGTTGCGGATCGGATCGCGGATGAGCGAAGCGAACTGCGCCTGCGTCACGTCCGCAGTGAGCAGCGCCGCGTTGTTCAGATTGAAGAAGTTCGCCGCGGGAATGTCCGGGTGGGCGGCCCAGTAGTACAATGCCAGCGTCGATCCTTCCGACGACGCCGAGTTGTACACGACGAGCGTCTGGTTCTCCGCGATGCCGCCCAGGGCGACGCCCGTGGCCATGGCAAACACGAATGCCACGGGCGCAGGTTTGATTCTCTGCATCTGCTTCTCTCCGCGCCTTGGATCGCTGTCCACTGCCCTCTGCCGACCGATACCAGCAGATTAGCAGAATACAGCAATGATTTCTGCCCCTCGCGCCGAGATTAATCCCGCGCGAGCGGTTTCAGCGCATATGACGGGCACACGAACGGTATGTGTCCGGGATGTAATCCGGACTTGCGCATCCGCAGAGACCTCCCCGTGTGCCCCTGCTTTCGATCAGTGGTTCTTATGCACGATCCAACCGGAGCAGACGGGATCACTTACCGCGAATGTCGGCAGGCTTGCGCAGCGTGTAGCCTACACCGCGAACGGTTTGCAGCCACGCGGCGGCGGGGCCGAGCTTCTTTCTCAGTGAGGTAACGTGCACGTCGATGGTTCGATCCGTTACCGCGACGCCTGTGCCGATGACGGAGTCGATAAGCTGCCCGCGGTCGCGGACCCTTCCATTCGATGCCATGAGAACCTTGAGGAGGCGAAATTCCGTCGCCGTCAGCGCGACTTCCGTGCCGTCGACGGAAACCTGGTGACGTCCGGGCACGAGCTTGATGGGGCCGGCCACGAGCACGTCCGGGTCGGCGTCGCTCCGATCGGTTCGCCGGAGCATGGCAGCCACGCGCGCCATCAGCAGCTTCATCGAGAATGGTTTCGTGATGTAGTCGTCGGCGCCCAACGCAAAGCCGACCAGTTGGTCGGACTCTTCGCCCTTGGCCGTCAGCATGATGATCGGCACGGTGCTGGTTCGCGGGTCTCGGCGGATTCGAGCGGCCACGTCGTCGCCGGAGAGGCCGGGCAGCATGCGGTCGAGGATGACCAGATCCGGGGCTATGCGGGCGAGCGCGGTCCGCGCGGCGTCACCCGATGCCACAATGTGGCACTGGTAGCCTTCGCGCTCCAGGTTGAAACGCAGCAGGCCCGCCACGTCCGCCTCGTCCTCGACGATCAGCACTTTTCGTTCGCGCGCCGGGTCGGCCGATGCGGGCTCGCGCGACTGAGCGGGATCAGGGGGCGTCGCGGGATTCGACTGTGCCGTAGTCATAAGCACTCCGATCGGAGAGGCCCTCACGACCGGCGCTGTGGTCACGGCGCCGGCGGCCGCTCAGCACGCTTCCGCGAGCGACCGAGTCCTTTGCGCGGGCAGTATAACGGTTGTCCCAAGCTCCTCCATCTTTCGTTTGGGCAACCTCGTGCGGCGGTCGCGAAATGCCGTGTCGCGATATGTCCTTGCGTGCCAACGCTCTAGCGTCCGGACGCGTCGAATCTCACAGCACTCCCGACCCGGCGCGGGCCGTTTTGCCGGTCGTTCTTAACGGAACTTTAACACGGAGTCTGCGTCGTTTACCGCGGCGAGTCCGTAGAATAATCGCGTGTCGAGGCCGGCGCGGTTCGACGCCGGCAATGGAGAACGGGGCCGCGCCCGCCTGCCCTTCAGGGAGGAAGCACCGGCAGAGGGGAGCAGTGGAGCATTCCATGTCTGGTGGACGACTCCTCATCGTCGATGCCGACGAGCATCTCGTTTACGCCGTGAAGCCGTATCTCGAAAGGGAAGACTATGCATGCACCGTGGTCGCCGACGGTCCGGCTGCTTTCGACACGGCCGCCGCCGAATCGCCGGACCTGATCATCCTCGACCGCGTGCTGCCCACGATGTCCGGCGACGAGCTCGCGCGGCGACTTCAGGCCGACGTTCGCAC
>JBECKQ010000280.1:0-3472 GCA_040235375.1 Phycisphaerae bacterium | reverse complement strand
GCAGCGTAGCGCGCCGGCACCATGATCAGAGCCGCGCGGCGCAAGCCCTCGGACGAACCGACTTCGACTCTTGGATACGCCAGTGCGGAGGAGGCACCCATGATCGCCCGCAAGCGCTTTGCCCTGTATCTCACCGTCTGCCTTGCGATGGCCCTCACCGCTGCCGGTCTCGCTTGTAAGTCCAGTCGCCACACCACCGCGACAACCGACAAGGACCAGAATCAGGCCGCCGCCGACGCCCCCGCCGCGTCACCGGAACAGCCAAAGGAAAAGATTGAAGTCACGCGTCTCGACGACCTGCCCCGGCACAACTACCCCTTCACCGGACAGGTCGCTGAGCTGGTCGAATCGCGCGAACAGATCGTCACACTTGCGAGGAAAGTTCGGGCCGACGTCGAGTCCGACCTGGCGACCTACAAGATCGACGACGCCACGACGCTCAAGCGCATGTACGGCACGCTGCTCACCGTCGACCTGATCGAGGGCAACGATGACGCCGTCTTGCGTCGCGCCGAAATGGTGCGCGACCTCGAGGACAAGGAGCCCGCCCGGCTCATGACCGGCCTCATTGTTCAATCCATGATCGCCGCCAAGCGCGAATCCGGCGCCGGCCCCGAATCCGACCGCTATAAGCACGCTTTCCGCGAGGAGCTGAGCGCCCGCCTCGCTCCCCTGCCCTGGAACGTCATCCAGGACAAGGTCGAGCAATACAAGGGCATGATGGAAATCTACAGCCAGAACCTCCTCATGGGCGCCATCCAGGCGCAGATCCAACCCGCCGTGGACAAAACCGGTGAACTCAACGCCGATCAGGCGGCCGGTGTCCTCGGCATGCACGTTCTGCTGACCCAGCGGTTGCCCATAAAGGACGACATCGTCGCCGTGTACGCTGAGCTCATCGCGGCGAACCGGGTCGAGAAGCCGGACATCTGGGCGGCGCGATCCGTGACTCTTTCGCCTGATGAAGACCTCCACAACGTGCTGATCGCCGTGTGGGACTCCGGTGTCGACGACAAGGTGTTCGCCGACGTTCTCTGGGAAAATCCCAATGATCCCATCAACGGCGCCGACGATGACGGCAACGGGTACGTCGATGATTTCCACGGCATCGCCTACGACGTCAACGCCCGGCGCACCACCGGCAGCCTCTTCCCGCTCGGCGAGGCGGTCAGCCGCATGCCCGCGGTCATGCAGTACATGAAGGGCTTCATGGACGTCCAGGCCTCGGTGGACAGCGACGAAGCGTCTGCGCTCAAGCAGCACCTCGGCTCGCTCGCCCCCGGACAGGTCAAGGGCTTTCTCGAGGACCTCAGCCTGGCCGGTAACTATGCCCATGGCACGCACGTGGCCGGCATCATGACCAGTGGCAACCCGTTCGCCCGCGTCCTGATCGCCCGGCACAGCTACGACTTCCACACTGTGCCCGTGGCCCGCACCGTCGAGTGGGGCCGCCGCGACGGCGCGAAGTGCCGCGACACCATCAATTACCTGAAGAACGCGGGCGTCCGCGTCGTCAACATGAGCTGGGGCGAGGCACTCGACGATGCCGAAGATTCGCTCGAGGCCAACGGCATCGGCGACAGCGCCGAAGAGCGCCGCGACATCGCCCGCAAGGTCTTCGCCCTGCAGAAGGACGGCCTCTACGAGGGAATCAATGGCGCGCCGGACATCCTGTTCGTCTGTGCGGCCGGCAACGCCGACAACGACGTCGAGTTCGACGAGGACGTTCCCTCGTCCTTCGACCTTCCGAACCTGATCGTCGTGGGCGCAGTCGATCAGGCCGGCGAGCCGACCGGATTCACCAGCTTCGGCCGGACCGTCCAGGTCTACGCCAACGGCTTCGAGGTGGAGAGCTACGTCCCCGGCGGCCAGCGGATGAAGATGTCGGGCACGTCGATGGCGTCGCCGCAGGTCGCCAACCTGGCCGCCAAGCTGCTGGCAATCAATCCCTCGCTCGAGCCGGCCGAGCTGATTGACCTGATCAAAAAGGGCGCCGACCAGCGCAAAGCCGGCGACGTCGAGTATCTGCTGCTGAACCCCAAGCACACCGTCGAGCTTGCCCGGTCAGCCAACTAGCAGGTGCCATTCTCGAGACCTCGTCAGGCCGTCGCATGTGCGCTGGGTGGCACGGTCTAGCCCGAAGGGACAGGCCGTGGTTCGATGCACGACACCCCAACCCGTGTGCCCCTGACGAGTCATCTCACTGGTCGAGATACCGCGCAACGAATTCCGAAGGCGTGACCACCTCGGCATCAATCCGAGTGCGCACGCCGAGCAGGTGATCGTCGTTCGAAACGAGCACTGCCCCCGTCGCGACCGCCAACGCCGCAAACTTCCGATCGGCCGGATCCTCGATCTCGGTCATCTCGTCCAGCCGCGTGACGCCAGCATACCGATCCTGTGGCCGATAGAGATCGGCGAACTCGTCGCTATTCAGCGGAGGAATCTTGGCCAGGATGTGTCGTGTCTCGGCGGCTGTGGCCTCATCCCACACCAGTGTCACGCCACCCGCGCGCACCGCCTCGACGATCCTCGCAGAAGCGCTCTCCTTCTCGAATCCCGCCGCCACGAGCACGTTGGTGTCCAGCACAACCTTCATCGCTTGCCGTCCATCGCCAGGCCGAGCCGGGCGCCGTCAGCCGGCCGAGCCCTGCTGGCTGACCGCTATCGCCAGACCGTCCGGATCGGCATACCGCGCGATTCGTGCACCGAACGCGTCCTTCGGCGGCTGAATGCACGGCACATTTTTCGCGACCATTCGTTCGTGGAATTCGTCAAGATCGGTAACGCCGAATCCGGGATGGCATTGCCCCGCCCGATGCTCCTGCGGCCTGTCCGTTTCGGGATTGGGGCCATCGCTGACGTGCAGTGCCAGAATGACGCCCTCGGTCTCGAACTCGGTCCACTCCGGCGAGTCAAACTTCAGCGGCAGCCCCATCACGTCTCGGTAGAACGCCACGCTTCGCTGCATGTCGCTCACAAACACGATCAGGTAGTTGATTCGCACGCCGCGTCTCCTTCCTGCCATCGTTCGTCGCTGTCGGTACGCATTTACGCGCACGACACAGCGGATCAGGCTACCGTATACGGCCGCAGGAAGGCAATGAATGCGCCCGTGTGAAGTGAAAGGGCCCTTGTTCTCGGTCTCGACGACACCGATCACTAAACGGCTGTACCCTCTACCACCGCTCTTGAGCGGCGTCGAAGCTGACGGTTCCCGATCGCGGCAGGCGTCGCTCTCTTTCAATCGGCCTCGCTGCCGGCCGGTGCGACAGCGTCATCCTCGCCGCCGGAACGCCGCTTCTCAGGCCGCGGTCGATGGGCAGGCGGTGGAGGGGCATCCGGCGGTGCCGGCGGTGGCCCCAACTCGTCACGCGGAGGCGGAGCCGGACTATCGAACACATCGAACGGCGGCAGCTCGCCGCTCAGAATCCGATCGACCTCGTGATCGACGTGCTCGTCGCGCTTGGCG
>JBECKQ010000248.1:0-5012 GCA_040235375.1 Phycisphaerae bacterium | reverse complement strand
CGGCGAAGTCGTTGATCCGCCGCCAGAATTCGCGGCGAGCCAGCGGGTCGACGCCCGACGTGGGCTCGTCGAGGAACAGAATGTCCGGCTCGTGCAGGGTGGCGACGGCCATCGCCAGCCGCTGCTTGAAGCCGCCGGGCAGCAGGTCGGTGCGCTCGTCCCTCCGCTCGCCGATGCCGAACCGATCGTACGCCCAGTCGATCCGTTCGCGCAGGCGCCGGCCACGAAGACCGTACGCCCGGCCGAAGAAGGTCAGGTTCTCCTCCACGCTCAGGCGGCCGTAGAGCGAGAACTGCTGAGCCATGTAGCCAAGGCGGGCGCGGGCCTTGCCCGCGGCGTGCCGCAGGTCGCGGCCGGCAACCTTCACCTCTCCTTCCGTCACTTTCAGCAGACCGCAGAGCATGCGAAACGTCGTGCTCTTGCCGGCGCCGTTCGGCCCGAGCAGGCCGAAGACTTCGCCGGCGTGCACGTCGAACGAAACCTGCTTGACCGCTTCGAAGTCACCGAAGCGCTTGACGAGATCGCGAACGTGAACGACGACCTCCTCTCGGCTTTCCGGCTGCGTGGGCGACTGTGACGCCTCCTCCTGAGATCCGAAATGCAGGCCGCCGGCATCCTTTCGGCGCTCGTACGCGATGTGCATGAAGGCGTCTTCAAACGCAGGCTCGCTCGGTTCGATTTGCGCTTCGAGTTCTTCGCCGAGCTTCGCGGCGAATTGCTCATCGCGCTCGGCGGCGACGATGCGGACCCGGCCGGCACGGATGGTCGCATCGGCGACGCTGTCGAGCCCGACGGCGCGCGAATGAATGCGCCGCGCGGTCCGCTGGTTGTCGCAATCGACTTCGAAGACCTGGCCGGCGAGCCGCTCGCGGAACATCTGCGGCGTGCCCGCATCCACGATCTCGCCGTTGAACATGACGATAACGTGATCGAACCGCTCTACTTCGTCGAGGTAGGCCGTGGATACGAGCACGCCGATGTTGTCCTTCTCGACCAGCTCGTCGACGATCTGCCACAGCTCGCGCCGCGAAACGGGGTCGACGCCCACGGTCGGCTCGTCCAGCAGAAGGAGCTGCGGCGACTTGATCAACGCGCACGCCAGCCCGAGCTTCTGCTTCATGCCGCCGGAGAGACGACCGGCCAGGCGATCGGTGAACGATTCGAGGTTGGTCATCCTGGTCAGGCGGGCGTAGCGGTCGGGGCGATCGGCGGGGGGGACGGCCTGAAGGTCGGCGTAGAGGTCCAGATTCTCCTGGACGGTCAGGTCCTGGTACAGGCCGAACTTCTGCGGCATGTAGCCGATGCGCCCGCGAATGGCGAGCGTATCGGCCACCGGGTCCAGGCCGAGTACGTCGATGTCGCCTTCGGTGGGGACGAGCAGGCCGGCCATGCAGCGGATCAGCGTCGTCTTGCCCGCGCCATCGGGACCGACGAGGCCGACGACCTCGCCCTGGGCCACGTTCAGCGAGGCGTCGCGCAGGGCTTCGACCGCCGGCTTCTTTTTCTTCTTGTCGACAAAGCGCTTGCTCACGTGCTCGGCCCGGAGAGCCGTGCCCGCGTGGGAAGCCTGGTCGGCTGCGGCCGTGCTGGACATCAGTCGGTTCCCTCTCTCTCACGGCTGACTCGTCGCCGAGGCGCCGCTGTTGACGGGCATGGACTGCGGCTCTGCGCGCGTTGCCTCCCGATCGATCTGGACAGTGACCGGCTGGCCGAGGCGAAGGAGGTTGTCGGGATCGTTCACATAGACGCGCACCTGATACACCAGCCGCGTACGCAGTTCGGTCGTTTGCACGGTTTTAGGCGTGAACTCCGCAGTCGGCGAGATGAAGCCGACCCAGCCCTGGAACTTCATGGTGGGGAAGGAGTCGGTGGTGACCGTCGCGCGCATGCCCTGGGCGATTTTGCCCAGCTCCGGCTCGGGGACGTATGCCCGCACCCACTTCGGATTGATCAGCGCCAAAGTGAAAAGGGGGCGCGCGGGCGTTGCGTAATCGCCCGGTTCGAGAATCCGGCTCTGGATGATTCCCGCCGCGGGAGCGAACAACGCCGTGTCCAGCAGGCGATCTTTGAGCAGGGCGAGATCCGCCCGCCGCGACGCCAGCGTGGCGTGCGCTTCGGCGATGTCCTCTTCCCGTGGGCCGATGACGGCAAGGTCCAGTTCCTGCCGGCGGACGTTCAGCGTCGCGTTCTCGACGTCGAGCTGGGCGAGGGCGTCGTCCAGGTCCTCCTGACTCGAAGCGCCGGTCGTAACCGTTTCGCGTACACGATCGAGGACGCGCTGGGCGTTTTTCACGCGGGCCTCGGCGGCGGCCACGTTCGCCCGCGCCTTCTCGATGTCCTGCGGCCGCGTGCCGTTTTCCAGCCGGCGGACGACCTGGGCCTGGGCCTCGATGTCCGCGTTGGCGCGGTCGATCTGCGCTTCGAGCCGATCGGTTTGCAGGCGGGCCAGCAGTTGGCCGGGCTTGACGAAATCGCCCTCTTCGACGAGCACCTCGGCGACGTGCTCTTCGCCGTTGAAGGCAAGCTGGACGTCGCGAATCTCGATGTTGCCGTACACCGTGATCGTTCGCGCCTCGCTCCTGGCGCCCCATCCGGTCCACCAGCCGTAGAGCAGCGCGCCGCCCACGGCCGCCGCCACGATGACGATCACGAGGAAGATGACGCGCTTCATGACGCCCCCTCCGGCGGAGTTGCCGTCGCCTCGGCCGACTGCACCGGCTGCGTCGTGGGGGCGATAACCTCTCCGTTCAGGCCGATCATCTCCCAGCCACCGCCGAGAGCGCGATAGAGCTGGACGGCCTGGCCGAGAACCTCCTGCCTGGTAAGGGCCAGACTGTCCTGGATGTTGACGAGCTGGCGCTGAGCGTCGATCGACTGCGTGAGGTCGCGCAGGCCCGAGCGGTATAGCTGCTCGGCGAGTGCGGCGCTGCTTTCGGCGGCGGCGCTGGCGGCTTCGAGCTCGTCGGCTTCCTCGCGTTTGTGCATGTAGCCCGTGGCGGCGTTTTCGACTTCCTCAATGGCGGTCAGCAACGTCTGTTCGAGTTGGAGGCGGGCCTGCTCGGCCTGCGACTTGTGCACGCGAACGTTGGCCGAGATACGGCCTCCTTCGAATATGGGAAATGTCAATTGCGGCCCGAAGGAGTACACGTAGGCCTGGTCAAAAAGATTCCCGATTCTGCCTGCCGACAAGTGGAAGGAGCCGCTTACCGTGAGGCGCGGGAGCCGCTCCGCCTCGGCGGCGTCCACCTGGGCGAGCGCGGCGCGGTATTTCCAATCGGCGCGGCGGACGTCGGCGCGGCGGGTGATCAGGTCTGCGGGCACGCGCATGTCCGCCGGCGGCGGCGTCTGCGGCATGCCGCCCGGCGGGACGACGCCGTCCGCGGGCCGCTTGCCGAGCAGAATGGCAACGCGGTTTTCGGCAACGATCCGGGCACGGCGCAGCTCCGGCACGCGGGATTGCGTCTGGCGCAAAAGGCGACGCGCCTGGGTCACGTCGATCGCCGGGCCGTTGCCGGCGGCATAGCGCGACTCGGCGAGCTCGAGCGTGCGGCGCTGCAGCATCACGTTCTGCTCGACGAGGTCCAGGCGGCGGTGGAGCGTGCGCACGTCGATGTAGGCCAAGGCAAGCTCGCTCAGCAACGAGACGGCCGCGTCGCGATAGTCATCGACCGCGGCCCGGGTCTGATCGTCGGCTGCGTCCACCAGGCGCTGCACACGTCCCCACAGATCAACCTCCCAGTTGGCGACGACGCCGGTGGCGTAAAGATTCTTCACGATACCGGGTGGCGGACCGGCGAAGGAAAGAGAGTCTGGTCCTGAGCCGGCGCGCTCGTACTGCGTCGGGCTGTCGATCTGTGGCAGGCGTTCGGCGTTGACGACGCCGCGGCGGGCCCGGGCCTCGACGATGCGCTGGCGCATTTGCGCCAGGTTGAGATTTCCCTGCAGGGCCTGCGTGGCCAGGTCGGCGAAGATCGGATCATTGAGACCGCGCCACCAGGAGAGCACTTGCGCCTGCTGAGTGGCGGGCGCGTTCGCGGCCAGTTTTGCGCGCCAGGGGGCTGCGGCCATGGCCTGGAGTCTCTCCAGGTCCGGCTGGCGGTGCGCAGCGCAGCCGCCTCCGGCGAATGTCACCGGCAGGCCGACCAGGGCAAAAACCCATGCTGGTGGACTTTTCAAGCAGTGCAGCACAACTATCCCCACAGCGGTGCGTCCCGATGAATCGCCGCAATGCAAGAGGAGTGTAGACCGTTTCGGCAGAGAAAGTCAAACGCGCGTTTGAATTTTCATGGGGGGCGTGCTACCGTTCAGGCATGGCGAAGAAAACGTCAGCTAAATCGCGGGCCGTAAACCGAAATTCCCAACCCCGCGTTTCGCGGCGCCGCGACGCACTCGAGACACAACTGCGGCTGCTGGACGCCGCCGGGCGATTGTTCGCCGCCAAGGGTTTTGAGGAAACCAGCGTACGGGAGATCTGCGAGGCTGCGGATGCCAATATCGCCGCGGTGCGGCACCACTTCGGCAGCAAGGAAGGCCTGTATCGAGCCGTTGTGGTTCGCTCGCACCAGGGCCTGCTCGAGCGGGACCCGTTCCCGCGCTTCCGCCGCGGTGAGGCACCGGCTGCGGCACTTGGCCGGGCGATCGAACACATGCTTCGCATCGTGCTCGTGCGTCGGGCCGGGCATCCCTACGCCGGCCAGTTGTTCGTGCGCGAACTGCGTGCGCCGACCGCAGCGCTGGACGAACTGGTCGAGAACGTAATGAGGCCGGTCCGCGACGAACTGGCCCGCATCGTCGCCGCACTGCTGGGCAGCGCCGACACCGCCCGTCTCCGCGGCCAATGCACGAACTTCGTGATCGGCCTGTGCGTTGTCCACGAGCTGGGCAAGGAGGCGTTGAAGCGCTTCGGGTTCCCGCCACCGTCGCACCCGGCGGACATCCCGCCCCTGGCGGCCATGATCACGCAATTCGCCCTCGGCGGAATCCACCGCCTGCGCAAGGAAGCACTCCACGCG
>JBECKQ010000242.1:0-6253 GCA_040235375.1 Phycisphaerae bacterium | reverse complement strand
GTGTTGCGATCAAGGAGAATGATCATGAAATTCAACGACCTCAGAGATGTATATGTCAGTGAGCTCAAGGACCTCTACGACGCCGAGAGCCGACTCGCCGAGACCCTTCCCAGGATGGCGACGAAGGCATCGTCGCCGGAATTGAAGAGAGCGTTTCAGTCTCATCTCGACGAGACGAAGGAGCAGCGCGTCCGCATCGAGCGCATCTGCGAGGAGCTCGGTGAGCAGCCCACGGGTGTGACGTGCGAGGCCATCCGCGGCTTGATCGCGGAAAGCCAGAAGGTGCTGGACGCCGACGGCGACAGCAACGCCTGCGATGCTGCGCTAATCGCCGCCGGCAACCGCGTCGAGCACTATGAGATGGCGGGCTACGGCGCGGCGCGAGCGCACGCACGGTTGCTCGGCTTCGACAATCAGGCGCGGCTGCTGCAAAAGACACTCGACGAGGAAGGCAAGGCGGACCACCATCTGATGTCGCTTGCCAAGAAGGTGAACCCCACGGCGGTTCACCATCGCTGAACCGGATTCCGAGGTCGGAGAGGGCAGAAGGAAAGCACGCGACGAACGGCCTCTCCGACCTTCGAGGTTGCACAGATGTGATGTAAACCCGCCCCACTGCCCGGGCAAGGCGTGGCCGGTAGCGGGTGTTAGCGAACGAAGATAGGGCGTCGGCTTGGTGTCTATCTGTGCGCGCTTTCCCGGTCCAATCATGTCGCACTTCGTGTCTTGTTCCCTCCAGGTGAGCGGGCCGTGCGCTCGCCTCACCGGCGGCCTCTTGCAGCCCATGCGATAGCCCGCAAGAATCCCCGTTTGCCGGTAATTCGATCCAGACTCTCTGCTAGACACAGGAGGCCCAACATGCGACGCGCCTGCCTGACGACGTGCATGCTTCTCCTAGGGACGGCCGTAACCGCGCAGGGGCAGGAGAACGCCTCAGCCCAGCGTGACGAAACCACCACCCAGCCGGCTTCGGTAACGCCTGCACCGACGCTGTCGCCGGGCGAACGCGCTGCCCGGTTGCGCCGTGCGATTGATGAGAACGAGGCGCGCTTGAAGGAACTGACCGGCGAGCTGAATGCTCCGACAAACGAATATAGTGAAGCGCAATCAGCATTCGACGACCTGGATGAGAAGTTGGCGGCGGCGAAGGATCAACTCTCGCGCGCGCAAGAAAGCGGCGACGCGGCCCGAGCCCAACAACTGCAAGAGACGCTCAAGGATCTGCAACAGCGCTGGTCTCTGGCCAAGGAGCGGCTTGACCTCGCGAGTCAGGAACGTAAGGCCCGCAAGGAGCAGGTTGCATCGCTGAAGGGGCGGATCGCCCGGTTACGCCAGCTTGTCGCGCAGACCACTTCCTCGACGGCCGCAGGTAGACCGGCGGAGGCATCGACACGACCCTCGGTGACGGCATCCGCGCCGGCCGCGAGTCCTACCGCCACCCCGGGCGCCACCCCGCAGCCGCAGACTCCACAGTCCCAGGAGCCGTCGGCCACTTCCACGATCAAGTCGCTGTTGACGGGCGCGCCGACGACGACCGGCGGTTCGCCTGCTCCGGCGGCACGTCAGACGACCACGGCGCCAAGTCCGGAAGTGGTCGCAGCGAAAAAGGAGGCAAAGGCCAAATCCGTCAAGGCGAAGGAGGCCGAGCAGCACGCGGAGCGCCTCGGCCAGTGGGCCGGCCAGATCGAAAAATCGCTGAGTCTGGAGAGAGAGCTGCTCAAGACCGCGCGGGCGAAGGTGGAGAACGAGCGAAAGACCGTCAACACGCTCTCCAGCCAGCTTCAGCAGCAGGAAACCGAGGGAGCGCCGCGACCGAAGATCGAAGCGCTGCGTGTCGATCTCGACAGGGCTCGCGATCGGCTGGATAAGGCGCGCGACGCCGTGACCGAGCACGTCAACCGCATCGACGATCTCCAGTCGCAAAGAGCCGAGCTTCAATCGCGACACATCGCCGCGCTGCGCGAAGCCGAGCGGGCACGCGAGGAGGCGGCCAAGGCGAAAGAGAACGTTGCGGCGGTGGAGAATCCCTTCTCGCTGCACAATCTCTACAAGTGGCTGCTCGACCACGGTCCCAAGGTGGCGGGGATTTTCATCGGCACGTTCGTCCTGCTGTGGCTCGTGAAGGTCTTCGACAAACGCCTCGTCCGACTGATCGCCGGCCGAAGCGACCATGGTTCCAGAGCGGATCGTGAAAACCGCGCGCAGACGCTCGTCGGCGTGTTCAACAACGTGGCCCACATCGTCATCATTGCCGGCGCGATACTCATGATCCTGACGGAGATCAAAGTGAATATCGTCCCCTTGATGGGCGGCGTCGCCGTCGTCGGTCTGGCCGTGGCCTTCGGCGCGCAAAGCCTCATCAAGGACTTCTTCTCCGGTTTCATGATCCTGGTCGAGAACCAGTTCGGCGTAAACGACGTGGTGGTTATCGGGAACACGGGCGGTTTGGTCGAGAAGATCACGTTACGCATCACGGTGCTGCGCGATCTCGAAGGCAAGGCACACTTCATCCCCAACGGGCAGATCACGACCGTGAGCAACCTCACGCACGGCTGGTCGCGGGTGGTGTTCGATATCGGTGTTTCTTACAACGAGGATGTCGATCAGGTCATTTCCGTGCTCACGAAGCTGGCGAGCGAGCTGTGTCAGGATCCCCAGTACAAGAACCTGGTCCTGGGCGATCCGGAGATGTTGGGCGTGGACTCGTTCGGCGACTCGGCCGTGGTCATCAAGTTCCTGATCAAGACGAAGCCGCTGCAGCAATGGACGATACAGCGCGCCATGCTGTATCGCATCAAGAAGAAGTTCGACGAGCTGGGGATCGAGATACCATTCCCGCACCGGACCGTTTACCACAGGGTGGATGAAGACAAGGTGCCGGTCTTCGAGGTGCGCAACGCTCGGTCGACGGAGGCGCAGTAGTGGAGTTCAGGCGGACGGTACTCGGTGCACGGTCCGGACCGGCGCAGACGGAGCACACACCCTGACCCGGAGCGTACTCCCTTCATACTGCCACGAGCCGAATCGTTGTCGCGATCTGGGCGGTGAACTACTCGCTTTGAAGGACCACGTTGTCAACGACCACGGTCTCACCGGCCGCGACGGCGATGTCTTCCACCGAGGCTTCCACGAAACCGGCTTTGCTGAAGCTGATATCGTACGTGCCCGGGGGCAAGCCGTTCAGGGTGTAAGATCCGTCGTCCTCGGTGGACGTGCTCGAGACCTCCTCGCCGCCGCGCCGGGCCCTCACCGTAACGTCCGGCAGCGCGTTCGTGTCGGCATCCAGCACAACGCCCGTGATCATGCCGGCATCGACAATGTCGATGAGGCGCATCGCGAGCGACGGCGAGAACTTGAAATCTCGTATCCCCTCGACGCTGTCGATTCTGCCTCCGGGAACGGGCTTGAACGCGCGGCTCAAGTCAACGTCGAGCAGCAGCACTTTTTCTTCGTCGGCCATCACCTCGAACGTGAAGTTGAGCTTGATCCCGCTTTGCGCGCCGCTTAGCGCCTGACTTCGATCGGGATGTAGTCGGGATACCACATGGCCTTGCGCACGAGATCCTCGACTTTGTCGTCCGAGATGGTTCGCCCGAGATGCGCATCGCGGGCGTACCGCACGACTCGGCAGGCGATGCGGAAGCTCACCTCGCGCAGTTCGCTCTGGTGCGGGTAAATGGCGCCGGCGTCCAGGCGCTGCGGGCTTACGCACTCCGCCATGGCGGCGGCGGCGACCTCGAACATGTCGTTTGTCACCTCACGGGCCTCGGAGATAATCGCTCCCAGACCGACGCCGGGGAAGATGAACACGTTGTTACCCTGCCCGATCACGTGCGTGCGGCCGTTGTGATGCACGTCGGCGAAGGGGCTGCCCGTCGCGACGATCGCCCGTCCGTCGGTCCATTCGATCGCTTCCGCCGGCGAGCACTCCGACTTGCTGTTGGGATTGCTCAGCGGCATGATGATGGGCCGTTCGACGTGCTTGGCCATTTCGCGGATCATCTCTTCGGTGAAGGCGCCCGGACGAGCGGTCGCCCCGATCAGCACCGTCGGCTTGACGGCGCGAATCACTTCGACCGGCGAGGGGTTGGACTTGATGTCGAGCTTGTAGTGGTCCATCAACTCGCGAGAGAGGGCGAATTCGCGCTTGAACGGCTCTTCGATATCTCTTCCCTCGTGCAGCAGTCCCTTGCTGTCGAAGGCGATGAGCGCTTTCTTGATCGCCTCGTCCTTTTCACCGTCGTTGCGCATGGCGCTGCTGACCAGCCGAGCGATGCCTGTGCAGGCCTCGCCTGCGCCGATGAAAATGATCCGCTGGTCGGAGATACGGCTGTTGGTGATGCGCAGGGCGGTGAGGATGCCACCGAGAGTGACCGAGGCCGTTCCCTGAATGTCGTCGTTGAAGCAGGGCACGCGTTTCTGGTAACGCTCCAGGAGCGTAAACGCCCGATCCTTGTGGAAGTCCTCCCACTGGATGACCGCCTGCGGGAAGACCTCGCGAACGCCCTGTACGAAGGCCTCGATGAACTCGTCGTACGCTTTGCCACGCAGGCGCCGCTTGGGATATCCCAGATAGAGCGGGTCCTCGAGCAGGTTCGGGTTATTCGTCCCCACGTCGAGGCTGATGGGCAGGCACTTGGACGGATGAATGCCGGCACCGGCGACGTACAGGCCGAGTTTGCCGATGGAAATGCCCATACCGCCGCAGCCCTGATCGCCCAAGCCGAGAATCCGCTCATTGTCCGTCACCACGATGAGCCGGATGTCACGGAACGGCGCGTTCTGCAGAATCTCGGGGATGTGATCCACGTCCTCAGGCGTAAGCCAGATGCCTCGGGCCGTGCGGAAGATGTGGCTGAACCTCTGGCACGCCTCGCCCACTGTCGGGGTATAGACGATGGGCATCAGCTCGTGCATGTTCTCGACGAGCACCCGGTAGAACAGTACCTCGTTACGGTCCTGGAGGCTGGACAGCGTGATGTACCGCTCCAGGTCCGTCGACTCGGCGCGGATCTGCTCGAGGGCGATCTGCACCTGGTCCTGAATGCGTGTGACCCGATGTGGAATGAGTCCGCGGATGCGCAGCTCGGCGCGCTGCTCGCGGGAGAACGCCGTGCCCTGGTTCGTGGAGGGGTTTTTCAGAATCCAGACATTGTCCTTGCGCGTGTGAATGACGGGGGTGCCGCCCAGCCCTTCCAGATAACTCTCGCTCACGGCGTGTCTCCTGTGCGTCGAATGGAAGCTCTCGCCAATTACGTTCTACTGACGACGGGCACGTAGTGCGGATACCACATGACCCGCCGGACAGTGTTCTCGATCTCGAAGTCCGGGATGAAGCGTCCCAGGTGCGATTCACTCGCGTAGCGGACGACGGCGCAGGCGATGCGGGCGCTGACTTCGCGCAAGTCCTTTTGCGGTGGATAGAGAGCGCCACTATCCAGCCGCGCCGCGCTGACGCATTCCGCCAGCGTCCGGGCGGCAATGGTGAACATCTCCTCGGTCACCTCGCGGACGCCGGCCACAATAGCTCCCAACCCGACGCCGGGAAAGATGAAAACATTGTTCGCCTGCCCGATGGTGTGGAGCTTGCCGTTGAAGTGTACGTCGCCGAAGGGACTGCCGGTGGCGACCAGTGCCCGTCCTTCGGTCCAGGTGATGGCCTCGGTCGGCGAGCATTCGGCCTTGCCCGTGGGGTTGCTCATGGGCATGATGATCGGCCGCTCGGTGTGCTTGGCCATCTCCTCGATCATCTCCTGCGTGAAGGCTCCCTGGCAGGCCGTCGCCCCGACCAGGACGGTCGGCTTGAAGGCGGCGATCAGCTTCTCCGGACTCATATTCTCGTCCGGCAGGCCGTACTGGCCGAGGATCTCCGCGTCCACGGCGAACTGGGCGCAGTGGGCGTCGCACATGTTCCGGCCGCGTCGCAGCAGCCCGTGGATGTCGAACATCATCTGGGCCGAGCGGACTCGTCGGGTATCGGCGCCGTCCGCACGCATGGCCGCGGCCACTTGTCGGGCGACACCCACGCAGGCCTCTCCGGCCCCCATAAAGAGGACGCGTTGATTGGAGATTTTCTCGCCGGTCACGCGCAGGCCGGCCAGAATGCCGCCCAACGCCGTCGCCCCCGTGCCCTGGATGTCGTCGTTGAAGCTGAGAATCTGCTTGCGATAACGGTCCAGGATGCGGAATGCCTGCCTGTTGTGGAAGTCCTCCCACTGCACCAGCGCCCGCGGAAACACTTTGAGGACTGCCT
>JBECKQ010000162.1:0-5253 GCA_040235375.1 Phycisphaerae bacterium | reverse complement strand
CCCGGCGACGGGGGCAAGGTGCGTGAGCGGGCGGATTAAAGATCTTTTGCGGTGGGTGAATTCCCGAACAGTCCGATAAACGCCATGGATGGCCTGATCGCCCTTCTGTAACCGCTGTCCGCGCCTCCCGTTACGCATTCGAGGGGACAACGGGGGGCGCTTGCGCTACGGAAATCCTCCGGTGCAACGACGCAGGATGCGGATGAGGATGTCGTGTGTAATCGCCTCGGGCATGAGCACGCGGCACTTCGGCAGGCCAACGCGAACCTTTCAACCAACCGGCGGCGTCTCGTCACAATCTTCACAGTTCTCGGAACCCGTTCAGGCGCCCGGATGGTCGCCAAGGGCCACCGCTCCGACAGGCTGGATCGCCCGAGCGTCCCCGGGGAGCCCACCGGCCTCGTCCGGCCGTTGGCAGCACATGCGCTGGTCGTGGCCTGGCCCAGCGGTTTCCAGTTCCCCGCCGCCGCGCGTCTCCACCGGCCTGCCGGTTCCCGCTTCCGCCTTAAACGCGCGGTTCACCGGCGTTTTCGTTGCCAGCGAGGCTGGCGGGGGCCCCGGCCGCCGCGCGATTCGGTACAATCGCGGCCGAATCTGACGCACTTTGTGCGGCGCGGGTACCAGACACATCACCAATTGTTGGGAGGCTCACATCGATGTCCGACTATGAAGCCACGAACGACGAGGGAAACCCTGGCAACGACGGCTCCGATGGACCCCGCTTCAGCGACGAGCACTACGAAGCCTTCGACACCGCGAAAACCGCCGCGGTCGAGCGCATCTGCGGCCCGATGGACGAGGTCGTCGGCCACGCCATCATTCCGTACGCAATGGGCGGCGGCGTCGACATGTACTATTTCTCGAAGGCCATGCCCGGCACCGTGTTGGTGACCATGGAGCTGATCGAGCCCGACGGTACCGGACCAAAGCCAAACCGCCTGGGAACATATGAGCTCGTGGCCGCCACGCGACATCCGCGAACTCTGCAGGCCAACAAGGCGATCGTCCCCGACGATACCGGCAAGAATCCGTTCGCCACTATTGAGCGTCACCTTTGCGGCATCCTCACCATGGTCGGCCGCTACAGCACGATGGCTGTCCTGCAACCGGGAGAGACGGCCGAACTGCCCAATGACGACGGCGACTACGACACCTGCATCCTCTTTGACGAATTCGACACGCACGGAGTACCGTTCGAGATCGCCGGCCGGCCGCACGGCCTGCTGCTGGTCATGGAGGTGCATCGCTCCGAAATGGAATACGCCCGCGAGCAGGGAAGCGCCGCGCTGATCAAGAAGCTCAAGAAGGCCAAAGTCTATCCCTACTCGGACCTCGACCGCCCGCCGGTGGCGTAGAGAATCCCGACATCCAGGAAAAAAGGGATCGCCACAACGTACTTTAACCAGATGAACAGACTGTAAGGAGTCGCCCGTGAGACGACACATCATATGCATGTTGGCGCTATGCGGCATCTGCATGGGGGGCTGCACGAATCCGCCCGATGGCCTGCGAATGCACATCGCGCCGGCGCACGATATCTTCCTCCAACATCAACCGATCCAGTTGAAAGCAACATTCACCGCGTCCGGCGGTTCAGTATGCCTTGTTCGTCCTTCGCCAACCTCCTTCGCGATTGAAGTTACACGGCGCAGTTCGTCTACAGCGCTACATCGTATTGAGATTGCCTACTGCGGCACCGGACAGCAATGGGTGCTCCTGGTCTATCCCTTCCTTGCTGCGGGGTGCTTGTTCGACGTTGCCGATGTCTCCGGGCGATTCGTTGTCGTGAAGAGCAGCGGGAATACACCTACTGCCTCGATCTAATCCCCACCAAAGACGGCTTCCTTGCCCTTGCTTCGGAGGATCCCGCCTACGAAGATCGGGCACCCCACAACGCCCTATGGACGCCAGGCCACTATCACGTTCGCGCCGAGTTCCTGGGCGAGCCTTCAGATGTGTATCCGCCACCGGTATTCTGGAGCGTCTATGACAAGGCGGTCGTCGCTGAGACCGATATTGTCGTTGCCGACTCCAAAGCTGGCCCGTCATCCAGCACCGACGCCTCCGTCAGGGCGACGGTTGATCCGGCGAAAACGGGTGGGCTGCAGCCATGATCCGGAAATGGACCGTCGCAATCCTGGGGATCGGTTTCGTCGCGGTCGTTATCGTAGGGTACGTTTTCGTTCGTCGCGGGGGGCTGGGGAGGATGGCAATGTCGATGATGGCCAAACAACCGTTTCCGCCGGTGCACTGGAAGGAGGACGAACCGGTCGAGACCATACCGGCCGCGGACCCGGCCGCGCTCGACGAATGCTGGCGTACGCTGCAGCGCGGTCTGGCGGAGCCGGCGGCCGTCGAGGGCTTCACCGAGGTCGGCGAGCTGGTCATGCCCACCGGGCAGCTCTTCGCCACGGACATGAACTTCGTCGCGGACAACTGCCCGCTCCGGCGTCCGGCCCCGACCGGGCGGCACAAGGTCTACGAATTCGGCGCCCCGGTCCGCCCGGTCGCCGCCGTCGTGTTCGACCCCGACAAGACGCCGGCCGCCTGGGTCGTCGCCGACGCCTACGGCACGGACCACGCCGAGTTGCAGAAGCCGGACGGCCTCTGGGGCATCAGCCTGGACAGCGGCGCCATCTTCGTGGACGGCGTCGTCTGTCAGAAGCAGTTGACCTGGAACCCCTGGCCGATGATCGAAGGCACAACGCGATCGATCATCGTGGACGAAGCGACGGGAGCGAACGCAGTCATGGTGGACTTAGGCGGCGTCGGCGTGGTAAAGGCATACTGGGCCCTCGACGAGTCGTCCCACCCGGTCGCCCTCCTGGCCGTGGCGGAGTAGAGTGCCGACGTTGCGGCGTGGTGCAACGGCGAGCGGCCGCGCCGCTGGTGAGCAGGCGCACGGCACTCGCCTGCTCGACGCCTTTTGACATTCGACCGTCTCGACTCGACCGGCGTGCGCTCTTAGGATTCAACGACGCCCGTGGTCACGCCCGGTGCTTCGGTAGTCGATTCGAGGTGGCGCAATGGCCCGCAGAGAGCGACATTCGCTTGCCACGTCTTTGATCGTCGCCATACTGACCTTCCCCATTGCGCTCTTCCTCTTAGAGTCGTTCACTATCGTTGCCATGGACGTGACTCTCAGTGCATTCGACGGTTCGCCCTCCAGAGGCCTTGCGGTAATCGGCGGCATTCTGGGCGTCGCGTTCGTCACCGTGATATGTGTAGCGACACCGCTGGCTGCGTATCTGGCTGCCCGATATGTTTATCTACATCTGCGGTGGGAGCAGGTGGAGCCCGGCGGTCGGTGGTGCGTCGACTGCGGCTACGACCTGACCGGCAACGTCACTGGACGCTGCCCGGAGTGCGGCACCGGCACGGGAATTCACGCCTTCGAGCCCGAGCGGTCACACGAGCCGGGATGTGGCAAAACGAGAGCCATCATGAGAACGCCCGGTGACCGCCTCCTACTGACGACGTGGATACTGCTGGCCGTCAGTGGCAGTGTTGGCGCCGCCGCCTTCCTGGTTGCGGGCGGAGAGAAAGGGGGTCAGGCTAACTTATTGCGGAAGTAAGCCTGACCCCCTTCTCGCCCGTACGGTTACGACCTGACCGGCAATGTGCGTGGGCGCCCCCGGAGGGCGCAGCAAACACGCTGCGTCTGGAATCGTCGCCTGCCGATCAGCAGTGTGTTGACTGCGGCCGGGACTGACGCAAGGCAATGGCAAAGAAGAAGCGAATCGAGAGTTATTCGGTCACGTCGTCGCTGGCGGCGGCGATAGCGGTGCTTGCATTCTTCATTCCGGGATTATACCTGGCCTTCAACATACTGTTCGCTGTCGCCGCGGGGATGTTCCGCAGCATCGATCGCTGGAATCCGGACGTCATCCAGGTCCTTCTGTTCACGGCCGCCGCGATCATCAGTGCGGCCTGGGCGCGGTCGATCTACATCACCATGCGATGGCAAACCATCCAGCCGGAGGACACGGTCTGTCACCATTGCGGCTACGACCTGACCGGCAATGTCAGTGGGCGCTGCCCGGAGTGCGGCACCAGCACGGGAGTTCACGCCCTCGAGGCCGAGCCGCCACACGAGCCAGGATGTGGCAAAACGAGAGCCATCATGAGAACGCCCGGTGACCGCCTCCTGCTGACGACGTGGATACTGCTGGCCGTCAGTGGCGGTATTGGCGCCGCCGCCTTCCTGGTTGCGGGCGAGTCACTCGTATCGATCCCGTTCTTGGGCCTGCCGTCGTCGATTCTTGCGGTCGCGACGGCGCTGGGCGCATCGATCCGGCATCGGCGCCGCCGGCCTCGTCCTCAGCCGCAACGTGCGATGGTCCTCGGAGTCACGCTTGGGATCGCGATCTGTATTCTCGGAGGCCAGGCGATGCTGGCTCGGAGGGTGTGGCGGTCGGCAAGCGAAGACGCCAAGTCCGCCGTCGCGGCGTCCAACCTGCGAGGTCTGGGCATCGCCGTCAGGCTGTACTGCAACGAGCGGGGCGAGTTTCCGCCATCGTTGCAGACACTCGTGGACACCGGCGCCTACTCCTGGAGGCAACTGAGAAGCCCCAACGATCCCCAGGTCCGCGAGCAAGACGGGCGTCAGGTCGATTCGGGTTACGGTTCATTCGAGTACTGTCCGGGGCTCGGCGACTGGCCGAACGCTCCCGACGTTGTACTCGCGTATGAGCGAGAGGCGTGGTCGCCGGTCGAAGCGCGGCTGTCTCCACGGCGGGCTCGCTGCGTGTTGTTCGGCGATGGTAGAGTGCTGCTTCTGAAAGAGGACGAGTTTGCGACCGCGCGGCAGCGCAGCGTGCGGAAGCGTAAGGAACTCGACTGGCCGGTGTGCAGGTGAGCGAATGGCCCGTGCACCCGAAGCCTTTGCCTGCCCGCCCTTTTTCGAGCCTGCTCAGCTCACCGCTTTCTTCACGAGCGATTCGATCCTCTTCTCTTCGGCCGGCGTCAACTTCTTGAGCGCGAAGGCGGTCGGCCACATGGCGCCTTCGTCGAGATTCGCCTTGTCGCTGAACCCGACCGTCGCGTACCTCGATTTGAACTTCTGCGCGCTTTGAAAGAAGCACACGACGTTGCCATCCTTGGCGTACGCGGGCATCCCGTACCAGGTTCTCGGCGAGAGGGCCGGCGCGGCGGCTTTGATGATGGCGTGGAGCCGCTCGGCCATCGTCCGGTCCGGTTCCGGCATCTCGGAGATCTTCGCGAGCACGTCGCTTTCCCCGTTCGCCTTTTTTG
>JBECKQ010000159.1:0-35693 GCA_040235375.1 Phycisphaerae bacterium | reverse complement strand
GTTACCGGCTCCGATGACGAGAAGGCTCGCCACCAGCAGGAGGGCAAGCGATGCCGGCTCAGGGATGACGGCAATGCCGGAGGCGCCACGCACGTCCGTCAACTCGCTCAGGTCGAACATAAGCGTGAGCTGGCCGGTAGTCTCGTCCAACTGATAAACGCCGATATCCGACCCGAGCAGGCGGTCGCTGCGGATCATCGCCCACAATTGAGCGTCGGCCGGGTCGATGGCGAGGCCGCAGCTCAGGAAGGCGATCGTGTCGGGCGAGGTCGTGCGTACGAAAGTCGCCGTCGGCTCGGGCCCGCCGGTCAGCTTGTAATCAATAGTGAAAAGCTCACCGGCGTGAAGGTTCTGCAACGCCCACATCACCCCGTTCTTGATGGTGAGGCCGCCTACCTGTTCGGGATCGATTCCCGTTGCGCCGCTAGTCCCCACTGGCGAGACGTAGCCGTCGCCGGGATCTATGGTGACAAGGGTCTGGGGCGGATCGAGGTTCGCGCCCTGAATGCCATACAGGGTGTCGCCTTCCCAGACGATGGAAGACGTCCGACGTTCCAATGTCGGTACAACGAGCTCGAGCGACGGCGTGCCGAACGGGTCGGCCACGCGGTACAACTGATTCCCATTGGACGGGATGATAGCTTCCCGGCCAACCGCCCACAGGTCGCCCGCATCATCGAAATCGAGCGAGGTAATCGCATCCTCCAGGAAGAAGAGGCCTACAGGCTGGGGCTAAAGACTCGTTCGAGGATGAAACGGCCGCCGTCCTGGGCCGCGTGCGAGCCAGGCTCGCCGAGGTGATCGCCGCAGTTCCCGGCCCCGTGTCGGACAGCGCCGATCGACGTTTACCGATGCCGCGTCGAGTATCCCGTGGTCCCATCAACGGTGATGATCTACTTCGACCTCCCCGAGGCACCGTCAGCGAGTTGAGCACGGACGGGGCCGACGCAGGAGTCAATCCCACCACACGCCGATCGCGCGCAGCCCCTCGGGTACGTCGTAAGGCTCCAAGCTGTAGTGCGTGGGAAAGCCGTCGAAGATGTCGTCGGGCCGGAATCGTTCGCCCATCCAGGCGGTCATTTCCTCTGGCGATGCGCTGGTGATGATCCAGACGTTGTCCGTGGCGGGCCAGCTGTCAGGTTCTTCGAGGTCCATCACCGCGATGCGAACGTCGGCCACCTCCGGCTTGTCGCGGATCTTCTTGAACAGCTCGTAGAACTCCGCGGGCCTGGGTTGATCGGGATAGAAGTTGTAGCCGATCGACCCCAGGTCATCATTGCCCTCGAAGAATTCTTCCAGCGTGACCAGCGGCCGGGGCGTGGCGAAATCGTTGAAATCTCCATCGCGGTTGATGCGAGCGAGCGGTCTTGCACGAGCGCTCATAGCAGTGTCTCCCACCTTGTTTCTCTGACTCTGCGCCGATGGAGGCGTCGCTGCGTCCTGTTCGGTGTCCTTCTTGCAAGCCGCGGCGCCCAGAAGGATCAGCAATGAACATGCCCATGCTGTTCGAGCGGAAGTCATGTGGATCATGGCCTGTTGCCCCATGCCTTCGAGTCGTCGATTGGGCTTCTCCTTCTCGGGAATGGAAGTGGCATCCGTGAGGTGATCGACGATTCCTGACTTCAGTGCTCCTTGCCCTGGTAATCGCGGTGGTCCGTGCCCACCCGAATCCTGTCGCCGTTCTTGATGAAGAGGGGCACGCGGACCGTCAGACCGCAGTTCAACTTCGCCTCCTTCATAACGTTGGCTCCACCGCCCGCGTGCTCCACGGGGGCCGTATCGACCACCTCGAGAACGACAGCGGGCAGGAGTTGAAGTGTGACCGGCTGGCCCTCCACTGTCAGGAAGCGGAAGGTTTCCTCCATCACGAGGAATTGCATTCCGTCTCCCAGCACGTCTACCCCGAGCGAGTACTGTTCGAACGTCTCCGTGTCCATGAAGACGTGCTCGCCGCCTGCGGCATACAGGTACTGCATCGACCGGATGGACGTCGGCACTTCTTCGATCCTGCCGAGTTCCGCGAGCGACCGCTCCGACAGGTGGCCGTCATGCAGGGACCGCATGCTGACGTGCACCGTACCTTTCTGCTTGCCGCTTTGCGACGTGGTCACGTCGGTAATCCGGTAGAGGTGCGTACCCTGACGGATCACCATTCCTTTGCGGACATCAAGGTTCGATGACATGATGGTTGCTCCCGTGCCCGGCTGGTGCACACTGCACCGGCTTCCTCGCGGACCCTTGAGATTCTGCCGCCTGACTTTTCTGTCGCGAATGAGTTTGCCCAGTTCCTTGTATGCTCGCGCGCCGTCAGGAATCTTTCAAGATCACCTTTACGTGGAGCACTCCGCGAGACCTCGACATTCTGCAACAGCGCTCGTGAACCTAAGCGGCTTCGCGCAGCAGAGCTTGCGGTGCCTGGAACCTCATCGCGGCAACCGTTCGCTCTCGAAGAATGGCGTGGGCGGCGTGGCCTGCCACTGCGTTATGTACAACCCGGTCAGATCCGTCTCCGAACCGTCCAGGATCGACCATCGTGATCCGAGCTGGACCTGGACGAAGACCGAGCCACTGATACCGCAGGCGTACGTTGGCGGCGACAGGCCGCCGCAGGTCTGCGTGTACAAAAGGTCGAACGGCGGATAGATTTCCAGCCAGGCGGTCCGCCCGTCAAGCGAGTCCAAGCCGCCAGTGACGCCGGCTTCGAGCGTCACGGAGTTGAAATCACCAGAGCTGCCGCCCGACCAAGTGCACGATGAGGGGCCGAACAGATCGTCTGGTACTGTGGCATTACCACTGATGGACCAGGTTACCGATGAGGCGTCCGGGTCCCACGCCGCGGTGAATTCATTGTCCGGATCACTCCACACGAGCCGACCGGTCCGGCTGCCCGCGGCGATTGCTCGGGCACTCAGTCGGTAGGTCACCGTGAAATCGCACGTACCGAGCGGCGAGCTTGTCGATGCCGGTCGTACGGTCACCACAAGTCCGTTCCACCGCAGCAGGTCGCGCGGCGGGCAGTTGCGACCCTCCTGCTCGAGCGACATCGGACCTGAATGGCTCGCCGGCAGCGAGAAAGTGTACGTGCCGTCGGTCGTTGTGCCGATATCGACGGTCGTGCCGTCCTCGAAGCGTAGCAGGGCGTTATCCCGGCAACGCCCGGTGAGCGTGGCCTGTCCGTTTCCTAACGTCTGGAACGTCTCGATAGCAGGGGCAAGGATCAGCTGATCGAGGCCGAACAGCGAATCACCGCTGGCAGTCAGTCGGGCCCCCGTCGCGGGATCGCGGTCGAAATCCTGGCCCGCCAGTGCGTCCATAGCCATGTTCACCGTCTGCGGCAGAACGGGCGTGTCCATCATGAACAGCAACGGATAGATCGTTTTGGCGCCGGTCTGGGCATTTGTTTCCGTGATCGCGAACTGGTCGTTCGTACCGGCCATGAACTGGAACAGGTGCAGCAGGGCGCGCGACGACACGCCGTAATGCACGCGCTGGTCCCAGCCGACGAGCAGCGAGCCGAAGGATTTCTCGTAGAGCAGCGTCGCCCACGGACTGCTGATTCCGGAGAAGGCCCGACAAGAATTGAGGCACATCAGCGTCTGGGCCGGGAACGTGCCTTTATCGTACTGCCGGATGAAATTGGGCGTGACGGCGAAGTACGGCCCCGCGACCGCCGCCTTTCCTTTTTGGCGGATGATCGTGCTCCGCAGCTTGAGCCGGCCGCATCGCAGGTCATCTTTGTACTGTTCCCGTAAGGCTTCCGTCGCCAGTGTGCTGGTCTGCAGGACGGCCTCGTTACCCTGCACTCCGCAAAGCGGGATGTTCGCGTCGATGTTGGGACTATAGATAGTATTCGCCACCGCATCCCAACTCTCCTCAAGCGGGTTGCGCGGGCTGCCGTGTGCCTCGATGAAGATCACGCCGAACTGCGACATGCTCTTGAAGAAGTCCAGATCGGCGTCAACGACTTTCACCTCGTAGCCGCACGCCTCGAGGATTGCCTTGATCGGTTGGCGGACGTCCTGTAGCGGCTGCGTCTGGTAAAGCGCGTTGGCCAGAACGGCCTTGTTGTTGCCCGGCAGCACATACGAGGACCCAAGACCGAGCTGGGCACTTCTCGCCCATGACGAACGCAATTTACTTGCGGGGCTCGTTCTCATTCCGACCGCGCCGGCGATCTGCGCAGCAGCTTGCGAGGCGTCGGTTAGTGCCTGCCGCTCTTCATCCTCGTCGATCACCTCGTAGACATGCTCGACGCCGGACTGAAAGAGCACCCAGGCGGTCGTTCCGTCTTCATCGGCAGAGGCCACGGCGACATCCGGGTCGGACGAAAGTTCCTGGACGAGCGTATCGAGGGCCTCGTCGCTGGTCGCCCCCGAGTCAAGTGCAGTGACAATAACCTGGCTGGCGGATTCTCCCGTCGAGGCAGCGTCATTCGCGTCGCCTGACTAATCGCCGTTGCCAGGCCCGATGTCGTCTTCCTCAAACGGTACGCATGCCTGACTTAGCGCGAACAGGCAGGACACCACGACGAACCACAGTCGAAAACGGAAATGTGCGGATATGATGGCAGCACCCTCCGGATAAGCGAATACCGGTATATATGGCCGCGCGCTCGTCTATTATACCTGGCCCCGGCGCTTGCTCAAACCCAATGTCCCGGACAGCCGAGTCCATCTGCCATGTCAACCGTGACGCCGCCAAGGCTGTCACCACGCTGTTCGGTGCGCGGACCTCCAGTTCTTCAATGAACATGGCCCCCATCAGGGGCTCCGGAATCGCACGCAGCCTGTGGCGGCGGCGGAGCTGTTGCCGCTCTGCGAGCGGGATTCCAGAACTTCGAGCAGTTTTCATTCCCGCCTCGACGACGGTTTGTGTTCCAGATTCCAATACCATGCTCCGCTGAATTCGTGTTGCTGATGTTCGCTGTCGGCGGGCTGCTCATCTTCCTGGCGATCCACGAGAAATACGAACCGCTGCTGCTCGTTCCCATCAGGATCGGGGCGATCCTGGCCGACTTGCCGCACGCCATGCTCCGGGCGAGCAGTGAGCAACTGACAGGATCCCGCGCGCACACGCTGCCGATGCTGATGCAGACGATCCATGACAGACGTATCCACACCGAATTTCTTCCGCCACTGATCTTCCTGGGGGGTCCGGGCGTTGACGGACTTTCGAGCGCTGCTTGCCCGACCGGTCACGTTTCTGCTGGGCGAGGCGGCCCGATTGGGCATCTTCGTGGCGGCGCTCGGCGCGTACTACCTATTCAACTTCAGCATGCCGGAGGCGGCCTCGATCAGAATCATCGGCGGTGCCGATGGGTCGACCTCCATCTTACTGACGGCGATTCTCGCTCCGCATCTGCTCGGGGCAGTTGCCGTTGCAGCCTACAGCTATATGTCGCTCGTGCCCTTCATTCGGCCGCCGATCATCCGGACTGCTGACCTCCGCAGACGAGCGAGAGATGGCCGTGCAGGACGTAGTGGCCCGTGACTCGGGTGCAAGGGTCGACCCACTGATGCCGGCGATGGGCCCGAACGTGGCGGGCTTCATCGGCTCCGCGGTCGCCACCGGCATATTCCTCGCCCTGCGGGGCTGACAGCGGCTGCTGGCGTGTGCGCTGGCGTGATTGGCCGGTCAGCACCCGCCGCCGGGGACGCGGAAGGCAGGGATCATTGAATCCTGAATCCAGTCCTCGATCGTCTGGCTGAGGCTGGCGACGTCACTGACCATGATGGCCAGATTGTGCTTGTGGCCGAGCCGGTCTCGGACCATTCCATGAAGGACGGCCTCGCTCTTGAAGCCGAGTGCCGCGAACATCTTGACGGCGCCGACATCGTCCTCCATCACGTGGGCCTGGAGTTTCTCGATGTCCATTTCGGCCGCGGCATCGACCAGTTCTCTGGTGAGCAAGCCGCCGAGCCCCACCCGCCGGTGCGTCGGCGCAGTGATGAGGCGGACATGGCCGACATGGTGCATCCAAGTGTGGCACATCCGGTAGAGACGGCCGAACCCGACGATCTCTGCGGCGTCGAGCGCCACGCGGCTGACCATCCGTCCGCTGCGCATTTCCTCGGCCCACTGCGTGAGCAGATTGGGGTCGCGGACATCGTGACGCAGGAAGACCCGATCCTGGTCGTCCAGACCGAGCAGGAACTCCCAGAGGAGGTTCGAGTCTTCGGACGTGGTAGCCCGGATCGCGACGCTCCTACCGTCCTTCAATGTCACTGTTTTTGTGTCTGTAGCCAAGAGCATGGGATAGACCCTCCATGAGTGGTTAGCCTGAGACCACGGGAGTAGCTGTCGTCATTCAGTCAGCAGGCGATCGACAGGACAATCGAGGTGAAACGGCCTGTGGGGCCTCGCTTCGATGCACGTCCATACCGGGAGTGAACTTCAGGTTAGTCGATTCACGCTGCCCAAGCAAGCAAAATCGGCAATGCTTAGCGCGGTTAATTATCGTTGGCGTTAAAGGGCCGCGCCGGGGCGAGCCTGCAAGTGTTTTTCCCTTTTTAGGATTGCTACTCGGACCATGGGGGGTTAGACTCTTTGATTAGAGGGGTTAATAAGTCGCCGGGTTAAGCAATTGCGCGTTACACATCACGTCGACCCGGCTTGGCATATCAGGCGCGCCGGCTTCGAGTCACGACGGGGCGAGTGCCATGCCCCTGTCAGCGAGCCAATCGGATTGCCCGGAGCCCCGAGAGGATGCCGCCGGTGCTGAAGGTGGCCGGCACGCTCTCCGGTTGTCCCGGTCATGCCACATCTTCGCCTCCGCGGTCAGCGACTTTCTGCACGGAGTCATCTTGCGTGAGGTGTTTCCGACAGCGCTGACGCGCTCTCAATTCTACGCCCTCAAGCTCATGGCGCACGATGGGCAGCATCGTGCCAGCGAAGTGGCCGGCCTGCTTGGCGTCAGTGCACCCGCGGCGACCAAGAACATCGACAAGCTGGAGCGACTCCATTTGATCGTGCGAACGCCATCGGCGGGCGACCGACGGGCGACGCTTCTGTCCATCAGCCCGGACGGGCTTCGTGTGGTCCAGGCATATGAGGCGGCGAGAGCCAAGCGCGTCGCCTTGCTGTCGGCCGAATTCGAGCCGGAGGAAGTTGAGCAACTGTGTGCGTTGCTGGACCGGGCCTCGACGTTCCTGCTCCGCGAGGAAACGCTGGACCGTGAATGTTGCCTTCGCTGTACAGGCGACTTTGACGGCGCCTGTCCGGTGAAGCGCATCCTCGGCCAATGCCCGTACGAGCGCTTGCACCGCGAGGGCCGCGATGCACAGAGCGTGAGTCCGTGATTGTGCGCGAGGGAACGGCTGTTTGGAGGATGACACGGGCAAAAAGACGCGGCCCGGATGCGCGACGGAGATGCGAGGAATGAAATACTGGCGAAAACCGTTGGACATCGAGCAGGTGAAGGTCCCGCGCGGAGAAGTGCGCATCATTGCCGAGCGATGCAAAGGGTGCGGGTTCTGCGTGGAGTTCTGTCCCAAAGACGTGCTGGCGCTGTCGGAGGATTTCAATCGCAAGGGTTACCACCCGCCCAAAGTGGTCAAAGAGGGGGCGTGCGTCAACTGTAATCTCTGCGAGATGATCTGCCCTGACTTCGCCATATACAGCGTGGCGCTTCCTGATCAGGAGGCCATCGCGAGCGCGGCACCTTAGGTAATACGGAACGTTTGCGTCCCGACGACCTGTACGTCGGTGCGCCCGGCAGCACAGGAGGATGGACCTTGAAGACAGATCCGGCGGGCGTCCTGACCGGCGCCCATTATCTTGACGGAGATTTTGCCTGCGGCGAAGGGGCGATGGCCGCTGGCTGCCGCTTCGTGGCCGGCTATCCCATCACTCCCTCGACGGAAGTCGTCGAGCGAATCGCCCGGCGATTTCCGCTGATGGGCGGGACATTCATCCAGATGGAGGACGAGTTAGCCAGCATGGCGGCCGTCGTGGGAGCGTCGTGGACGGGCACGAAATCAATGACGGTCACCAGCGGTCCCGGCTTCAGCTTGATGATGGAGAACCTGGGTCTGGCGGCGATGATGGAAACGCCATGCGTGGTCGTCAACGTGCAGCGCGGAGGGCCATCCACCGGACTGCCGACGATGGTGGGCCAGGCGGACATGATGCAGGCCCGGTGGGGATCGCACGGGGACTACGAGACCATCGCGGTCTGCCCGCAATCGCCGCAGGAAGCATTCGATCTGACCATCGATGCGTTCAACCTGTCGGAATTGTACCGCGTTCCCGTGCTGGTCATGCTGGACGAGTGCGTCGGGCACATGACCGAGAAGGTGGTGATACCAGACGCCGACCAGATCGACGTCGTGCCCCGAAGACTCACCGGCAAGTCGCCGGCGGAATTCCTGCCATACGAGGTAAACGGCAAGTTCATTCCCGAGTTCGCCCGGGCTGGTGACGGGTACCGCTTTCACACCACCGGATTGACTCACGATGAGCGCGGCTATCCCGAAATGAGCGCGGCATGCCAGGAGAAGTGCGTCCGACGCCTCCTCGACAAGATCCGCAAGAACGTTGATGCTATCGTGCGCTTTGAGGAGCACGGCATGGACGATGCCGAGATCGTGCTGGTGACCTACGGCATCACCGCACGCGTCGCCCAGATGGCGATGGAGATCGCCCGCGAGCAGGGGCTGAAGGTAGGCATGATGCGTCTCATTGTCGCCTGGCCGTTTCCTGAAAAGCGAATCCAGGAATTAGCGCAGCGGGTCAAGGCATTCGTCGTGCCGGAGATCAACTACGGACAGATGGTGTTCGAGGTCCAACGCTGTGCCGAAGGTCGAGCGGCCTGCGTTCTCGTCCCCCACGGCGGCGGTGGAGTGCACGAACCGGAGGCGATTGTGGAAGCCATTGCGGGAGCAGCGAAATGAGTAGAACGACGCAGCCAGATCGCGGCCAGCCTCAGCGCCCACCCGACACGGGGCAGCAAGAGCATCCCATCGCGCCGTACCTGCGAATGGATCGTATCCCACATATCTGGTGCCCGACCTGCGGCATCGGCACGGTCGTGAAGTGTTTCGCCACGGCGCTGGAAGAGGCGGATGCCAATCTCGACAAGGTGGCCATCGTCTCCGGCATTGGCTGCACCGGGCGCGTCGCGGGTTACATGAAGCTGGACGCCTTCCACACCACGCATGGGCGGGCCATTCCGTTCGCGACCGGAATCAAGCTGGGCCGGCCGGAACTGATGGTGACGGTCTTCTCGGGCGACGGCGATCTGGTCGGCATCGGAGGAAATCACTTTGTCCACGCGGCCCGAAGGCGTATGGACCTGCTGGTCGTTCTGGTGAACAACTTCATCTATGGGATGACCGGCGGGCAGAACGCGCCGACCACTCCGCTGACGGCCAAATCCTCCACCATGCCCTACGGCAATTTTGAGCCGCCGTTCAATCTGCCTCACCTCGCGGCCAGTTGCGGGGCGACTTATGTGGCCAGATGGACTTGCCTGCATATCCGCCGTCTGACCCGGTCGTTCCGCGAGGCCATCGATCGCAAAGGCTTCCGCTTCATCGAGGTCATCGCCCCGTGCTCGACGCTCTACGCCCGGCTCAACCGGCTGGGCACCGGCTTCGATCTGATGCGCTTCTACCACGACAACGCGGTGATCGATCATGGGGCCAATCCCGCTGACGTGGGCATTGACTTCCAGGGTGCGATCGTCTGCGGCAAGTTCGTCGACGAGCAGAAGCCGACGTTCCTCGACCTCATGCGCGAACACTACCGGCAGACGCTCGGGGACAAGTACGTGCCGATGCCTCCAGAGGGAGGGTGGATCCATGAATAGGACGGAAATCCGCATTACGGGCTTTGGCGGGCAGGGCGTCGTTCTCAGCGGTTACATCATCGGCCGCGCCTGCGCGATTCACGCGGGTAAGCACGCCACGATGATCCAGAGCTTCGGACCGGAGGCACGGGGCTCGGCCTGCAGCGCCACCCTGGCGATCTCGGACAAGCCCGTTTTGTATCCGTACATTCGCCGCCCCGATGTGTTCGTCGCCATGTCCGCGGAGGGTTACGACCGATACCACGACGAACTCAAGGACGATGGGATCCTCCTGTTTGAAAAGGATCTGATACACCCGGAACCGAAGCCTGGTCAGCCGGCCTACGGCATTCCCTCGACGCGTATCGCCGAGTCGCTGGGGCGCACGATCGTGCAGAACATTGTGATGCTGGGATTCTTTGCGGCGGTCACGCGGCTTGCCACTGAGGAGCAGTTTGCCGAAGCAGTCAAGCGGTCTGTTCCCGGCGGGACCGAGGAGCTCAACCTGAGGGCCTTCGCCGCCGGTTTTGCCCACTTTGACGCGGAACGCAAGGAGGCAGCGGGGGAAACGGAGAAAGAAACGACGGTCACCTGACTGTCATCACACTGATCACTGCTTATTGGGAGAACGCAAACGTGGGCGCACGGCTTGCGGAAGTCGAAGATGCGAAGCGGCCCAGCGGCGGCAAGCGAGCGCTGGTCATCGGCGGAGGTATCGCCGGCATCCAGGCAGCGCTCGACCTGGCCAACGCCCGGATCCGCGTGACGCTGGTGGAGAAGTCTCCGTCGTTGGGCGGGCGCATGGCCCAGCTCGACAAGACCTTCCCCACGATGGACTGTTCGATATGAATCCTCGGGCCTAAGGCCATGGATGCCGGTCGGCATCCGCTCATGGAGGTCATATCGAACGCCGAGGTCGTCGGCTGCGAGGGCGAGCCGGGCGACTTCCGTGTCCGCGTGCGCAAGGAACCGCGCTACGTGCGCGAGGACGTGTGTGTGGCATGCGGCAGATGCGTGGATGTCTGTCCGGTGATCGGCGGCAACGAGTTCGACGTTGGACTCAAGGCCCGAAAGGCCATCCATCGCCCGTTTCCGCAGTCCGTGCCGGCGGCGTACGTGATCGATCCCGACGCCTGTCTCAACCTGCGCGGATACCTCAGCGAGAAACAGCGCAAGCGCCTGCAGAAGATGCAGGAAATCAAGCAGAAAAAGAAACAGGACTACCAGGCAAACGTGCTGGTCTGCGGTCACTGTACTTCGGTCTGCGACGTGGACGCTATCGATTTCGACATGCGCCCCCAGGAGTTCGACCTCGACGTCGGGGCAATACTCGTCGCGGTCGGCTTCCAGGAGTTCGACGCCCGCAAGCTGGGTAACTACGGCTACGGGCGGTTGCCGAACGTGGTGACCAGCCTCGAGTTGGAGCGAATGCTCAACGCCTCGGGCGTGACGCGCGGCCACGTGGTCCGGCCATCGGACCTGAAGACTCCCCGGCGAATCGTATTCATCCAGTGCGTCGGCGCGCGGGGCGAAGGCGGCCGGCCCTATTGCAGCCGATTCTGCTGCATGAACGCGGTCAAGGACTCGATGCTGATTCGCCAGCACGATCCCGAGGTCGAGGATGTGACCATCCTCTACACCGACCTGCGGGCGTTCGGCAAAGGATTCGACGAGTTTGTCCAGCGCTCGCGCGACGAAAAGAGTGCGACGTATATTCGCGGTCGGCCCGCCAAGGTCGATCACGTGCCCGAAGACGACACGCTGGAGGTCTTTGTCGAGGACACGCTGGCCCACGAGCAAAGACGCATTGCCGCCGATCTCGTCGTGCTGAGCGTGGCCGCTGCTCCCAACGACGGTGCGATCCGGCTGGCCGAGGTCCTGGGGATCGAGACAGACCAGTACGGCTTCATTGCCCGGCGGGATCGCGCCATCTCCGCCGTCGAGTCGACACGGGATGGCATCTTCGTCTGCGGCAGCGCCGTTGGACCGCAGGTCATCCCCGACTGTGTCGCCCAAGCGTCGGCGACAGCCGCCCGGGCGCAGCTTTACCTCGCCGGGCACCGGGTGGAAGAAACGAAGGACACGGTCGAACCGCTGGATCTTTCCGGCCCGCCGCGCGTGGGTGTGCTGGTCTGCCATTGTGGGGTGAATATCGCCGGCGTACTCGACGTCCAGGAACTGGCCGAGTATGCCGCGAACATCCCGGACGTCATCGCGGCGGAGACCAACCTGTTTGCCTGCTCCAGCACCGGACAGGACCGCCTCGTCGAACTTGTGGAGCAACACAAGCTCAACCGCATCGTCGTGGCGGCTTGCACGCCGCGAACGCACGAGCCGATTTTCCGCGAGACCTGCGCGAGAATCGGCTTCAATCCGTATCTGGTCGAGATGGTCAATATCCGCGATCAGTGCTCGTGGGTACATGCGCGGCATCCGCGCGAAGCCCAGGAGAAGGCGAAAGCGCTGATCCGCATGGGCGTAGCCCGCGCCCGACACCTCGAGCCGCTGCACGAAGGCGAGGTGCCCATGACTCGGGCGGCACTGGTCATCGGCGGCGGAATCGCCGGCATCGAGGCCGCGACCGATCTCGCCGTGCAGGGCTTTCCGGTCACTCTGGTCGAGAAAGAGAATCGTCTCGGCGGCCGCCTGGCCGAACCGAATCTGAAGCAGCTCTATCCCGACATGAGGCCGGCCGTCGAGGTGCTGGAGGAGAAAACCAAGCGACTTGAGAGGAGCGGTGCCCGCGTGCTGCTCGAGACGGAGGTCGAGAACATCACCGGCTACGTCGGCAACTTCACGGCTACGCTGCGACGCCGCAACGACGCGTCAATCCAGACCGGCGATGCCGAGCAGCTCGCGATCGGTGCGATCATATTGGCAACCGGGGCCGCGCTATACGATCCGAAGGGAGAATACGGCTACGGTACCTTCGACAACGTGCTGACCAGCGAGGAACTGGAGCGGCGATGGTTCGAAGGTGAGGCGGCATTCAAGCACAACGGCCGGCTGCCCAAGTCGGCGTCGTTCATCCTGTGCGTCGGTTCGCGCGATCCACAGGGCTTTGCCGGCTGCTCGCGCTACTGTTGTCCCACGGCGATCAAGCAGGCCACACAGTTCTGCAAGATGGGAATCGACACGACCGTCTTCTATCGCGACATCCGCACCATCTCGACCGGCGCGGAAGAGATGTACCGCGCCGCCCGGGGCATGGGCGTGCTGTTCGTCCGCATTCCGCCGGGCACGAAACCGGAGGTTGTCGGCGACAAGCGCGCTGAAGTGGTGCGCTGCTTCGATGATCTTCTTGGCCGGCCGCTCGAAGTGCCCACCGATCTGGTGATTCTCAGCGTGGGCATGCGTCCGCGGCAGCCGGAGACCGACCGCTTCCACGACATCCTCAAGACCAGCGTGGGGCTGGATGGTTTCTTCCTGGAACGCCATCCGGAACTGGCCCCGGTGGAGACCGCGGTCGAGGGCGTCTTTCTGGCGGGCACCGTGCAGGGGCCGAAGGACATCGTCGACAGCGTCGCCCAGGCCTCCGCCGCGGCGGCCAAGGCGGCGGTTTTCCTCGCTTACGAGCAGGTTCGGCAGGATCCGGCCGTGGCCATAGTGAACGAGACCAGGTGCCGCGCTTGCGGTACGTGTGTGGAAATCTGCCAGTTCCGGGCGCCCCAACTGGTGGACACCGACTGCGGGGGGCGTTCGGCGCGAATCAATGCCTCGCTGTGCAAGGGATGCGGAACGTGTGCGAGCTGGTGCCCGTCGGGGGCGATCACCTCGCGCCATTTCACCGACCGGCAGGTGCACGCCATGATCGACGCCTGCCTGGCGGGTTTCGGGCCGGCGAGTGGAGACGCGCTTCCGGTGGATGAGCAGGTGAGTTCATGACCGCGGCGCAGCAACAACGTGGTGCATCCACTGCGGTGGCTACCCCGGTCACGTGGCAGCCGAACATCGTGGTGTTCGCCTGCAACTGGTGTTCGTATGCCGGGGCGGACACCGCGGGCGTATCGCGCGTGCAGCACCAACCACACTTTCGCATGATTCGGGTGATGTGTTCCGGGCGCATCCAGCCCGGCTTTGTGCTTCGCGCGTTCGAGAAGGGGGCCGACGGTGTATTGGTGTCCGGCTGTCACTTCGGCGATTGCCATTACATCTTCGGGAATGAACGCGCCGTAGAGCAGTTCGAGAAGACCAAGGCAGTGGTCTCGATGCTGGGCATCGAGACGGAGCGATTGCGATTGGAGTGGATCAGCGCCGCGGAAGGCGTTCGCTTCGGGCAGGTGATTGACGACTTTACCGATCAGGTGCGCGAGCTCGGCCCGAGCCCGCTGCGGCGGCCGACGGCCGAAAACCTGCCGGGCGAACCGAGCAACTGACACCGGCGAGCCGATAGCGGCAAAACTCGATGGAGTCGGAGCCGATGCGCGAACTTGCGGATACAGCAAAGGCCACGCGAGCGTGGGCCTGTTACGACTGCGGCAAGTGCACCGCGACCTGCCCGGTTTCACGGGCCGGGGGCGACTACAGCCCGCGCCGACACGTGCTGTCCACCAACCTTCGACAGGATGACGTGCTGAAGAACGGCCGGCTGTTCGCCTGCCTGACTTGCAGCCTTTGCGACCGTCGGTGCCCCGCCGAGGTGTCGTACACCGACTTGGTGCGCCGGCTCCGCGAACTGTCGCACCATGACGGAGTCGAGCCCGAGTGCCCGCACGGTGGAGCGCTCCAATCCGTCATGCGCATGATGGCGTCGGGAAAAACCCAGCAGCATCGCCTCGAGTGGCTCACCGGCGATATGAAGACCGACAGGGCAGAGGGCGAGGTCTTCTACTGGACCGGCTGCACGATGTACTACGACGCGTTTTTCAAGGACCTCGAGCTCGCCACGCTGAACGGTACGCGGGCGGCGATCCGGTTGCTGAATCGCCTGGATATCACGCCCGTCGTCTCCCCCGAAGAACGTTGTTGCGGTCACGATCTGCTGTGGAACGGAGATCGCGGGAGCTTCGAGCAGCTTGCCCGGCACAACGTCAAGCTGGTGGCCTCGAGCGGCGCCAAGCTGCTGGTGGTCTCGTGCGCGGAATGCCTGAGAACGTGGAAGATGGACTATGTGCCCTTCTTCGAAGGCACGCCGCCGCAGATCGTGCACATCAGCGAGTTCCTGTCCGAACGTCTCGCCGACCTGAAGTTCAAGAACGGTTCGAGCCCGAGGACCCGCCGGGTCACCTATCAGGACCCGTGCCGTCTCGGACGACATCTGGGGATATACGATCCGCCGCGCGGACTGCTGGAGGCACTACCGGGGACCGAACTCAGGGAGATGCGTCACACGCGCCAGGGAGCGACCTGCTGCGCCGGCGGCACATGGTCGAACTGTGATCGCTTCGCCAAGAAGATCCAGGTCGAACGCCTGCGCGAAGCGCGAGCGACCGGCGCCGATGTGCTCGCTACTGCATGTCCCAAGTGCCAGATTCACTTCCGCTGCGCCATGCAGGATCCCGACCTGGCGGAGGAGATCAGTATCGAAATGCGCGACATGGCCGTCCTGGTGGCGGAGGCGCTTGAAGGGGTATCCCCGGCACCAAGGAAAGCAACGGACGATAGCGGAAGGCGGACAGCTCAGGAAACCAGAAAGGGCGAGTGATGATTGCCAGCAAATCCGATGGCGAGCTCCGGGTGGGCGTCTTCGTCTGCGACTGCGGACTGAACATCGCCGGCGCGGTCGACTGCGGGGCGGTCGCCGAGTACGCCAGGACCCTCCCGGACGTCGTGTGCGTGGTGCGCAACAAGTACACCTGCGCGGATCCCGGGCAGAACGAGATCAAGAACGCGATCCGCGAGCTTCGTCTCAACCGCGTGGTGGTTGCGTCGTGCACGCCCCGGCAGCACGAACCGACGTTCCGCCAATGCGTGCGCGAGGCCGGCCTGAATCCCTACCTGATGGAGATGGCCAACCTGCGGGAGCAATGTTCCTGGGTGCATCCCGGCGACCGCGAGGGCGCCACGCAGAAGGCCAAGGACCTGGTGGCCAGCGCCGTAGCCAGAGCACGGTTCCTCCAGCCGCAGGAGGAACTTACCGTCCCGGTGACGCGCCGGGCGCTCGTGATCGGCGGCGGCGTGGCGGGCATCGAGGCGGCGCTGGAACTCGCCGACGCCGGTCACCCGGTGACGCTGGTCGAAAAGCAGGCCTCGATCGGCGGGATCATGGCGCAACTGGACAAGACTTATCCAACCATGGACTGTTCGATATGAATTCTGGGGCCTAAGGCCATCGATGCCGGTCGGCATCCGAACATTGAGCTGCTCACCTTCAGCGAACTCGAGGAAGTCTCGGGCTACGTCGGCAACTTCACCGTGAAGATCCGCCGCAAGGCCCGCTACGTGGACCCCACGCTGTGCAACGCCTGCGGCGAGTGCGCCAAGGTCTGCCCGGTCACGCGACCTGACGAATACCAGATGGGCCTCTCCTCGCGGAAGGCCGTCTACATTCCCTTCCCGCAGGCCGTGCCCTGTTCCTACATCCTGAACATGGATGACTGCCTGGGCAACAATCCGATCGCCTGCGGCAAGTGCGTCGAGGTCTGCGAGAAGCAGGCCATCAACTACGACGATCACGATCGTATCGTCACCCGCGACGTCGGTGCGATCATCGTCGCCATCGGACTGGACGTGTACGACCCCACGGAGATGGACGAGTACGGCTACACGCGCTTCGATAACGTCATCACCTCGATGGAGTTCGAAAGGCTGATCTGCGCCGGCGGTCCGACCGCCGGCCACTTTGTTCGCCCCAGCGACCACGAACGCCCGAAGCGCATCGGCTTCATCCAGTGCGTGGGCTCGCGCAATCCCAAGATCGGCCGACCCTACTGCTCCAACATCTGCTGCATGAACACCGTCAAGGACACGCTGCTGCTGGCCGACCACTACCCCGACGTGGAGAACGTGGTTTTCTACCAGGACATTCGCGCGTTCGGAAAGTCCTTCGAGGACATGTTCCAGCGCTCCAAGGAGGCCGGCACACGCTACATTCGCGGCCTGCCCGGCGACGTGGAGGAGGATCCGCAAACGCACAACCTGTCCGTCACGGTGGAGAACACGACGAGCGGCCGGCTCGAACGCCACGACCTGGACATGCTCGTTCTGTCGGTCGGCGTGCAGCCGCCCAAGGACCTCGACAAGATATCCGGACTGCTTACCCTGTCGCGTACGTCCGACGGGTTCTTCATGGAATCGCACCCGAAGCTCAAACCGGTCGATGCCCCGACGCGCGGCGTATACTTCGCGGGATTCTGCGAGTCGCCTAAGGACATCAAGGATTCGGTGTGCCAGGCCGGGGCGGCGGCATCGCGCTCCGGCGCCCTGCTCAACGCCGGCAAGATCCAGATCGAGGCGATCACCAGCCGAATCGACGAGGCCGCCTGCGCCAAGTGCGGCTTGTGTGCGGCCGTCTGTCCGTTCGGGGCGATTACCTGGACGAAAGGATCGGCGGCCGTCGTAGTCGAGGCGGCCTGTGCGGGCTGCGGGGCCTGCGGAGCGACGTGCCAGTTCGGCGCCATCACCATGCGGCACTTCACCGACGACCAACTCCTTGCTCAGGTGCAGGCAACGCTTGCCGACAACCCCCAGGACAAGATCTTCGTCTTTGCCTGCAACTGGTGCTCCTATGCCGGTGGCGACATGGCCGGTATCTCGCGCATCCAGTACCCGCCCACCAACCGGGTGGTGCGTACCATGTGCTCCGCCCGGGTATCCGAGGAAATGATGCTGGAGGCGTTCCGCTGCGGCGCGCCCGTTGTGCTGGTATCCGGCTGTCATTATGCGGACTGTCACTACATCAATGCCAACCGGCAGACGGTCCAGCGCGTGCAGCGCCTGTGGGACAAGCTGGAGAAGGCAGGCGTTCGGCCCGAGCGCCTGCAACTCGAGTGGATCAGCGCCGCCGAGGGGCAGAAGTTTGCCAAGGTGATGCGCGATCTCGAAGTACTGCGCAAGACCGTCACGATGGAGGAGATCGAGCACGCCCGCCAGGCGCTCAAGCCGAAGCCCAGGAAGTCGGCCAGGAAGCAGCCTGCCACTGCGGCCGCGACTTAGTCAGAAAGGTGCCACCATGGCGACATCAACCACGGAGACATTCCGCTGCATGATGTGCGGACACGAATACACGGAAAAGGTCGAGAAGGGCGAGGACAAGGAGCGATCCTGCCCGAAGTGTCGATCGAACAGCATTCGCCACTTGCGCGCCGGGGCGAAACACCCCGCCGCCCCGGCCGACGACCCGAAGGCGTAGCTGCAGGAGTGGAGCCGCGACAATGACCCGACATTCTCCCGAAAAAGGAGGCGACTTCGTCCGCGTCGACTTCGAATTCCGCCGCGAACTCGCCCGCAAGATCGAGGGAAATCTGGCGAGCTTCTGCTACCAGTGCGGCGCGTGCGTGGGCGACTGTCCGGCCGCTACGTACAGCGATACGTTCAACCCGCGCACCATCATGCTCGAAGTGCTGTACGGTCTCGGAAGCGAACTTCTCACCGAGGACTCGGTACTGTGGGAGTGCACCAACTGCTACAACTGTCACGAGCGCTGCCCGCAGGAGGTCAAGCCCGTCGAGGTCATCATCTCTTTAAAGAACATGCTGGCGGATCGCGGGATCTATCCCGGATCCGTGGAGAAGGTCATCCGTACGTTTGAAGAGACGGGCCGCACCACCCCGGTCAACGCCGCCGTACAGCGGCAGCGGGAGCGCTACGGCCTGCCGCCGCTGGCACCCGTGCCGATCGACGAAGTCCGCAAGCTCTTCGATCCGCTTCCGCCGGCAACCAAGGGCGTCGAGACCCCCAGCGGAGGAGACGAGCATTGAAACGGTTCGCGTTCTTCCCCGGCTGCCTGATTCCCACGCGGCATCCCGCAATGGAGCGGGCCATCCGCTCCACGCTCGAGCGACTGGGCATCGACATTGTCGATCTCGAAGGCGCCTCCTGTTGCCCCGACCCCATCTATTTCAAGTCGAAGGACAAGCTGGCGTGGCTGTCGGTGGCGGCCCGAAATCTTACGCTGGCGGAAGAGCAGGGCCTGGATATCTTCACGAACTGTTCCGGCTGCACGGCCACGCTCTCCGAGACCTATCACCTGCTCCAGGACGACGCTCTGCGGGCGCAAGTGAACGAGCGGCTCAAGAGGATCGGGCGCGAATACCGTGGAACCACCCGCGTCCGGCACATCGCAACACTGGTACGTGACGTCGTGGGCTACGAGGCCGTGCAGGCATCCGTGGTCCGGCCACTCGAGGGTCTGAAGGTGGCCATCCACTACGGCTGCCACCTGCTCAAGCCCAGCCGGATCATGAATGTGGATGATCCCAACGACCCTTCGCTGCTGGAGCATCTGGTCTCCGCCCTGGGAGCGACGCCCGTCCGCCACCGCCGCTGGTATCTGTGCTGCGGGAAAGCGTGCCAATCCGACGAGATACCGTCGAACATGATGCGCGACCTGCTCGGCGCCGTGCACAAGGAGCAGGCGGACATTCTCGCGATGATATGCCCGACATGCTTCGGCCAGTTCGATCACGGCCAAATGAAGGTGTCGCGGCAATTCAACGAGGATTTCCACACGCCGCCAGTCTACTACTTCCAGCTGCTCTCCTTCGCTCAGGGCACGCCCTTCGACGAACTCGGCTTTGAGCGCCAACGCTTCAAGCCAGAGTGCCTGCGCCGCTTTGAAACACCCGCCGGCGCCGAAGCCAACGCCTGACGTCGAATCCGGCGCAGTTCCTCGCTGAAGTGGGCGCGGCACGCCGGGGCGTCCGCAGAGAACCAGTCTGGGCGACCGATAATCCCCTTCTACATGCGGGGCTGCTTACACGCCGGGCCACGGACAACTGCCGCGGGGATGCCGCCGGATTACGGGCGAACTATGCAGGCTTTGTTGACGGTTCAGATGGTTGTTCGGCAGGCGCCGTTCTGAACCAGTAAAAGCTGACGCCGTTGCCGGTCCGCGGTATGATGGGTGAAGCACCGCTGAAACTCGGTGACGGCGAATAGAGGCAGGCTCATGATCAAGCATTTTCACCGGCCCGAAACGGTCGACGAGGCGGTCCGGCTCAAGGAACAACTTGGAAACCAGGCGGCCTTCCTGGCGGGCGGGACGGAGGTCAACTCGAGTACCTTTGGCTTCCCTGGTGAACACGTCATCAATCTCGCGGCTCTCGAGCTGAGCGGCATTCGTGTGACCGAATCCGAAGTGATCGTCGGCGCGCTGTGCACGATTGCCGAACTGACGGAGACGGCCGGTGTCCCCAGATGCGTTCAGGCAGCCGGCCTGAACATGGTCAACCGGAATATCCGGAACGTCGCGACTGTCGGAGGGAATCTGGGCAGCGGGAAATCGTGCGGCGATCTGGTGCCCGTGCTGGTGGCCCTGGAAGCCGTACTGGACACGGCGAGCGCCGGCGCCACGCGCACTGTTTCCGTTCTCGAGTACCTGGAGCTGGAGAGCAAGCCTCTTATCACCCAGGTCAGGATTCCGAAGGTCGATGCCAACCGCCGGGTGGCCGTCGGGAATTACACGCGAACGTCTAATGACATGTCGATCCTGACGGCGGCCGTCGCCTTGACCAGAGATGGCGAGCGTATTCGCGACCCGATTGTCGCGGCCGGAGGCGTGGCCCGGCACGTGGTTCGGCTGAAAGGTGTCGAGGGCAAGCTGAGCGATCGGGAGATGCCGGACTGGGAACAGATCGAGAGATGGGTTGCTGAAGAGATTGCCCCAATGTCCGACGTTCGCGGCAGCGCGGAATTCAAAAGGTATCGGTCCGGCGTGCTCGTCGCGACGACCGTTGAGAGGGCCTACCGCGGGGAGGAGGAGGGGGCCCGGTGAAGATATCCATCCAGCTCAACGGTGTGGCCAGGCAGTTCGATGCTGAGCCGGGCGAGAGGCTTCGCGATCTGCTTCAGCGCGAAGGTTTCATCTCGGCGCGGAATGGTTGCGACGGCCAGGGTTCCTGTGGTTCCTGTGCCGTTCTCCTCGATCGCAGACTGGTGAACTCGTGCCTGCTGCTGGCGCCGCAGGTCGATGGCCGCGAACTCCATACGGTGGAGTACTTTTCAAGCAATCGCGAGTTGTCCGCGGTGCAATCGGCGTTTGTCGACTCCGGCATCGTGCAATGCGGATATTGCACGCCCGCCATGGTATTGGCCGTTCACGAACTGCTGAGCAGGTTCGAGCAGCCGACGCGCGAGCAGGTCAAGGACGCCTTGTCCGGCGTCTTCTGCCGCTGCACCGGCTACGAGCAGGTGTATGCCGCGGTTGACCTGGCAAGCCGGCGGTTGAAGGACCCACAATTCAAGGCAAGCATCGCGCCGGAGTTCCGTAACGACCTGCGCGTGGTGGGCAAGGTAAGGCCCAAGGTTGACGGGCCGGCGCTGGCCCGCGGCGAGAGTGCCTTTGTCGAGGATCGGGTCCCTGCCAACGCCTGCCATTTGAAGATGCTGCGCAGCCCGCACGCTCACGCATACATCTCCAGCATTGACACGCGCGAGGCTGAAGCCATGCCGGGCGTGGTGCTGGTCCTGACCCACAAGAACTGCCCCGACGTCTACTACAACCAGGCCGGCCAAGGATTCCCCGAGCCATCACCCTACGACCGCAAGATGTTCGGGCCAAAGGTGCGGCACGTCGGGGACCGGGTGGCGGCGGTCGTGACCGAGTCGCCGGCAATCGCCCAGGCAGCCCTCGATAAGATCAAGGTCGAATACGAGGTTCTCGAACCCGTGCTGACTGTCGAGGACGCGGCGGCCGATGGAGCTCCGCTGGTTCACAACAGCGCGGTGGAGTACGTCATCGGCGCTCCGGAAGGGTTGGACAACAGCGGAGCCGAACCCCGTGACGGAAAGATCATCTACCAGTTTCCCATCCACGCCGATCCGCGCAAGAACGTCGCCGCGCGGGTCGAAGGCGGCATCGGCGAAATCGATCGTGGTTTCGCCGAGGCGGAGGTGATCCTGGAACGCGAGTACGAAACGGCTCAGGTACAGTGCACCCCCGTCGAACCGCACGTGGTCTGCACTCGGATGGAAGCGGGCCGCCTGGTGATTCACGCGTCCACCCAGGTGCCGTGGCACATCCGGCGCATCGTCGCCCGCGTGCTCAGCATTCCTGAAAACAAGATCCGCGTGATCAAGGAGCGCGTTGGCGGCGGCTTCGGAGCCAAGCAGGACATCGTGCTCGAAGAGGTGGCCGCGTACTGCACGTGGGTTACCGGTCGAGGCGTGTTTTTCCGGTTCAATCGCGAGGAAGAATTCATCGCCGCCCGAACCCGTCACCCGATCAAGGTGCGGGTCAAGCTGGGGGCCCAAAAAGACGGCCGACTGACCGCCATCCTCATGGAGGTCAAGGCCAACACCGGGCCCTACGGCAGCCATTGTCTCACCGTTCCCATGAACGCGTGCTCCAAGTCGCTGCCGCTGCTGCTGTGCGAGAACGTCAAGTTCCTTGTCACCAGCTACTACTCCAACATCCCGGTCACCGGGGCCTACCAGGGATACGGCGCCCCACAGGGTTCCTACGCGCTGCAACTGGCGATGGCCGAACTCGCCGACGAACTGCGCATGGATCACCTCGAACTCATCGAGAAGAATCGCGTGCGCGACGGGTCCATGCTCGAAATCCTCAAGTGCCTGGGCGAAGGCCGGGAAGGCACGGCTCAGCGCGTGTCAAGTTGTGGCTTGGGGCCGGCGCTGGAGAAGGGATCGAAGATGATCCGCTGGGGGGCCCGCGAGGAAAGCGGCGATCCGGACGTGCGGATCGGCAAGGGATTGGCCATCGTCCAGCAGGGGTCCGGGTTGCCCGGGCTCGATTCGGCGAATGCCGCCATCTCGATGCTGGGTGACGGCACCTTCATGCTGCTGAGCGGAGGAACGGACCTGGGAACGGGGCTGGACACGGTGACGACGAAGATGGCCGCGGAGTGTCTGTGCACGGCCATGGAAGACATCGCCCTGATCGCGGCCGACACGGACGTGACGCCGTTCGACACCGGAGCGTACGCTTCGAGCGGAACCTACTTCTCCGGCGGGGCCGCGCTCAACGCCGCCCTGGCGATGAAGGAGAAGATCCTCGCAATAGCCGCAGAAATGCTGGACGAGCCGCAGAGCGACTTGCAGGTGGTCTTCCGTTCGACCATCAAAGGGAAGAAGGGCTCGGTCAGCTATCAGGACATCGCCCGTTACGCCGAGACCGGCATCGGATGCGGACTGCCCAGCGCGGCCGGCCGCTTCATTACGGACAAGGCTTCGTTCCCCTATGGAGCGCACTTCTGTGAAGTGGCGGTCAACACGCGCACCGGCGATGTGCGGCTCCGGAAGTACTACGCGTTGCAGGATTGCGGCACGCCGATCAATCCCGAGTTGGCGCTCGGCCAGATATACGGAGGCGTTCTCAAGTCCATCGGCCACTCCATGTGGGAGGAGATGATCCTCGACGAGAAGGGGCGCTGTCTGAACGCCGATCTGCTGGACTACCGCGTTCCGATGATCGGCGACATCCCCGACGACTTCCGCGCGGAGCTCGTCTACACGGACGACCCGTTCGGACCCTACGGGAGCAAGTCCGTCTCCGAGATAAGCTGCAACGGGGCGGCCCCATCGATCGCCGCGGCGATACACGACGCTGTCGGTATCTGGATGCGCAAGTGGCCGTTCACGCCGGAGAGAATCCTGAGGCAGCTCGGCAAGCTCTAGCGAGGTCGCGTCTGGCTCCCGATTTCAAGGCGTTTCCTGCGGCGAGAGTTCGGCCGGGTGTGGCAGGAGCGGTCAAACATGTACGTCTCGGCAATCTTGCTCGCCGCTGGACGATCCACTCGAATGGGGACGAACAAGCTGTCGCTGTGCTACAAGGGGCAACCGGTCCTACACCGGTCGTTGGCGCCGCTTCTCGCTTCGCCACTGGTCAGCGAGGTCATCGTCGTGGTCAACTCAAGCTCTTCGCTGCCGATCGATCGCGACGGTTGTACGGTCGTCGTAAACCACGAAGCCGACAGCGGTATGGCCTCTTCCCTGCGGGCCGGCGTAGCCGCCGCGTCCGCGGATGCCGATGCCTACCTCGTTTGCCTGGCGGACATGCCGGCCATCACCGAGGCGCTGATCGCCACACTGGTCGAGGCCTACCGCCAATCAGGTAAGAAGATCGTGGTGCCGGTGCACGAAGGTCGCAACGGTCATCCGGTGATCTTCGGCGCCGAGTGCAAGGAACAATTGCTGCGGATCGAAGGAGACGTTGGGGCTCGCGAGGTCATTCGCGAGAACTCGGGAATGGCGGAGTACGTTTCGGTAGATGATCCAGCCGTGGTCTTCGACATCGATACACCAGGGGACCTCTCTCGATAACAACGATCAGCGAAGGAGCGCTCAGTAGTCTTGCCGACAAAAGTGCTGATCAAGGGTGCAGGAGAGCAGGCGTCGGGAACCGCCCACCGGCTGTTCCGCTGTGGCTACCACGTGGTCATGACCGAGGTCGAGCATCCGACGGCCGTTCGGCGAACCGTGTCGTTCGGTTCGGCGATCGGTCAGTCGAAAATCACGATCGAGGGAGTCGTGGGCGTAGGTTACACACTGGACCAGGCGGACATTCTCCAGGCGTTTGACTGGCGTCATATTCCGGTCTTCGTGGATCCTGAGTCTCGACTCGTAAGGCGCTGGAAACCGGATGTCGTGATCGACGGCCGGATGCTCAAGAGAAACCTCGACAACAGTATTCACGACGCGCCTCTGGTCATCGGCTACGGCCCCGGCCTCCTGGCCGGCCGTGACGTCCACTTCGTCGTGGAGACCAACCGCGGCCACGATTTGGGCCGAATCATCTCCGAGGGAACGGCCGCACCTGATACGGGAGTGCCCGGACTGATCGGCGGGTTCGGCGTCGAACGCGTTCTCCGCGCGCCGGTGGACGGGACGCTGCGGACCGAGAGGGATATCGGCGATCGCGTGGAGGCCGGCGATCTGATCGGCGCCGTGGAAGACGACGAACGTGCTTCGCTCGAAGCCCCCGGAGGTGCGCCGGGCGACCAACGACCGCATTCCCTTGTTGCCGCGATTCCCGGGATCATCCGCGGTCTGCTCCTGCCGGGCTCCAGGGTCGTCGTGAACCAGAAGGTGGGTGACATCGATCCGCGCGGCGTCCGCTCGTACTGCTTCACGCTGTCCGACAAGACCCGCACGATCAGCGGCGCAGCCCTGGAGATTATCGTTTCCTTCCTCAAGCAAGGGTAAACAGCGTGGCTGCGCACCCCCCGCTGGAACAATCAGTTGCCGGTCTCCTTGGTCGCCGGGAGAACCGCTACGTCTTCCTGATTGGCGGCGGCGGCAAGACCACGTTGCTGTTCGCACTGGCCCATTCGCTCTGCCGCAAGGGCGACTTCGTCATCACGACTACGAGCACGAAAATCCTCCGTCCTTCACCGGAAGACTCGCCTGCGGTCGTGGTGGAAGGGGACATCCCGCGGTTGACTTCGCGCCTGCATGATCGACTTGGCGAAGTGACTCACGTGACTGCGGCGAACGCGGCCCTCGCTGATGGCGACAAGCTGGCCGGGTTCACGGCGGACGATCTCGACCAGTTGTACGAGGCGAGAGTCGCGGACTACCTGCTTGTCGAGGCCGACGGGGCAGCCGGACGTTCGCTCAAGGCCCATGCCGAGCATGAACCGGTCGTTTCACACCGGGCCGATCTGGCGATCGCGGTGATCGGCATCGATTGCCTGGGCAAGCCATTGAGTGACGAACACGTGCATCGAGCCGGGCGCTTCGGCGAAACTCTCGGTTGCGAACCTGGGACACCAATCACCGTGGATGACGTCGCGAGAATCTTCTTCCACCCCTGCGGGTATCTCAAAGCCGTCGGGCCGCAAATGGAAATCGCAGTCTTCCTCAGCAAGGTCAAGTCAGCGACGGACCGTGAGTGCGCCGCCCACTTGGCGAATGCCCTGCGGCAGGGGGATGCCGCCGGGCGGATCGCGAGGATCGCCGCCGGCGATCTGGTGGGGTCTTCCGCGTTTGTGGAGATCCTCAAGCAGTCGCTGTAGCGTCGTGCAAGCACGCTTGAATCCGTTCACTGAAAGACCAAGTCAACGTTCTGCTCCGCAAGCTCGACGGCACCCGCAACATCTCAGCCCGGACGGTCGTGCGCGGGGCTTGGCGATCGGCGAGGGACAGGTATTTGTTCAAAGCCATTATATGGTCGCCGCAATCATGGCGACGAGGAGAGCCAGGGCTAACCAGTCGGCGTTGGTCAGCTTGATGCTGCGGGAGAATGTGCGCGTCGGATAAAGGCCGAAGGATCTGCCTTCCATAGACAGCGATAACAGATGGACGGTACGTAGTGCCCCGACGACCAGCGGAAGGCAAAGATTGCGAAGCAGAAGCCACCAACGTCGCGGTCCGGCCCTGTCATACGTGACACCTCGGATGAGCTGGGCGCGGTAAACATGGTGTCCCTCGACGCGGAAGAGCGGCGCCAACCTGAGTGCCGTGACCAGCGTGAATCCCCAGCGATACGGCAAGCCGATGGACATCAGTCCGGCCGCCAGAGCTGTCGGCTCGGTGCTGATAACGAACAGCGTGCTTGCCAGTATGATGGCAAGGAGCCGGCCGGCAGTGCGCATGCCGGTCTCGAGGCCCGTCCCGGCCACGAAATCGAACGCCGGCTGGTCCGCGCGGGCAAACACGGCGTGCAGCGCGACGACGGCAAGTGCGAACGTCAGCCAAAGGCGACCATGGGGTATGCGATGTGGCGGAAAGCCTGCGAGCCAATGAAGGGCGGTCAGCGCGCCGATAATCGTGACCGGTAGCGCCGCCGACTCGGATACGAAGGCGGCGACTGCGATCCCGATGAGCCATGCGAGCTTGGTGGCCGGATGCAGGCGATGAACGATCGAGCGGCCGGGGTAATAGGTGACGCGGGATCCGGTTTCATGCGTGGGTTGATGCTGCGCGTCCTTGCGGCGCTGCGGATCGGACGAGGGCGGGCCGTACCCGCTCCGATTTCGAGCGATCCTCTGTTCGCGTCGATGGCTGTCACGCTCCATGCCGTCGTGGCAGAGCTCTTGCTGTCCCGCGCAACATCGAGGGAGATTAGTGTGCGCCGAGACGTAGGCACCATAGCCGAGCTTGCCGAGTCTAGCGAAGGCCTCCTCAGTCGGCGCGTCGAGAACGATGCGGCCCTCAGCAAGGAAGACAACACGATCACAGGCTCCCGCAACAATCTGCGCGTCATGAATGACGAGCAGACACGCACCCCCATTACCGGCGACAAGGCTGTCAATGAGTTGCATCATGAAGGTGACGTTGTCGCGGTCCTGGCCGGCAAAGGGTTCGTCGAGAAGCAGCAGTTGGGGTCGGTGGAGGACCGCAGAAATCAGGTTGAGCCGGCGTTTTTCGCCCCAACTGAGGGCAAACGGATGGTCGGTAAGTCGCTCTAAGAGACCAGCGCGATCGAGCAGCGCGTGGGCCTCCAATTCCACGGCGGCATTGAAAACACCGAGGCGTCGGGCGGCAAAGAGGGCCTCGTCAAGGACGGTGTCGGCCGCGAGTTGGTGATCCGCGTTCTGAAATACGAACCCCACCTCGCGCGCGAGGTCGGACACCGCGCATGGAGCCGTCGTACCATCGAGGCGCACTGAGCCAGCGCTCGTCGGTACAAGACCGGCGAGTGTCTGAAGCAACGTCGTTTTGCCGCCACCGTTCGGGCCGAGCAGCGCGACGCTCTCGCCGGCGGCCAGGCGGAGCGCGACGTCTCGAAGGACGGTCCGGCCGTTCAAGTGAACGGTCAGTCCGCATGCCTGCACGATCGGTTCATGCCGCGAAGCACCGCGGTTGTGCGGGATGAGCTCGCCGCTAGTCCGAACGCGCGTTGCGGGTGCCGGCAAGTGCGCAACGCCGGCTTGCGGCTGATCCTCGACGATCCGCCCGCCGTCCAGCCGAATGAGCCGCGGCCCGAGAGGCAAAAGCTGGGCCAGCTTGTGCTCGATGAGGATGACCGTGCGGCCAGTGTCACGGCAAAGATCGGCCACGTCGCGAAATAGCGCGGCGGAGGCATCGGGGTCGAGGCTGGCAGTCGGCTCGTCGAGGACAATCACGCGCGGGTTCGCGGCCACGATCGACGCAACGGCCACACGCTGCTGCTCGCCGCCGGATAGCGACGCGAGATCGCGCTCAGCTAGATGGGAAATGCCGAGCAGGTCCATGGCCTGGGCACTGCGTGCTCTGATCGTTTCCGGGGCGGCGCAGCGATTCTCCATCGCGAACGCGATCTCGTCGCGGACCGTGAGCGTGGCAAAGTGCGTCTCCGGATTCTGTTGTACGAGCGCGACGTGCTCCGCGATCAGGTGAAGCGGCGTCGCCGCGACGTCATGATCGGCGACGACGATGCTCCCTTCGTGTTCGCCGGCTTGACGGCCAACGAGGAGGCCAGCCATGGCCAGCGCCAACGTGCTCTTGCCCGATCCGCTCGGTCCGGCCACCGCGACCAATTCGCCCGCGTCAATGGAAACTTTGATATCCCGCAGCGCCCATCCAGCGCGATCAGTGAATCGCCAGGAGAAGTGCGTGATGCGAATCATTCGTTGTCCTTTACCGGCGAAGCTGACGGAGTCGAGGCAGCGCAATCGACGGCTGTGAGGTTGGCCGGCCACGCATCGCGATTCCACGCGGGAACGGCGAGGATGACGGCATTGGTGTGAGCGTCGCGCGCGATGACCGCGTCGCGCAGCTCGTCGGAGTCGAAACGGATCGACGCGGTGTCCGTGGTGATGACCACCGTAGTGCACATCGCGTCCAGGATACTCCGAAGCGCGACACCGGCGACGAGATGCGACGTGACGTTGCGCCGTCTTTGGCCCGTCGACTTGTCTATGACCGCCGAGCGGCCGGGCTCGGTCACGACGGTCATCCGGTCACCGGCCAGCAGGGCGCCGAACGTCGTCTCGTGTCCGTTGACCCGAATCACCGGCGCGTCGGCCACGACGCAGATTTCGGTGACGCCGCGGAGCCAGGCGGACTCGTGCAGCCGCTCATCGGCAAACCGGGGAGCGTTCAGGTGCGGCACGAGTCGTGCGGATTCAGTCAGATCGGCGGAGTCGATCGCCACGTGACCGCCATCACCGGAGAGGATCACGATGTGCTGGAACATGCGGCAATGATGCTCGAAAAGAAGATCGCGGATCGTGACGCCCGGGAGGTTGTCAACGGTGTGTGTACGAAACAACTGTGCCGTGTCGATGAACGACGGCTCGGGCACGTCGCCGGTCAGCGCGATCCATGCATCGCACGAGATGTCGTCCACGTGCACGGCTCCGTGGAGGTCGTGGCAGTTGGTGCACCGCTCACCGCCGGCGGGAAGGTGCTGGTAGAAAGGGATAAGCCCGTGAAACGCAAGCACGAGCCCAGCGCCGAGAACGACGCCGAAAGCACCGGCGATGGTGATCTTTGCTTTCATGGCGCCCGCGATGATGAAGTCGAACCGCCGGCCTCACTCGTGATGCCGTGCACCTTCGCGGCACGGAGCGAGGCACTGTAGTACATGCTCATGACGAGTATGCCCACCATGAGGAGCGCCGCCGCGGCGCCGGCCCATGCTCGCGCGGCTGGCGGCCGACTCGTTGCCCGTCGTTGCGTGCCGGCTACACCGGCTCGACGAAGTGCGTTCATGAGCGACCAGGCCAGCAGGCCGCCGAGAACGGCACCGCTGGCGAATGCCATCAACGCAAGTGCGGCAAGAGCGCCCGCCACGGCGCGGTGATTCGGCAGGGAGACGATGACTTTGAAGATCAGCAGGTTGCTGGCGGCTCCAAGGCCTCCGGCGAGCATGTACGTAAGAACCCGGTCGCGCCGGCCGGCGACCCACCACACCGCGTCCGCGACCACTCCGGCCAGGGCGCTCATCAAGACGACGAAGAGTCCGTGGGGGTTGCCGGACAGCAACTCCACCGCGCCCTTGAGCAGCCCGGTCATCGTTGCGGCGCCGGTCTTGCGAATCAACCCGGCGGCGAGGACGAGCCAGAGAACGTGAATGCCGGCCATGAACTGGAGGTTGCCCGGCAGGCCGGTCACCGCGTGCAGCCACGCGCCGATCCAGCTCACGGCGCTGCCGGAGACGCCGCCCAGTGCGGCCAGCGCCGCCATGATGAGCAGCTCGTGCAGGGTAAAACGATGTCGCGCGCGACGGTTCATTTCGATGAGTCGGTGTTTGCCGCGGGCTCGACGACAATTCGCGAGGGGTTCATCACCCAGAAGTTGCCCGGCTTGTGCGGCGGGACGAGTTTCAGCGGGCAGTCTTCGTCGAGGTCGGCCAGCCAACGGCCATCGCCACTCTTCATCGCAACGATGGCGTCATTCAGATCGCTTAGATCAAGCTCCATGACGTAGCCATCCTCCGCTTCGATGGACACGTCCATGGGTCCGGCCTGCAGCCCGGCCCTCTCCAGAAGAATGGCGATTGTCGGCCCTTCCCAGCTCGTCAGCTCATCATCCTCGCGCGACTTGCGCATCAACACGTTGTCGAGCCGCGTCATGGGCATGCCGGCCAGTTGCCGATAGGTGAAGGTCTGCGGCTCGCGAATGCCGGCGCCTGACAGCTCGATTAAAGTGGTCACCTGCGGAGTCTCCTGTGATGGCGGTCGGACCTGATCGGCGGCCGTGTCAGTCCGGGCATCCCTTCGGCACGAGTAGTGGGCGAAAGCGCACATGATAAGAACGAGCGTCCATCGGGTTATCATAGCGGTCGGTCTTCCTGAGTTAGAAGTCCCTGGAGGCCGGCGAAATCATGCAGGTCGACGTCACCGTCCTGGTCGACGTCCATCATCAGGCAATGTAACGGGGGCAGGTCGGCAGGAGGCAGCGACCAGCTCGGCGGATTGCAGACCTCGCCCGGAGGACAGATTTGACCGGTAAGGCAAACTGTCAGCCGCTCGAGGTCAGCGATGGTTGTGTCACCGTCCACGTTCCCATCACCGCAAATCGCCAGACCGGCTGCCGCCAGAGTGACGAGTTGGTAATAATCCCAACCATTTTCGATGCGGGTGTACTGTTCGAGCAGGCCGGCTACGCCGCAAAACTCCTGTCCGAGCGATACGAACTCGTGGTAGTCCTCCCAGGCCGGCTTATCGTCATTCATGTAATCGGCCACCCAGCAGGTATTGCCACCGGTATCTTGCAGCACATAGTTGTCCCGCGCCTTGCCGAGATCCATGTCGCCGACGATCACGTCACGGATCACGACACGCAGGGACTCGTAGGGCTCTGCGGCGTGATCAGCGACGAACCACGTGTCGGCCTGCGGATCGTGCGCGGGCGCAGGAAAGTCGGCGGGCGAAATGAAGATCGGGTCGGGAATGCCGTAGCCGGGGATCTTCGTGAATCCCGGGCTATGACTGGCCTGGTATTGCAGGAATGTCACGCCGACGTACTCCTCGACAAGGACATTGGTCAGCGAGACCCAGTCGCCGATTTCAACGTTGTCATAGAGCGCAAACGGCCAGGTCCAGTCCTTCACCTGGATGCCGCACCACGCATCAGGATGTTCCGGATCCAGTGCAGCACCGGCACAGAACGGGTCCTGGAGGAAGAGGCGCGGCTGTGTCGTCGCGGTTTTGCCGACCACGATACCGCCGGCGCAATCGACGATCTGGCCGTCGTAGTACGAAGCACCGTTCGTATTCGCAGTGTATTGGAGTTCACAGATCGTGAGCGGATCGGCTGCCTGCACGCGGTCCACGACGGTTCCAATCAGGCCAAGCATCAGCGCGAGTGTGGAATTGCGCATGAACGGAGTCCTTGAATGAAGCGCCGGCGGCCTGTGTTGTGAAGACCGCATGGCGCCAACGCCTCCTCCCCTGTCTGTGCCACCGCCGAACTATGGCCGCGGGCGACGCATCAAGAGCAGTCCCATAATCAGAATGCCGAATGTCCCGGGCTCGGGGACGATGTCGGCGGTCCAGCGGGTGCATACCTGGTAGCAGTCATACTCTGCGCCGGTTTGACTGTTCGTGCCGATGTAGTGTTCGACGATGCCGGTATAGCTTCTGAGCTGGGCGCCGGGAAAGATGCGAGGATGATAATCTCCTTCCTTGTTCAGATTCATATAATCCGTGCACCAGAGGACGTCATCGCCGACGAGCAGTTGATATATGTCATTCTTGGCGCCGAGTCCGACCTGTCCGACGGTTACGTCGGTAAACGTGACGAGCATGCCTTCGTACGGTTCCGCATCGTAGTCCTCGATAAGCCAGGTGTCCGGACTCCCGGCCGTGTAGACCGGGGCGGCCAGGATCGCCGGCGCGATGGTATCGAGCGGCTCGGGCAGGGAGGAAGCAGGGCCGAGGTTCTGGAAAGTGGCGCTACCAGCCGATGGCCCTCCGTATTGCAGGGTGGTGGTCCCGCTGGATTCTTCGACATAGACACTGCTGACGTCTATTCGATCGCCGACGGCTACGTGGTCGGCCAAACCTCCACCGGTCCAGTCCTTGATCAGAATACCGCCCCATTCCAGGTGGGCGGGATCCTGGATGTAAACGCGCCGTCGGCTTCCGGAGGCCTGCGCATAGGTGACCACGCCGCCGGACACGTCCCAAGTCTGCCCGTTGTAAGCCGATATGCCATCCGGATCCTCAGTATACTGAACGTCATAGATCGAAAGCGGATCGGCCTGCACTGCCGTTATGCATAGCGCGATCCCAATTGCAGCGACCCAAACCAATCGTGCCCGGTTCATGCCTTTCCTCCTCGAGTCGAGCTGAGAGAGCATCCGCAGACATGCGCCACGTGGTGACGCACACAGTGTTATCGAGAGATCAGCCGTCGCGATCGTCCGGCGGTGGATAGGGGTACCAGTCGAGGTCGCCTCGCGCCGGGCCCTGCTGCCGACCGATGTTCCAGTCGTTCCAGTCGGGCTTCCACACCGTCTTCTGCCAACCAGCATGGGAGTCGGCATACAGAATGTTCCCTCCGAGCATGCTTCGCGCTCGCGGGTGGCGGGCGGAGAAAGCGATCGGGTAGCTGCCGCAGTGCTCGCCGGCACTGCGGCACCGATAGCGCCCGCCGTAGCCTTTCTTCGGGTCGAGCAATTGCTCGAACAACAAGATAACGCGCTGGGGGGTCACAATCCGTTCACAGCGCAAGAACGAAGGCATGGGCCAGTCGAGGCCGTCTGGCGGCCGCCAGGCGTTCGCGTCAAGCTCCAGGCAGGCGTTCATCGCGTAGCTGAAATACCCGTCTTTTCGCGGATAGTAACCGTACTCGCTGACGGGGTCGATCAGGCGGGCGGTCGGACAGTGGTAGAAGGTGCCCTCACGGGGAAACGCGTACGAATCGTGATCGCGCCAGGGCTTCGCACCGACAAGCGGCGGAAGGAGATCGACCCAGCCATGCCAATCGGCGAGGTCCTCCGAGCTGGCGTTGGCGTTGTCGAGCGGCGGGGGGTTGCGATCCAGCCCGTCACAATGAGGCAGCGCGCCGGCGTTGTCCGAGGCATAGCAGGCGAAAGCATTGCCCCATTGCTTGAGGCGATGGGCGCAAACGGTTTGTCTGGCCTGCTCGCGCGCACAGCGAAGCGAGGGCATAAGTATGGCCATCAGCAGTGCGATCAGGGACATGACCACGAGCAGTTCGACGAGCGTGAATGCCCTGCGGCGCGCAGTCGACGCCCGGTAGCAGCGACGTGTTCCACGGAGCATATCGCGCCCCAAAAAAAGACGGGACGTCACGATCGATCGGCAGATCAGACAGAAGCCAAATCCGATCATTTCTCCCGTGATGGGCGCTACGATTATAGTAAAGGGCGATTGGCATCGCGATCATTTTGGTCGCCAAAACTCTCGATGCTGAAGTGTGATGGCTCTAACTATTATCAGCGCGGGACGAGGTGAAGGCAAAACGACGTTCGTGCGTCACTTTGTCGAGAATGCGGCGCAAAGTGGCAATTCAGTTGGAGGCATCATAGCTCTTGCCGTCTTTCATCCGCACACCCGACTCGGTTATGACCTTGTGAACGTCCGTACGGGTGAGTGTCGCGTACTGGCACGCCTTGTCGACGCGCACCAGCAACCAACCGTCGGTCAGTATTACTTCAATAGCGATACGGTCTGTTGGGGACATCACAGTATACTGGCCGCTTTGAATGATGGTTGCTCTCCCATTGTCATCGACGAAGTTGGACCGCTCGAACTCAGAGGTGGCGGCTGGGCGACTTCGCTCGCTGCCGCGCTCGATATGCTGCATGCTGCGCAGCACCTGCTGATTGTCATTCGGTCGCAACTGGTCGATGATGTGAAGCGCACCTTTCCGGGCACGGCGTGGAACGATGCACAGGTTATCTCACCACCGTGGCCCGAGTTGGAACAAGTTCGATAGATCCACATTCGGGGGATGTTGCCATGAGGTCGAATCACCCGGGACCACGAAGCACGCGGCCGTCCGTGGTTGAGACCGAATCTGCCGGCTGGCAGGGACGGATGCGGCTCTGGCTGGCGATCGACGGCCATAACGCCCTTGGACCGGGAAAGGTCCGCCTGCTCGAGGCCATCGACGCGGAAAAATCACTCCTTGCAGCCTCCAGGCGGCTGCGTATGAGCTACCGGCTGGCATGGCAACATGTGCAGCATATGGAGCAGCGGTTCGGGTTTGCGGTTGTACAGCCCCATCGAGGCGGACCCAGCGGCGGGGGGACCGACCTCACCCGAGACGGGAAAGCCCTGGTGGACGCCTATCAACGGTTTCGGGCCGAGGTCGAGGCCTGCCTGGACCTCGCCTGCGCTCGTCATTTCGCCCGCTGGTCACACAGCTCGGGGGCAATGAGCAGCAAGCCGACGGACGATACAACGCGCTCATCCCCGGCGGATCAGTGAACCGGCGTGGCGGCCAGCACGTCACCCAACCGTCTTATCAGAGCCTCGGGCAGATCTTCGCACCGCAAGTCGACCCGCCAGCAGTAGCGCGGGCGCAACTCCGGAAACTGCTGAGCAACCTGGCCAAGTCCAGTAGCAGTCGCGGTGTCTTCCTGCCCGGCGTTGATCAGGACGTCGGTGACGCGGGTCAGGATGGATTGTGTCGCCGGTTTCATCTCCGTCACCGGCCAGCGCAACACCAGCAGGACGGCCACCGGGTCTATCAGCGGCACGGCCGAGGAGCTTTCGACGATCAACGGCATGGCCAGCGGAAAACGGCTGAGCGCCAGGGCCATCGCCTCTGGCAGGCAGCCACCGTGATGACGCAGCCTCTCGACCGCGGCCGCGCCCGCGGCTCGATATCGACCCGTATCGCTGTCGCGCCGATCGATCCGCGCCGGCTCCTCGAGCCAGAAGGCGGGCGAGGCATCACCCGAATCGGCCCTCGGCGACGCCGGACTGATCTTCAGGCAGCCGAGACCCCGGAAGATGCGCACAACTTGCACAACGAATAACGTCTTTCCGCAGTTGGAGTGAGGGCCGACGACGGAGAGGATCCTGCGACCGCCGACTGCGCTGCTATTCACGTTCCGCGATGATCCGGTCATAGGCCGTGTAGGCGTTCATTCTTCCGTCGCGGAGAAACCCGACGATGGTTAGTGCGCAATGTCGCGCCCATTGCAGACCCATTGCCGTCGGCGCGGCCGAAGATGCCAGTATGGGTATCCGGTGGACCACTGCTTTGCCCACGATTTCCGCGGAGATTCTGCCGCTCGTCAGGACAATCTTGTCGGTCAGGTCGAGGTTCTGTTGAATCGCAAGGCCGGCAACCTTGTCGAACGCGTTGTGTCGGCCGATATCCTCCGCGAAGACAAGAAGCCTGTCGCACGAAGCGACTGCGCAAGAATGCACGGCCCCCGTCACCCGAAACAGCTCGCTTGTGTGGCTGAAGGTTTCGCCGAGCTCAACGAGTTCCGATA
>JBECKQ010000139.1:0-6170 GCA_040235375.1 Phycisphaerae bacterium | reverse complement strand
TTCTGGGGGTGAGCGCACGGAGCGTTTCGCGTCGGTTGCCGTTTAGGGACATGCAATCGCCTCCTTCTTCTGAATGCCAGTGAATTCCATCGATGAATGCCCGAATCCGCCGGCATCCCATTCACGTGCCGTACCAGTGTGGCACAGGTCGCGCCATCATCGACGCAATGTCTTTGCCCCTCGCGAGTTGCGGTGTTTCGACTTGCACGGCGGAAGCGCTCCGGACATGACTGCAATCGACGTGAGTGCGACCCTAGTCGCAACATGCGCCTCAGGCCGCACGATCGCGGCATTCTCCCGGCGGCAGCAGAAAGGCTTGCCGGCAACGAGTCACCGCGTTATTGCTGATGCACAACGGGTTCCGGAGCGCCCGGGATACGAGCAGAGTGACAGCTCTCATGGCGCAAGTGCTCATCATCGAGGACGAGGTCATGCTCGCCGGCAACCTCGCGGAGTCGCTCCGGCTCGCCGGACATGACGCCACGTGCGCGCACAGCGGAGAAGACGGCCTGCAACAGGTGGCGGGCGCTACTCCGGATGTCATTCTCCTTGACCTGCGCCTCCCCGGTATCGACGGTATGGACGTGGTGCGGGAATTGAACCGCCGCGGAAGCAGCGCTTCCGTGGTCGTCATGACCGCGTACGGTAACTTTGACAGCGTCGTCGAAGCCATGCGGGCCGGCGTCAGCGACTACCTCACCAAGCCGGTCGACCTCCGCGAGGTGGACCTGGTCGTCGACCGCGTGCTCGAGCACCGTCGTCTTGCCGCGAACCTTGACTACTTCCGCACGCGCGAAGGCCAGACCGCGAGCCTCGACGGCCTCATCGGCGAGTCGCCTCCCATGCAGACGGTGAAGCAGTTCATCCGCCGAATCGTGTCGTCACCCGCGCTCGTCTCCGATATGGCCCCGCCCGTTCTGCTCACCGGCGAGACGGGCACGGGAAAGGACCTCGTCGCCCGCGCCATCCACTACGCCGGGCCTCGCCGCGAACGCCCCTTCGTGCATATCAACTGCACCGCCCTGCCCGAGCAGCTGGTCGAGGCCGAGCTGTTCGGCCACGTCAAAGGGGCATTCACCGACGCCCGCGGCGACAAACGCGGCCTCTTCGATATCGCCGACGGCGGCACCATCTATCTGGACGAGGTCGGCCACATGGCCGCCCCGCTTCAGGCCAAACTCCTCGGCGTGATCGAACATCGCCGCGTTCGCCCCGTGGGCGGCACTGCCGACCGCCAGATAGACATCCACATCATCGCCGCGACCAATCGCAACCTGGCCGGGGCCATTGACGCCGGCCAGTTCCGCGACGATCTGTACCATCGCCTCCGCGTGCTCACCATCGAACTGCCGCCCCTGCGCGCCCGCGCCGGCGACATCGACCTGCTCACTTCGCACTTCGTGAAGCTCTATGCCGGCCGGTTCGGCATCCCCATCGGCGAACTTACCGCCGAAAGCGTCGATCTGCTCCGCCGTTACGACTGGCCCGGAAACGTGCGCGAACTCTCGCACGTCATCGAGAGCGCCGTGCTCATCGCCGACGGGCCCGTTGTCCGCCCCGAGCATCTGAACGTTCACCCGCCGGAGCACGGCGCCAGTCTTCGCGTCGAGCTGCCCGGCGAACGCGTCGTAAACATGGACTTCGGCGAAGGGGGCGCGCGGCTCGAAGAGCTGGAATACAAGGTCATCCGCGCCGCGCTCGAATATTCAAAGCAGAACGTGAGCCGCGCGGCGCGGATCCTGGGCATATCGCGCGACGCCATCCGCTACCGGCTCGATCGCTACGAAAAAGAACGCGGCGATCGATAGTCAAAGTCAGCGGCCAGCAGGAGCACCGTCCACCCCACCCCGAGCAAACCCGATGGCGGACGGCCGCTTTCCCTGCATCGGGCACCATCGCGTACACGGTCGCACTTCGCGGGTACGGTCGCAGGGCGAACAGCCGCCGGCGTTGCTTTCCGGCACGCCTCGAACGTATTCTCCCATGTCGGGCGTTCGGGCCGATTCGGCACGCATCGTGCCGCGTAATTACGTCTGTCTACGCCGGGCACGGATCTTCACGCATGCAAGGAGCGTCATCATGGAACGCGACACGTCGCGCCGCCGGCCGATGCCTCCACCCAACGCCTACACGCTCGTCGAACTGCTCGTCGTCGTGTCCATCATGGTGCTGCTGATCGCGATTCTGCTCCCCTCGTTGAGCAGAGCGCGCGAAGACGCCCGCCGGACCGTCTGCCTGGCCAATCTCAAACACATCGGTGTCGCCCTGTTCGCCTACGCGGATACGAACAACCAACTCGGACCGCAGGTCATGCAGCCGATCGGCAAGTACGCGCCCCGGTCGCTCTTGAGCGTCCCCGGTGAGATGGTCAATCTCGGCCTTCTGGTACCCACGGAAGTTGCCGACCCCCGGCTCTTCCGTTGCCCCAGCCAGCGGGATTTCAATTACGACGTCGACCCTGAACTCTTCGAGAAGAGCCGCGTGGTCGGCAGTTATGCCTACGCCGTTCACCTGCCGGCAAGCGACAGCCCGCGCTTCGGCCGCTTTCGCCATCTGGCGATGGTGTCCGACGACTTCACGGTCAAGTACGGCGGCTTCGGCCTCGGCCGGCTCGCGCACAAGTCCGCGTACAACGTCCTCTACACGGATGCCAGCGCCACGCGCTACTCCGACTCGGACGAAAGCATCTGGCATCGGAAAATCCGGTGGGACGACGAATCCGACGACTACGACTACGCCAGTTTCTACAACGCGCTCGACAAGGGAGACAGTCAGCCGGGCAACCCCTACGTGTCCTCGGACATCTTCCGGGTCTGGCATGCGTTCTGTTATTCGCAGCCTGACCCCTTCGGAGCGGCGCAGACGAGTAACTAGCCGACCGCACCCCGGGCGCCCACGACGAACGGCCATGACCATCCGCTGGAAACTCAACGTCGCCTTCATCGCCCTCGTCGGGTTGTTTCTCGTCTCGGCTGCAGTCACGGTCCGCACCATCGCCGTCACCGCGAATCAGACCCGGTCGTACGTCCGAACGCGCGAGCTGGCCCAGTACACCGCCGCCGTTCGCACCTTAATCTACGCCTGGATCGCCGCCGGAGCGGACCCGCAGCGATTGCCGCCGGAATCCACCGAGGCCGACTGGGCGATGACGACGCTCGACGACATCGACATCAACATTCGGCTGGCCCACGGCGATCGCGAGCGGCAATCGTGGCGCGGCGTTCGTGCCGCGCTGGTCGAACTGGACGACGCTCTCGGCTCCGATGCCGCCCCCGCCCGGACCGCGTCCATCGTGCGCCGCGCCGAACAGCATCTGCTCGATCTGCACAACCTCTACGATCTGACGCAGACGGACGCGATCGTCTCCATCGCTCGATCGAGCTTTTACGCCCAGATCGCCACGGGCGTCGCCTGCCTGCTCACCGTACTTCTGTTTCTGGCGCACATGATCCTCATCCGCCGGTGGCTTATCCGCCCGGTGGGGGTGATCAAGTCGAGCGTCGAGACCATCGGCCGCGGGGACCTTGCCCACCGTGTGCCGCTCGCCGGCCGCGATGAACTCGGCGTTCTGGCCCGCGGAATCGACGACATGGCCGCGGGGCTCGCCACACGCCAGGCGGAACTCGTCCGGGCCCGCGAGTTCAGCGCCATCGGCGAGATGTGCGCCAACATCGCCCACGGACTGCGCAATCCACTGGCGGCCATTCGCACCAGCGCCCAACTGGCCGCTCGCCGGGCGAACGGCTCCGCCGTGGTGCGCGAGTCGTTCGACGCCATCGCTCACCAGGCCGACCTCATGGATCAGCGGATTCGCCGGCTGTTCCAGTTCTCCTGCGCCATCGACTTGCGGCCGCGACCGACACAGGTCGGCAGACTGCTGGCCGACGCGGCCACGCGCGCCGGCCAGACACTGACGACGGACGAGGTCCAGATCGTGATCGAGGATCGCACCGGGGGGCGAAGCTGGCCGCTCGACCAGGAGCGTGTGGCGGAGGCCCTGGCGGAGCTCGCCGTCAACGCTGCGCACCACAGCACGCCGGGCTCGGTAGTGACACTGTGTGGCGCTATCGACGATACCCCCGGCAGCGCCGGCGGACCCACGCTGCGTATTGAAGTAATCGACCGCGGCGCCGGCATGCCCGCCGCCACGTGCGCCAAGGCGTTTGACCCATTCTTCACCACACGGTCCGGAGGCACCGGCATGGGACTCACGCTCGTCCGCCGGCTCGTCGAAGGCCACGGCGGCGAGATCAGCATTGCCTCGCTCCCCGGCCAGGGCACCACCGTCTCCCTCACTTTCGGCGAGCGCAGCGCCGTCGCAGGCCGGCCACCTGTGGACGGGTGCGACGCGCGCGTGTAGCCTGTGCTCATGCGATACTTTGCGATGATAGCCGGGATGATAGTCACGCTCGCACTGCTGGCGGGCGCCGCCGGCGGCGCGAGTCCGCAGCCGGCCACCGCGCCAGCGACGAACACCACCACGGCACCGGCGGACAATGCTGCGCCCATCACGCTCACCGATGAAGCCATCCGCATCTGGCGCACGGGTCTGCTCATCGACGGCCACAACGACCTGCCCTGGCAAATCCGCGAGAACGCCGGCGGTGACGTGACCAAACTCGACCTGCGCGTCCGCCAGCCGGATCTCCAGACCGATATCCCCCGCCTGCTGAAAGGCGGCCTCGACGCCCAGGTCTGGGTCGTCTACGTCCCGCCGGAGACGGAACGCACCGGCACTGCCACAAGCATGGCACTCGAGCAGTTCGACCTCATCCGCCGACTTGTGCACCAGTACCCGGACGTCTTCGAGCTCGCCTACACCGCCGACGACATCGAGCGCATCCACAAGGAAGGCAAAATCGCCTCGCTCATGGGCATCGAAGGCGGCCACACCATTCAGAACTCGCTCGAAACGCTCGACCGCTTCCACGATCTCGGCGCCCGCTACATGGGCCTGACCCACTCGGAGAACAACGACTGGGCCGACTCCGCCACCGACGAGCCGAAACACGGCGGCCTGACCGAATTCGGCGAGCGGGTCGTGCGCGAGATGAACCGCCTCGGCATGCTCGTGGACCTCGCCCACGTCTCCGCCGACACCATGCGCGACGCCATCCGCGTCAGCAAGGCGCCGGTGATCTTCTCGCACTCGTCCGCCTACGCCGTCGCCCACCACGTCCGCAACGTCCCCGACGACGTTCTGCGCATGGTCCGCGACAACGGCGGCATCGTGATGATCAACTTCTTCAGCGGCTACAGCGAGCCGGACGGCGCCTTGGCCATGTCCGGCTACTTCGAGACGGAGCGCGAGCTTCACGAGAAGTATCCCGCCGAAGCGGACTTCGAAAAGGCCTGGCGCGCCTGGAGGAACGCGCACCCCATCCCGCACGGGGACGCCTACACGCTGGCCGACCACGTCGATCACATCGTGCAGGTGGCCGGCATCGATCACGTCGGCTTCGGTTCGGACTACGAAGGCGCCGGCGTCATGCCGGTTCAACTCGAGGACGTTTCGGGCTATCCCTACCTGATCCAGGCGCTGGTCAACCGCGGATACAACGCGGACGAAATCCACAAGATCATGGGCGGCAACTTCATCCGCGTGCTCCGCGCCGCTGAAGACGTCGCCCGCAAACTGCGCACTTCCGATTAGCCTGCGCGCCACCGGCGCATTCCCTATTGCACGGGGCGTGTATGTCTGGCGTGTGTGCATTTGGTGACGCAAATCCGACACGCGCGCGATCGTTGACACGCAATGCGCGCAATCGCTAAACTGCAATCTACCGCATCGTGGTAGCCGGGGATCGGGTTTCTCTTATTGACGAGTACGGCACGATTGCTTCCGCCGGCGCGCTTGTCGCCACCGCGCGCCGCGTTAAGCCAACCGAGGAGACGAGGATGAGGATTCTGCGCACGAACGGCGGCAAACCGCTCCCGTTGACGATGATTCTGCTGGCTGTGGCCCTGCCGGCATTCGCCCAGGTGAACCACGCGCCGGACAGGACGACCGCGCCCGACGCGATGGCGCCGGGGCGGTCCGAGCTGCAGGCCATGACGCCCGCCGAGGTCGAAAAACCCGTCCTGCTGCCACCGGGCGCGCGCTACGGCCTGCGCGATCTCAACAGCATGATCGCCGTCACCCTGCCGCCGGTCGATCGCGAGGCGCTTCT
>JBECKQ010000099.1:0-3008 GCA_040235375.1 Phycisphaerae bacterium | reverse complement strand
ATGCAGCTTCGCGAACGTCGCCGGCGGCTTCGACACGTGGAGGATGTTCTTCGGGCCGGCCGGCGCGTGGCCCCGCGGCTCGAACCAGTTGCCCGATTCGGTCACGTCGTAGTACTTGCAGAAAAGCCCGGCTTCCTCCGGACCCAGCGCGTCCTGCACCTGCTCAACCGTCCAGACGTAGTAGGCGCCTTCAAGCCCTTCGCTGTCGGCGTCGCGCGTCGAGTAGAAGCCGCCTTCCGGCGATTGGAGATCGCGAGTCACGTAGTCAAAGATGTCGCGGGCGACGTTGGCGTGGCGCTTGTCGTGCGTGACCAGGTAGGCGTCGAGGTAGATGGCGCTTACCAGCGCCTGGTCGTACAGCATTTTCTCGAAGTGCGGAACGAGCCAGTCGGGATCGGTGCTGTAACGGCAGATGCCGCCGCCGAGCTGGTCGTAGATGCCGCCGCGGGCCATCTGATCGAGCGTGGTTTCGACCGCGGCAAGCAGGTCGGCGTCGCCGGTGCGCCGGTGCACGCGGAGCATGAGCTCCATGGCCATGCTCGGCGGGAACTTGTTGCCCTCCGTGCGGAAGCCGCCTTTCGAGCGGTCGATGTAGCTCGCCAGCGTGCGCGCGACCATATCGACGGTGCCGAGGGCGATGGCGGTGTCGTCGGGCTTGGCACCGGCGGCCCATTGGTCGAGCATTGACCGGAGGACTTCCGTCTGCTTATCCACCTTGTCGCGTTCGCTGGTCCAGATGTCGTGGATGCGCTGGGCCAGCACGAGGAGCTGATCGGGCGGCAGGTACGTTCCCGCGAAGATCGGCTCGCGCTGGGGCGTGAGGAACAAAGACATCGGCCAGCCGCCCTGCCCCTGGTTCAAAAGCTGGGTGACGTGCATGTAGATTTCGTCGACGTCGGGGCGCTCCTCGCGATCAACCTTCACGTTGACGAAGTTCGCATTGAGGTACTCGGCGACGCGTTCGTTCTCGAACGACTCGTGTGCCATGACGTGGCACCAGTGGCAGGCGGAATACCCGATGCTAAGGAAGATGGGCTTGTCCTCCTTTTGCGCCCTGGCGAAGGCCTGCTCGCCCCACTCGTACCAGTCCACGGGGTTGTGGGCGTGCTGGAGCAGGTACGGGCTGGTCGCGTGGATCAGGCGGTTCGTGTGGTCTTTTTGCGCGTGGGGCATGTTGGTTGCGTCTCTTGCCGAAAGAGCGGCGCCGCCGGCAGACAGCGCAATGAAGGTTACCGCGCCGGCGCCGGCCGTCACCCAAACAAAGATCGCCGTCACCCGCGCCGCCATCACGAACCGATCCCGCGCGTCAATGCCTGCCGGCCGCGACGCGCTGGTTGTTTCGCAGCTTGGCCTTCATGTCGCGGCCGAGGGGACGGCGTGACGCCAGCAGTTTGGCGGCCTTGTCGATGTTGGCGACCTTGAAGATGCCGATGGATTTTCCACCCGCGGCGCCGGTGGTCTGATACATGTAGGATATCTGGACGCGGTTCAACGACAGCCTCTCGCATACGTCGGCGACCGCGCCGGGGCGGTTCGGCATGGTCAAGGCCATCACCTTGGACTCCTTCATCGTCAGGTTCAGATCCTTCAGGGCATCGCGTGCCTGGTCCGCATCCGCCGCTACGAGCCGCAGGACGCCGTGGTTCGAGGAATCCATTACGGTCAAAGCCACGATGTTTACCTTTGCCGAGCCCAGCGTGCGACAAATCGTGGCCAGCAATCCCGGCTTGGTGCCCATGTCGATGGAGAACTGCGTCATCGTCTCGATCATGTGCGTGTTCCTCCTGTGGTTGAAGTGTCCGGGGTCCCGTGCGCGGGCCGGTCAACGACGGTCAATCGGTCCCCCGCCATACCGCCCACGTGCGCGCCGTCGAGGCGGAAGACGTCCGAACTGGAAGATGTGGAGCGAGGAAAAACCCGCTCCGGCAGTCGGCCCTTCATCACCTGGAGTATAGCCCGCTGGCGGGATGCCTGCCAAGCCTGACGGAGGTTGGGCAAATGCGGGCGCCGGGTTCCAGAGGTTTAAGTCACGCCAGGGTAGATTGCACGCGCGTTGCCATGGCCTGGCGGCGTTTCGCTTCGCTCGCTGCGCCAGACCGTGCCATCCCGGCGTGACATTCGGGCAGGCTGGAATGGCTTGTGCTCCCCGCAGCGACCGTGACGTGATATGCTTCGCCCGATTCGTGTTCAACCGAAAGAGGAGACCGCTCAAATGTATTCAATCACTGGATTCCGGAGTCTGGCAACGACGTGCATCATGTCGCTCGCCCTCTGCAGCGGCGCGCCGAATGCGGCGCTTGCCGAGGAACCGCAAGCGCGGTCCGCAGCCACCACGCCCGCACCTCGCACAGAGGAGTGGTGGACGAAGCGCCTGGAGAAGGCGAACGAACTCGCCAGGCAGGGCGACATCGACCTCGTCTTTGTGGGCGATTCGATCACGCAGGGGTGGGAATCGTCCGGCAAGGCGGTGTGGGAGAAATACTATTCGCATCGCAAGGCGCTTAACCTCGGGTTCAGTGGCGACCGGACGCAGCACGTGCTCTGGCGGCTGGATCACGGCAACATCGACGGTATTGCGCCGAAAGTGGTCGTCGTGATGATCGGCACGAACAACGTGGACAGCCACTCCAATGCGGAGCAGATTGCCCAGGGCGTCAAAGCCATCGTCGCCAGACTCCGCGAGAAGCTGCCGAAGGCGAAGATCCTGCTGCTCGGCATCTTCCCGCGCGGCGAAGCGCCCAATCCCGGCCGGGAGCAGATCGCGGAGATCAACACCATGATCAAGAAGTCGGCCGAAAGCGACGACATGGTGCGCTACCTGGACATCGGCGCGATGTACGTGCAGCCGGACGGCCACATCAGCAAGGACATCATGCCCGACTACCTGCACCTGAACCCAGTCGGATACGAGATGTGGGCCAAAGCCATCGAGCCGGCGCTCGCGGAAATGCTCGGAGAAAAACCGATCGGCGACGCGTCGGCGCCGGGAGACGCTTCAGGCGGCAGCA
>JBECKQ010000074.1:0-27143 GCA_040235375.1 Phycisphaerae bacterium | reverse complement strand
GGCGAGGTGGCCAAGCCAGTCGTCGAGGCGAGTGGGGGCAAGCCGCGCGGCGTTGTCGGGCGTGAGCGACTTTTCGCTCACCTTGATGCCGTAATAGGGCGCTTGCGCGTCGGTGATCACTCGTCGCGCGTCTCCTGTGGCGGTCAGGAATCTTCGGACGGCTTCATCGATGCCGAGCGCTTCCGGCCCGGCGATTTCGACGATTCGGTTCAACGGCGGCCCCACGGTGTAATCCGCCAGCGCTGCCGCGACGTCATCGGCCGACATGGGCTGCATGAGCGCCGCAGGCAGCCGGACCACTTGCGCGTCGGCGCCCGCCTGGGCAATGCCACCGAGGAACTCGAAAAACTGCGTCGCGCGGACGATGGTATACGGAAGCTTGGAGGCGGCGATCAGACGCTCCTGAACCATCTTCGCGCGAAAGTACCCGCTTTCCAGCAGACGTTCGGTCCCCACGACAGAGAGCGCGACGTGATGCCGCACCCCGGCTTTGGCTTCGGCGGCGAGGACGTTGCGCGTCGACGTGTCGAAGAACTCGAGCACGGCCGCGTCCTCCCAGGATGGCGAGTTCATCACATCGACGACGATCTGCGCGCCCGCCAATGCTTCAGAGAGCCCTTCACCCGTCAGGGCGTTGATTCCCGTGCGAGGAGACGCGGCGATGATCTCGTGGCCGGATTCGCCCAGGTTTTTGACGAGCCTCGTCCCGATCAGGCCGCTTCCGCCGAAAACGACGATTTTCATGTGTGTCTCCCCAAAGCGGTGCCGGCTGCATGGATCCGCTACGTTTCCGCACGCAGCAATCTGGTCAGCGAGGGATGTTAGTCCTGAAAATCGCGGCGCGAGATAACAAAAGAAACAGTCTCATTCTCGGGCCATCGACGCCATTGCCCCGGGCCGCGAGGACGAGAGACGGCCTCCTTGATCTGGCGATTGCCGCGTGCGTCTCAATGGCGAAGATATTCGACCGCCAGGATTGGGTTTGGCGATTCGTCTTTCGCTGGGAGCCGGTCTTGCACGGAACGATACTCTGGCGTGTACCGCTCTACTTCGGCCATTCACAAGGTAACGAATAACGCCCCATCCGCTCCGTGGAACGGATGGGGCGCTCATTGCTCAGACAGATTCGATTCGGCCGAGGCCGAGCGCTCACGCGCCGGTCATGTCCATCACCTGCACGCCCTCGGGCACCTCGAACTTGAACTTTTCCGCCGGGATATCGACGTTCATCTCGATATCCGTGAACAGCATGGTGCTCATCGCCTGGCCGTCCGGCCCGTAGGTCACCGTCTTCACCGGCATGCCACAGTCCTTGCGGCAGTAGAAGACCGTGTGCGACTGGTCGCCGCCTTCCTTCTTCTTCGGCGTCATCTCGAACACGTAGCAGTCGGCGCCGTCCACCTTCTCGTCGTCCAGGACCTTGAAGTCGTTGTCCGCCTTCACCGCCCTCCAGGGCTGCTCATCCGGCGACGCCTTCGTCTTCGTGGCCATCTTCGTTCCGTCGCTGTCGGTCAGCGTGTAAACGATCTCGCCGTCGCTCACCATCAGGACCGTCTGGGCCGTTTCCTGCTCCGTGTCGCCCATTTTCTGCTTGCTTTTCGTCTCGCCTTCCATGCGCATCATCAGCTTGTCGCCGTCGCGCTTCTGCCAGTGCATTCCTTTCATCTTCGACGACATCTCGAATCCCGGCTGCGCCATCTTCATCTCCATGCTCGACTTCATCTGCATGGACTTCACCGACTTCGCCGCCTCGTCCAGCTTCTTCTCGATCTCCTCGAAGCTGTCGCCGAAGCTGACTGCGACCGGTCCGGCCACGAACAGCAGCACGAGCATCCCGCTTTTCCAGATCCGCTTCATGGCAGTTCCCTTTCTCCTCATTCAAAAAGCCGCACGTCGCGCCACGCCGCAACACAGAGCACCGGCGCTGGCCGACGCTGTATTTCGCCGTAAAACCCGATTCGACCGGCGGACAAGATACCGACCCCACGACCTTTCGACAACTCCACGCCGGGCAGAGGCGGGGGCAGTCCGGCCGGGAAGGGGGAAAGGCACGCGCAAGCGGCTCCCCTCCGTGCCGCATAGCCCGGGGCTGCGCTCGTTTGCTCTACCCCGTTACCGGTTCCCGGGGCGGGCGTGGATGGAGGCGGTCACGGTTGCCGAGTGTAACGACCGGCGCGTCTGATCGAGGAAACGCCGGTGTCGTTTGCCCCCCAACTGGAGGTGGCGGTACACGTGCAGCTTCGCCCAATCCTCGATGAAGACCCACACCAGGCAGTACCCCCACACCAGGCCGACGTACGACCACGGAATGCTGGGCACCAGAATGCCGAGGCCCACGATCAGCGCGGCGACGATCTGCGTGCCCACCACCGCCACCAGAAGCAGGGGGGCGGGGTAGGGCTGGGTGACGAAGGGGCGTCTCGTGCGCACGACGAACAGCGTCAGGTGGCCGGCGACGGCCAGCTTGAGATAGATCAACGACTGCAAATGCCCGGCGTCGAGGTGCATCCACAGCTTGCCGATGAGCAGCAGACCGAAGCTCTCCACCACGCCCACCAGCCCCAGCACCGTCGCAACCGTCAGCACCCGGCGCATTTCCCAGCGCACCGGCCGCGGGTCGAGCCGCGTGTTGTCGTACGCGATGGTCATGATCGGCAAATCGTTCAGCAGGGCCAGCAGGATGATCATGACCGTCGTGATCGGGTACATGTTGAACACGAGCATGGCCAGCGCAACAAAGAACATCAGGCGAATGGTCTCGGTGATGCGGTAGATGGCGTAGCTGTTCATGCGCTCGAAGATGCGGCGGGCCTCCTCCACCGCCCGGATGATCACCGAGAGCCCCGGCGCGGTGAGAATCAGGGACGAAGCCGCCTGGGCGGCGTTCGTTGCGCCGTCAACGGCGATGCCCACCTCGGCCTGCTTGAGCGCCGGCGCATCGTTGACGCCGTCGCCGGTCATCGCCACGAGGTGGCCGCGCTTCTGCAACGACTTGACGATGTAGAACTTGTGCTCGGGGTAGACCTGGGCGAAGCCGTCGGCGTGCTCGATCTTGTCGATCAATTCCGGCCCGAGGCGTTCATCCTCCTTGCCTTCCGAAAAGGCCTCGTCCGCCCGCAGGATGTGCGCGTGCATCCCCAGCGTCGTGGCAATCTGCCTGGCGATCGCCAGGTTGTCGCCGGTCACCATTTTCACGTCGATGCCGTGCTGGACGGCTCGCTGGATGGTCTCGGCCGAGTCCTCGCGCGGCGGGTCGTAGAGGGGGAGCAGGCCCAGGAACTTCCATGGGCTGTCACCCTCCGCCCGAGCGACGCCCAGTGTGCGGTGCCCCTTGGCGGCGAACTCATCGACACGCCGCTGGGCCGTGGACAGCGCCTCGCCCTCCAGCTCGCAGAGGTGAAAGATGACCTGCGGCGCCCCCTTGCTGGCCTTTACCGCGTGACCCTGCCGATCCTGCACGGTGGCCTCCGTCCGCTTCGACTTCGGATCGAAAGGAACGAAATGCACCGGCTGATACGTTTTCAGCACGTCCGGCGACTTGAGCCCGGCCAGGACGGCCTCGTCGATCGCGTCGCGATTCTCCTCTTTCGACGCCAGCGCCGCCGCGAGGATCAGGTCCTGCTCGTCAGCGGCCCCCAGCACACTCGGCGTCCCCAGGGTCAGCTTGTTCTGCGTCAACGTTCCGGTCTTGTCCGAGCACAGCACGTCGATCCCGGCGATCTCCTCGATCGACTGCAACCGGGTCACGATCGCCTTCAAACGCGACAGCTTCACGGCCCCCAGGGCCATCGTGACCGACAGGACCGCCGGCATCGCCACCGGTATCGCCGCCACCACGAGGATCAGCACGAACTGAAACACCGACAGGAACGATGCGCCGCGCACAAGCTGCGTGAAGATGAGCACGGCCGCCAGGCCCAGGCTCACGTAGATGAGGTAGTCCCCGATCATCAGGACCGCTCTCTGGAAGTGCGAAACCGCCCCCGCCTGCTCGACGAGTTTCGCCGTCCGGGCGAACTTCGTGTTGGCGCCGGTCTCGGTCACCTCGGCGACGACTTCGCCCTGCTTGGCGACCGAGCCGGAGAAGGCCACGTCGCCGATCTGCTTGTCGACCGGCAGCGACTCTCCGGTCAGCGCCGACTGATCGACGCTCAGGTAGTCGCCCTCGACGAGCTTGACGTCCGCGGGGATGATGTCGCCGGCGCGCACGCGGATTGCGTCACCCGGTACGAGTTCGCGCGCCGGGATCTGCTGCCACTTACCGTCGCGCAGCACCCGGGCTACCAGGGCGAGCCCGGCCTTGAGCGCTTCCAGCGCGTTGGCCGCCTGGTGCTCCTGCCAGAAGCCGACCACGGCATTGAACAGCAGCATGACCAGGATGATGACCAGGTCCGCCCAGTGCTTGACGAACGCGGACAGCAGGGCTGCCACCTCGATCATCCAGGGAATCGGGCCCCAGAAATAACCCAGGAACTTCAGAAGGGCGCTCTGTTTCTCCTCCTCGATGGCGTTCGGGCCGTACTTCTCCAGGCGGGCGGCCGCCTCCTGACCGCTCAGCCCGCGGGCGTCGCCCTCAGGCTCTTTCGCAGGTTCTTCCGGCGTTGGTTGTTGGACTGGGATCGCCCTTGTCGGACTTTCGGACATGCGTTCGCCTCCGGTCGTCGTCGATGTTGTGTCATCTTCGTGGCGGCGTGGTTGGCAGCACCCGCATGTTCGATCACGCGCCGATCGACGGGTGCATTTACGCGATGCATCCCCATGTGGCACTGTCGGGAACGCCGCCAGGGAATCATAACCACCTGCCGCCAATTGTCGGCCGCGTTCCGCCGGATTCCCGCTCGGAGGGCGCACCACTGGCGGGCAGTTCAAAGAGTCTGGCGTTCAGCGTGGCCTCGGTAAGGTTGCCCGTCCGGAGGGCGCACCAGCGGTAGCCGGAAACGTCAGTCCCTGCTGGCCGGTTGCTCCCAACTCCTCTCTCTTCCCTTCGCCGCCCGACCTCCGGCCCTGAATTTCTGTCCGCGATGTCCTTGCGGCAAGGCGCTTCTCGCGGAAGTCCGTCGTGTGCTGCCGACAGGCTCAGTCAATCCCTGGCGCCGGCAGTTCCGCGCCGTCCGGAGCGAAGTCGCGGGCGGAGCTCGCCGAGAGCGGCGCAATGAGGAGCATCGGTTCACCGCCCGAGTTGACCAGTTGGTGAACGACCTTGGGCGGCACGATCAGCGTGGAATCCGGCACGAATCCCAAGGCCGCCCCATCGATGACCGCACGTCCGGAACCCTTGGGCGCCACGACAGTCTCCTCGCAGCCCGTTCTCACTCCGCCGTGGTCGGATCGATCACCGTCCGGACCCGAGACACCTTGTTCGCCGGGAATCCCCCTTGCCTTGCGTGCTCGTGCACCATTTCTTCATTCGGGGCGATGTAAACGCAGTAGAGCTTGTCCTGAGTGACGTAGCTCTGAACCCACTGGATCTGGGGACCCATTCCTCGCAGTACGTTGCACGACTTCTGCGAAACGGCCTGTAATTCCTGAGGCGACATGTTTCCAGCGCCCGGGATCTCTCTCTCAATAACGAACTTCGGCATGAGCAATGTCCTCCTTTGGTTTGGTGACGTGATGCCACGCCATTAGTGCCCTCTGGCAATGTTCGGGCCGATCCGGCGAACACGCCAAGCACGGTGTGGGGCAGCCGCCTGAACCGCGGGCGAAACCGAGGGCGATCACGGCGAAACGCCGGGTCCGGCGGCACTTGTCGCGCCACCGCCTTCTTGTATTGGCGTCTTATCCGACCCGAATAGCCGCTGCCCGGCTACGCTGCCGAGCGTTCTTCATCGTACCCATTCTCAGCAGCCGCACGCAAGAGCGACACGTGTGAGCCCGGTGCTGAGCGGAGAAAGTGGGAGGAAGCGGGGACGTCACTGATTAGCGGCTACGTCGAGGAAGCGGCTGACATCCTTTCCGTGTCGTCGGCGCCGAGAGGGCATGCGTCCTCCGGCCTGCCGTGGGACGCCCGATCAGCCGCTATTGCCTCTTGCCTTCCGCCATCAGCATCACTCCTTCACCGGCCTCAAGTTGCGGGCGAAGCCCGCGCGAAGAAATCTGCGAAATTCGCGAAAATCTGCGCGCAAGAACATCCCCACATCATCTATGGCGTAACAGATGGCGGTCGCCGTTGGCTCGTTCCACTCCCCTCACGACTGGTTCGGGCTCGCCATCGCCGCCAGCACACGGGTCACTTCGTCCACGGGCCAGTCGCTGCGGCGGTACACGCAGCGGATGACGTGGTCCGGGCCGATCAGGAACGTCCGCATGTTGTGCATGATGACCTGGTCGCTTTGCCGATCCGTGGTGATGCGGAAATGTTCGGTCAGGCTTTTGATGGCTTCCGGAGTGCCGGTCCACAGGGTCACGTCTTTGGTGTCCAGACCATGGCTGTCGGCGTACGCCCGGAGCACGGCCGGCGTGTCGTACTCCGGATCGAAGCTGACCTCGACGAACCGCGCGGACACGCCCGATGCCGCGAGGCGCTGCTGCACCTGCGACACTTTCTGGGTGATCAACGGGCACATGTTGGCCATCGGGCAGCGCGTGTAGATGAACGTCAGAAGGATCGGCTCATTGGGTAAGCCGGCAAAGCTCGCCGCTTCGCCGCGCTCGTTGATCAAGCCGGTGTCGGGAATATCGTTGATGGACTGGCCGACCAGCTCCTGCGAGTTCGGATCGGTCGCCGCATGCTTCGCAAGCGAGGCTGCCTGGTGTCCTTCCGATTTACCGCAGCCGGACAGGCCGGCAGTGAGCGATGCAATCAGCAGAAGGCTTGAGAAACGCCAAGTCGCTCGACGGATGACATCCGGCTTACCGGCTCGCTTCCTCGACGCTGATCGGTGGCGATGGCTGCTGCCTGTGGGGCACGGGAACGGACTGGAGTTTGGCTCTTGCATGATCCACCTTTGTGGCAAGCCCAGGGGCAAACAGTATAGGCACCACCGTGTCCCCTCGGCGAAGGCCCAACAGTTCACCAGCCTGGGAGAGCCCGCCCCGCGGGCTCTCGCTTTCACACTCTGCCGCTTTCTCGGGGCATCGCAGGCCGGTGGCATGCGGCTTTCCCCCAGGTTCTGTTGCGGCCTGCGGCGAGTTGTCGAACGGCGGGCCGATCGGTATCCTGTCCCCCGGCCGGGTCGAGTTTTTCGTTCAACGACAAGCGTTGGCCAACGCCGGGATTGTGCAATGCGGCGAACGTGACGTGCGTCTTTCTTCAACAGCGAGAAAGGAGACCGCCATGAAGCGGATGTGGCAAAGCGGGATGTTCGTGCTGTTGTTTGTGGCCGGACCGGTTGCCGTCGGCTTCGCGGACACGCTCGAGGAGGTCGAGAAGAAGCTGACCGACGCGGCGAAGTCCGTGAAGTCGATGAAGATGAAGGTGAGCATGGAGATGGAAATGGCGAACTCAGACGCCGCAGCAGTGTCGAGGATGACCGGCACGCACTGGCAAAAGCGCGACGGCGACAAGCTCATGATGCGCACGGAGGGGCAGACGATAAGCGTCGAGAAGATCGGGGACACGGAGCGGGAATCGCTGCAAAAGACCGTGATGGTGAACGACGGCGAGTTCGTCTACACGCTTACCGACCGCGATGGCGAGACGACAGCCGTCAAGACCAAGACCGCTCCGGAGGTCAGCCCCATCTGGAAGGCTGGCGAGGCGGACCACGATCTCAAGGTCCTGGACGAGGAGAAAGTAGACGGCTCGGATTGCTACGTGATCGAGATGACGCCCAAGCAGAATGACGCCGGCGATCAGTCGCGCACGGTCTATTATTGCCGCAAGGACTGCGGCGTCCCGGCCAAGACGGTGATTTTCGGACCGGATGGGCACGTGAAGACCGTCGTGCTGGTGACGGACATCCGGATAAACGTGGACATCCCCGACGACAAGTTCAAGTTCGAGACGCCGGAGGATGTGCCGGTCAAGGACCTGACCGGTACGTGAGCCTCTCGCTTGGCTAGCGCGGTCAACGCGCTCGATCTTGCGATTGCGACGCGGCCGCGGACGACGGCGGGCGCGAATCTCCATCCCCGCCGTTTCGCAGTTCAGCAAGTTTCTTCTGGTGTGCCCGCCATCCCGGGCACCACGTGGTATGCCATCGCCAGATCCGTGCAATGATGCCATCCGGCTTGCGCTCCGCGTATCGCCTTAACCGGCACGTATCACAGAAGTGCAGTCGCGTCATTCGTGCGCTCCTCGGCTCCACTAGCCTCGCCATCGCCCTTCAATGATCTCCGACGCGTCGCCCGCCGACAATCCAGCGACCGCCTCTCCTCTTCGCCGTCAAATGCCTCCGGCCTCCTGCCTCTCGCCGTCCATTTTCCCGCCGGCCGCAGGCCGTTCCCGAAATTCGCGAAATCTGCGGACCATCCGGGCCACGCGGAGGACCCTGTCGTGAGCCCCGCCGCAGTGGCCCGTTTCGTTAACTTGGCCTTCCGGGCAGTAATCAAACGCGACCCCCGGCACCGATGTCACGTCGCTCGCAGCATCTGGGCAATCTCGGGACGCGTTCTTTCGATGCGGTCGTAATCCAGTCTCAAACCCAATGGCTTGAGGCCCTTTCCCAGGCGATCGTATATGACCCTGACATCCTCGAAAGGACCTGCGACCGTATCCAGAGCAGTTCTTCCGGCTGCGTTTGCCGCGCTCTTGTCAGCACCGTTGTCGAGCAGGATCTTCACGATGTCGGTGCGGCACAGGAACGCGGCGACGTGCAGCGCCGTTGCGCCGTCGTTGTTTCTCACTTCCGTATCTGCTCCGGCGTCGATCAGCGCCCGCGCTACTTCCGTCCTGCCAAACGTCGCTGCGATAATCAGGGGGCTGGACCCGTACTGGTCTTTTTCGTCCAGGTTGGAGCCGGCCTCAATGTGCTGCCGAATCGCATCAATGTGCCCCTGGAGGGCCGCCAGGTGGATGCTCACGTGCGGGGGGGTCGATGTTGTGCGTGACTCCTCCTGCCTGCGACAACCGAACCCCGCGACAAGCGCGGCCACCAGCATTACTTGCGTTATCGCCTTCATTGTCCGTACCTCCATTCTACTCGTAAGGGTTGCCTCGATGACTTTTCTGCAACCGGCCACAATCACATTACACGCCGCGTATGTCGCCACCGTTACAATCGCGTACTTGCACAGTGCAGGGAGTCGCGTATCAAGAAACGCTGTCGCCAAGGCGCCCACAACGATCGTGTGAATGATGTAGACGTAGTAGGAGTTCGCATTCAACACCCTGCCGAGGCGCCCACTTCCATTGAGATAGTTACTGAACGTGGACAGCGTGACGAAAAGAGCGCAGTACAGCGCCACGTGGTAACCCAGCCACAGCGACAGCGTGCCGGCAATGTTGCGGACGACGGGGATGCTCGGCGCTGCAAGGAACTTGTCGTGCAGCAGGTAATACAGCGCGACCGGCCCCAGGGCGGCCGCCACGACGGCAATACGCAGCACCGTCCCCCTCGGTGGCGACACAAACAGCTTCCGCTGCGAACTCAGCGCGCCCAGCACGAAAATCATGAAGTACACGAGCAGGCGCTCATTCTGAAAGTCGATGATCACCGTGTGTGTCCAGCCCCGGAGACCGAACATGTCCATGCAGCAGCTATAAGCCCATCCAATCAGAAACGTGCACACGACCGCCCCCTTCAGCGAGACTCGCGTGGGCGCCATCCCTGCCCTCGAAGCGAGCGTGTACAGCACGTTGAACAGGAAGAGCACGGGGAGGAACCAGAGCCAGTTCTGGCTCCAGAGTGCATCCCAGTGAAAGTACGTCGTCCAGTGTTCCTGCGGTATGTTGCGGGAGTACAGGAAGATGACCTTGTAGAGCGGAATCAGGGTCGTGACCGCGATGAGCCAGGGCATGAGCAACCGTCGGGCCTTGGCTTTCAGAAAGCCGAGGGAGCTCTTCGTGGCCAGGGACTGTGGGGCGAGACAGCCGGAAACGAAGAAAAGCGCCGGCATGACAAACAGGTCCAGCAGCACGATGAGCAGATCGGACAGGGGGGTAGTGGCCGGGTCATCCACGATCCAGAAGAGCGACCAGCGGCCGCTGCTCTCGTAGACGCCGCCGGCATGAACCACGACCACGAGGAACACCATGCAGGTGCGTAGATTGTCCAACCAATGGACCCTGGGGCGGGTGACAAAAGCGTGGTTTGTGCCGGGCGTCAGCATGATAACGTGCCTCCGGTGCCGTGCGGCCTTTCGAACAGGGCATCCTCCACCGATTCCTGAAGGAAAGCTGCCGAGCGGTTACAGAGAAAATCGGGGGACCGGAACGGGAGGGGGGCCGGAAGGGGGTGTCACTGATCAGCGGTGCGAGCCGATCGTCGCGGGCAGGGCTTTCTCGAAGAAGCGGCGACGCGCCCTCCGTGCCTTCCGGCGCGACAGGCCATCGGCCCTTCGGCGCGGCGTCAGCCAGTTGGGAGAACCGCACGCCCGGCGCCGATGCCCGGGCGTTGAACTACGCTCCCTGCTCGGGATCTCGTAACGTGCAGACTGTGCGCACAAGCTCCGCAGTGGAGCGAACCTGCATCTTCTTCATGATTCGCGTCCGGTTTGCTGCGATCGCTTTGAGACTCATGCCCAACTCGGCGGCGATCTGCCGGTCGGCCTGGCCGGCCGTGATACGGTCGAGCACTTCGCGTTCGCGATCGGTGAGAAGCCCCAGGCGCACAAGGATCTCGGCCCGTTCGGCCTGCTCGCGCCGCTGCCGGCGATCCTGGGCAAGGGCCTGCCGGATGCAGTGCAGCAACCGCTGTTCGCGGAAAGGCTTCTCGATGAAGTCGACTGCTCCCATGCGCATGGCCTCGACGGCCATGGGCACGTCGCCATGACCAGTGAGCACGATGGTGGGAATGCGCGCCCCCCGCGCCGCAAGCTCGCGCTGCAGCTCGAGCCCGCTCATTCCCCGCATTCGTACGTCGAGCACGAGGCACGCGGGCCGGCTGGGGTCGTAGCTTTCGAGGAAGGCTTCCGCCGAGGGATGTGTGACGGCCTCGACGCCGACCGACTCGAGCAGCATCGCCATCATTTTCCTCAGGGCATCGTCGTCGTCCACGACGTGCACGACGGGCAGCGGTTTCTCAAGCGCAGAAATCTCACCTGACTTCACCGGTCTCACCGCTATTCTCCTCCTGAGATCTGCCTTCCGGGGGAAGCGTGAAGTTGAACATGGCTCCCCGCTCGAGATCGGATGTCGCCCACAACCGACCGCCGTGGGCCTCGATGATTGAACGGCTTAGCGATAAGCCGAGCCCCATGCCCTCGGGCCGCGTCGTGCAGAACGGATCAAAGAGCTTCTCGACATCCTGCTCAGCCAGGCCTCGGCCTGTGTCGGATACGGCCAGCCGTATTCCACCGTTGCCTTGCGCGACAGTTCGCACGGTGAGCCGGCGCTCGTTGACCGGCGTATCGGCCATGGCCTGCATGCCGTTCCGCATCAGGTTGAGGATGACCTGCTCGATCTGGATCGCGTCCGCCTGCACCGTCGGCAGCGCGTCAGCCAACTCCAGTTGCACGGTGACATCGCCTGCGGCCGCCTCCACCTTCGCCAGTCCGGCCGCGTTCCGTGCGACGGCGTTTACGTCCGTCGCCATGCGGTGAGGCTTGCGCTTGGCCACGAACGCTTTGAGGCGATGGACGATCTGCCCGGCGCGTTCAGCTTGGGCGGCAATGTCCGCGAGGATCCCCAGAGCCTCGGGAGAGTTCCCGCCCTGCGAGTGCGCCAGACGCAGGCACAGTTCAGCGCCCGACAGAATGACGGCCAGCGGCTGGTTCAGCTCGTGGGCCAATTCCGAGGCCATCTCCCCGGCGGCACTGAGCCGACCGGCGTGTGCCAGTTCTGCCTGATGCCGTCGCACCTGTTCCTCTGCCCGGCGCCGATCAGTGATGTCGTGGGCGATGCCCACGAGCCCGAGGGGTTTGCCGTCGTGGTCCCGGTAGATCGATTTCGTGTTGAGGTAGGAACGCTCCTCGCCATTCACCATGACACCCACACGCTCGTAGCTGCCACTCTCGCCGGTGGCGAAGATCCGGCGGTCCTCCTCGGCGATCCGCTGCGCCAACTCCGGCGGAAAGATGGCCGCGTCGTCCCTCCCGATGATCTCTTCCACGGGCCTGCCCACCAACTCCGCCGCCTTCGAATTGACCAGCACGAATCGGCCATTCATGTCCGTGACGAAGATCGGGTTCTGCGTCCCCTCGACGATCGCGGTCAGCAGGCTGTGACTTGCCTTCAGTGCCCTTTCGACTCGGGTGCGCTCGGTGACATCGAGGGCGATACCGATGCATCCGATGATGGTGTCGTTTGAATTCCGCAGCGGTTCCACGTGGGCCTGGTACGTCCGCCTCCCCGCACTGAACTCGTAGCTGGCGGGCTCGCCACGCAGAGCCTGGCGATGGGCGGCTGTGGGGAGAGAGGCATCATCGTCCGCGCCGAACTGCTGATCGAGTGTGCGGCCGTCGAGCGCTCCGACTTCCGCGGTCAGCGCCGCCAGGCCGGCGCCTGCCGAGCACGTGTACCGGAGCTGTGTGTCCGTGGCCCAGACGATCGCCGGGATCTTCTCGAGCAGCAGACGAAGCTGCCCGTCGCCTTCGCAGAAGGCGCTCTGCACCGCGCCGCGCGAGTCGCTCCGGACACCCGGCGAGCGCGATTGCTGATGAAACGAGCAGACGACTCCGACCACCAGGACGAGCAGCGGGACGGCGACTTCAGTGAGCGTGCCGAACTGCGGATGCTGCGTCCAGTTCGCGAGCGTTGCAGGCAGGTCGCAGACAACGGCCACCGCGTAGGCGAGAACCGCCGCCCCGACCGCAACTGCAAGGGTTCGCGCAGACCTGCTCACGATCTCGTTCTCCTGCCCTCGCAAGACGCATGCCGCTCGGACTCGCCGGCGTGTTTGCCAGCAACAAACGGCGACTCCGCCCCCGCTGGAGCATCAGTCTTCGCGTCCAGCAGAGCACTTCGACGCCGCGCAACGCGGCGCATCCGCCGACGGCAAAGCGCCTGGTGTACAGGGTTCACTTACAAGCGCCAAGCCGAGCGCCCGCAGTCGAAGCGCCGCTACCGCTCGCGACGCTCTACGCCGAGTCCGGCGCCGGTCCTCGAAACCGGCCGTCCCGGACGATATTCCGGCTGCTGGGTGTCGGTGTGGCCCTGCTTGTCGTGTGGAACTGCGAGCGCAGACGCCGGTCGAACCACTGGACGGCGAAGGCTCGCAGGATCGACCGGCTGCGACCTCTCGCGTCGAGTCTACTGCCGGTATAATCGCCCGGCCGGAGGGCGGGGCCCGCGCCGGTGCGGGCGCGATCAATCGGGTCGGTCCATGCGCAGAGGTTGTGCACGACTGCTTGTTCTGCGTCGCGCAGTGCGGGGGAAGGCGCCGACTCGCGCATGACGGGAATTCACCAATGCAGTTGAATCCACACAGGCTTTTTGTGCTCTGCGCGCTTCTGTTCGGGTTCGGCGCCGGATGTGCTACAGCGCATCGCCAGCCGCTCGTCCGCGAAGGGCGAATTCCAGTCGAAGGCGGAGCGGTCTGGTACAAGATCGTCGGCGCGGATAAGCCCGGCGTACCCCTGCTGGTTCTGCATGGCGGTCCGGGTGTGCCGCACGATTATCTTGAACCGCTGGAGGCTCTTGCGGACAGCCGGCCGGTTGTGTTCTACGACCAGCTCGGCTGCGGCAACTCCGACCGGCCCAAAGACGAGTCGTTGTGGACGATCGAACGATACGTCGACGAGTTGGCGACGGTCCGCACGGCGCTGCATCTCGATCGCGTGCACATCCTGGGTCACTCGTGGGGAACCATGCTCGCGGTGGACTACATGCTCCGACGACAGCCGGAAGGCGTCGTGAGCCTGACTCTGGCGGGGCCGGCGCTCAGCATGGAGCGCTGGGTCGCCGACCAGCGTGTCTGGCTGCTGGAACTGCCGAAGGAGATGCAGGCGGCGGTTCACGCGGCCGAACGCTCGGGCGAATTCGAGTCGCCGGCGTACCAGGCGGCGTTGAATGCGTTCTACGCGCAGCATGTCTGCCGCCTGGATCCGTGGCCGGACTGCGTCCAGCGTGCGCTCTCGCCGGAGAAGATGGGCCAGGACGTGTACCTGTACATGTGCGGTCCCAGCGAGTTCACGATTACGGGCACGTTGAAGGACTACGAGCGGGTGGATCGCCTCAAGGAAATCACGGTGCCGACGCTGTTCATCTGCGGCCGGTACGACGAAGCGACGCCTGCGGCGACCGAATATTACCACCGCAACATGCCGGGATCGCAGTTCGTGGTGATCGAGAACGCGTCACACCTGTCACACGCTGAACGCCCCGAAGCGTTCAACCGGACCTTGCGCGCGTTCCTGCGACGAGCGGAAGGTTCCTCGGGCTAACCGGCCTGTGGGCCTTCGAGCTGATCCTGTTCGGGTTCGACGAACAGCGAAACAAAACCGCAGTGCCGGCACGCACAAGCTCGCAGTTCCTTCTTTTTGAAGAACTGGCTGCCAAACGTGACCTTCCAGGTGGTGGCGGGGTTCCCGAGGTTCTCGACTTCGAACTCCCGGCCGCCGCAGTACGGGCATTTCATGTCCTGTCTGGGTTTCATTGGCTGCCTCAGCACGTTTCGCGACTGTTTGATTCTGACAAGGCTCTGTGCCTGCGGGAATCCCGCAGATGGCCCGCAGGCGACGATCCGCTTTCTGTCGTAAAGATTACTTCAAGGCAACTCGGCCGGCCATTATGATTGCAAGCACATCCTATACCGGAGAGCCTGCCAGATCCTTGAATCGTTTTCCCGGGATTTGCCTCGATGCTACAATCACGGAATAAAGTCCGGCCACGGAATCGGGCAAGGTCACTTGGAAAAGGTCGTACCGCAAACAAGGCACGGGGAACTCAGTGCGTGCCGGCTAGCCGAAAGGTCTCGCTATGGCCCAGATCACCGAGATTGCACCGGGTGTCCATCGCATCAGCATTCTGATGCCGGAGATCAACCTGCAGTTCAACCATTTCCTCGTGGTGGATGACGAACCGTTGCTCTATCACACGGGCATGTGCCGCATGTTTCCGGCCGTGCTGGAAGCGGTCAAACGCGTGATCGACCCGACGGCGCTGCGGTGGATCGGCTACAGCCACTTCGAGGTCGATGAGTGCGGCTCGCTGAACGAGTGGCTGAAGATTGCACCGCAAGCGCAGGCCGTGACGGGGTTCGTCGGCGCACTCGTGAATCTCAACGATTTTGCCGATCGCCCTCCGAGAACGCTGAACCCGGATGAGACGCTGTGCACCGGCCGGTTGCGATTCCGCCATCGCCCGACGCCGCACCTGCCGCACGGGTGGGACGCGGGCATGCTGTTCGAAGAGACGCAGCAGGTGCTGTTCTGCTCCGACCTCTTCCATCACGACGGCGATGTCGAACCGCTGACCGAGACAGATATCCTCGGGCGCGTGCGGCAGTCCCTTCTCGCCTACCAGGCCGGGCCGCTGATGAACTACATGCCCTATACGCCGAACACGCGTCCGCTGCTCGAAGGACTGGCTGCGCTCCAGCCGCGTACGCTGGCGACGATGCACGGCAGCGCGTTTCAGGGTGATGGCGCCAAGGCGCTGATCGAGCTGGATGCGGTGATGAAGGAAGCGCTCGGTCACCCTTCGGCCCGCTGAAGGCGGAGTCCGACGCGTCCCGCGCACCGACGCGCCGCAACTTCACGCGAACGCGGGCCGTTCGGCGAGCGTGTCCTTGAAGATCGGCTGGCCGGCGAGCGAAATGTAAAAGCCGTAGAAGATCAGTGCCACGCAGGACACGATCGACACGAGGGCCGGTGCGGCGTACCAGTGCATCAGATCGGGCGTGATCGCGAAGTAGTCCACGCAGGCGTGCAGCCACCAGGCCGCCATCACCGCGCAAACACCGAATCGAATCAGGATTACGAGTATCACGGTTGCGCCGATCACCGACCTCACTGCCTCGACGACGGTCTCGGCGTTCAGCACCGTATTCGGTTCGAGGAACTGCAGGACAACCGCCAGCAGCACAAACCCGAGCATCGCTGCCCAATTGACGCGCAGGATAAGTCGAAGGATGACCAGCAGCACGAGGTACAGCAGCGGATCGCCCACTGCATTGCTCGCGCTGGCCACCAGCAGGGCCAGGTTGTCGCGCAGCCCCCCGACGGTGACTGCGTTGGGAGTCGGCGGCCCATGCCCGAGGTGCACCAGAACAAACGCTGGAAGATGACTCAGCAGGACCAGCCCGCCGCCCACCAGCGCGCCCACGAGAATGTCGCGCCCGAGCTGGGGATCGCGGAATCGCCCCATCAGAAGGCGGGTCCAGGTCACAAGCGTGCGCGGCCAGAGTCGGCGAGCGTAGGGCTCGAGCGCGATGTACGCGATCCAAGTGATAAACGCGTGGGCAAAGGCATGCCCGAGAGGTTTTCCGAACAACATGTAGCCGATCGTACTGGCAACATCGTCGAGCGAACCGCGAAAGCGAAGGTCGGCGATCGCCCAACTCAACAGCCAGACTAACAGCGTAAAAAGGGCCAGGCGGAAGGCGCCCCGTCGATCGCAACGATTCTGCACCAGATTGCGATACGCGATCAGGTTGGTGACAACGAGTAAGCCGATTCCAATGATCGCCACCGCGAATGGTATCCGTGTCGTGTCGGTCGGTTCCTCCGTTGCGTCCCAGGGGTTGACGATTTCGAAGTAGTTGGGTCGGCCACGAAACGAACCCACTTGCACTATGGCCGATTCTCCCGGCTTCGATCCATCGCCCAGGGAGAAGGCCCGGACATTGTCACACGGGACCGGGGGCGTAAAGCGGGCTTCTACCGGTTCGAACTCGGATTCGTCCAGCCCCGCAGGTCCCAAGAGAACCTTGCCCGCGTCGATCGGATCGTCCGGCGGCGATGGCGGTTCCCGGTCCGGTACGACCTGTAGCCGCATGAGTCGCCCCCGCGGATCGAACTCGACTACGGCGCTGCCCGGCCCTGACATGGGCGGATTGTCAGGCGAGACTCGATCGACGTGCAGGCCCGCGGGGGTCATCCCGGTCCGGCTGAAGCGATGCCAGTATATCATCGCCGGTGGACGCTGAGTGCCCAGCCGGTCCCAGCGGTCGGGGGAATCGTCGTGCTTGCGGATGTGATCGAGGTAGGGTCGATTGGCTACAAAGCCAGAAGCCTCGTAGTTCGGTGCATCATGGCCGGTGACTTCCTTCACCAGATCGCGGGCGCGCAAGGCGAGTTCGACTTCCGGGGTATCGAGAGCAGTGCGACCGATCAGTGACTTGCGCGGCGCCAGCCACACGAGGATCCCGAGCAAGATCAGGCTTGCGGCGAGAAGCGGAATCGCCACGCGCGGGGCCAGACCGCCTGAGTCGCCGGCGTCAGCGAGCAATTCCGGGGAAGGCGTTTCCCCGGCCGCCAGGGCCGCCGCCAGAGGATCGCCGCCGGGCAGTGCGCCGAGCACGGCGTAGACCGACGAGGGACGACGCTGCGGGTCCTGTTCCAGGCAGCGGCAGACGACGCGTTCCACGACAGGATCGATTGCATCCGTTCCGGAGGACGACATGGTGATGGTGCCGGTCTGGTGCTGACGCTTGAGCTCGGCGACGCTGTTGGTATCGAACACCTTGCGCCCAGTGAACACTTCATGCAGAATCAGCCCCAGTGCGTAGATGTCGCTGCGAACGGAGACAGTGCCGCTGGTGAGTTGTTCCGGCGCCATGTATGCCGGCGTTCCGACATGCTCCTCTCGATCGCCGAGTTCGTCGGCCAGCCCGGCGAGGCCGAAGTCAGTGATCCGCACACAACCGCGGCCGTCGATCATGATGTTGGCCGGCTTGAGGTCACGATGGAGCACGCCGTTTTCGTGCGCCGCAGCCAGCCCGAGGCATAGTTGCCGGGCGATCTCGAGCGCCTTTTCGTTGCTCGGCCGGCCCATCCGGCGAAGGACGTGGGCGAGGTCCTCACCGTCGATGTACTCCATCGAAAGGAAAATGTGCCCGTCGGCCTGCCCGATGTCGAACATGCGGCAGACATTGGGATGAGCGATGCGGCGGGCGGTGCGCACTTCGCTGCGAAAACGATCGAGGGCCACCGGATCGGCCGCGACCTTCTGGGGCAGGAACTTCAGCGCGACCGACTGGCCGAGCTCGAGATCGTCGGCCCGATAGACCTCGCCCATACCGCCCTGGCCCAACAGGCCAACGATGCGGTAACGCCCACCGAGCTTCGAGCCGGGAACAAACCGGCCATGAGTGCGCATGGAATCACCGCGGGATACTGCGGCCGCATTCAGCGCATCATCCCGGGGCGGTGTACTTACTGTCGACTCGCCCTGGCCGATGGAAATCCCGCAACTCGGGCAGAAACGACAGCCTTCCGCAAGTCGTTCTCCGCATTGCTGACAGTCCGACACGGCGGCATAATTACCACGGATTTCGGTCGCGGTCGAGGATCACTCCTCGAGACAACGCAGATGCCAGGCATCCGCCGGAGAAGCGGTTGTCGATATGGCCGGGCACGCGGCCCATTACCCGCATGGACAAAGCACACGCTGGCAGCACGGCAACTCCCTGCGAAATCACCATTACGAATCGATCCCTACTGTTGCCCGTGACGATGCAATGGGTTCGGAGCCGGGAAAATGCCGATTGTAGAAACCCGCAATCGGCGAGATCCGCGTCGATGTCTCCGGCACGTGGGTACCATCGGCGCCGATAGGCGCAAGTGGCAGCGACCAATGCGGCCACGTGGTACGCGGAATCAGGCTGATCCGGGCGCTCTTTTCGATTGCCGGCCGCGGCCCACCGCGTCCGTCACTTGGATACAGCAGAACAACCCACGGGAACCGCGGGCTAATCCAGTTGCCACCGACCAGCGCCGTCGTTCTCAATCAGTGACACTGCCGCTTGCAATGATCTGCAACGATCTGCTAGAATACCCTCAGAGATTTCCAGGTTCCGTAACCTGGTGCAGGGCCGATCGGCCAAAACGGGCTGTCTCTCGATTCTAGGAGGATGAAAGATGCTCAGAAACCTTATCTGCGCGGTGGTCGTGTGCGCGCTCACCATAGTGGCCACCGGCGCTCCAATTCTCGATGGCACTCGCGATCCGGCATATGGCACCGCCAAGGCGGTCCAGTCGGTTCAAACGCAGTTCGGCGACAACATGAGTGAACTTGATGCCGGCTACGCCAGTATCGAAGGTGGCACGCTCTACCTGATGCTGACAGGCAACCTGCAGAACAACTTCAACAAACTCAACATCTTCATCGACTCGCAGGCGGGCGGGCAGAACGTCCTGCAGGCCGACGGAAACAACGGTGGAAACAACCCCGAGGACGATGGTTGGGCCAACAAACACGCCGGCATGACCTTCGACTCCGGCTTCGAAGCCGATTATCTGCTGATCCTGCGCAACGGTAACTCCGGCGGTGATCGCTTCGACATTGACTATGCCGTTGTCGGCGGCGGGCTGGGCAATTTCCTCTTCGCTGGTGACGTCTTCGCCGGCTCGACCACCGGTTCAAATGCCGCCGCACTGCCCAACGGCATCGGCGTCGCGTTCAACAACAGTAACGTCGCGGGCATCATGGGAGGCACCGGTGCGGCCGACCCGATTGCCGCCCAGGCCGTTACCACGGGCATCGAACTGGCCATCCCGCTCGCGGCGATCGGCAGCCCGGCCGGCCCGTTCAAGATCAGCGCGATGGTCAACGGCAGTAACCACGACTATCTCTCGAACCAGTTCCTCGCCGGTCTCCCGGCCGGCACCGATAATCTCGGTGGCGACGGCGCCGGCACTTTCACCGGCAACCTTGCCGGAATCGATCTCAACCAGTTCGCGGGTGACCAGTACTTCGTCGTGCCCGAGCCATCGACTTTGGCGCTTTGTGTGCTGGCGGCGCTTGTCGCCACCACCCGGCGAATGCGGCGGTAGCCAAGGCCAACGGCCTGACGCTTCCTGCCGATGATTCTGATGTCCACCACCCCTGGTCCAGGGCCGAGAGTCTACCACGCTCGACCTGGACCGGAATCCGGGAGGCAGGCCAGCGAGCGGGTGACACCCGCGACCTCTCCAGTCTGAGTGTGTCGGCCCGTTTTTATAGCGTCGCCGGTCGCCGTGCTGCCCGAGCGATGCGCGTGTGTCGTCAGTAACGGCGTCGAAAGAGATTGGCCGGCTACTGCCACGTAGGCCAATCGCCAGCGTCACAGGCGCAGGTGACACTGGCGAATAAGGCCGCGTGTTACGCGGAATCGTGCTGACCCGGGAGCGGTTTCGAGTGCTGGCCGAAACCCACGGCGCGTGTCACTTAGATAGCATGATTCCCTTCTTGCCCGCCTGCTGCTGGATGCACTCCACCATGGCGGCGTCGAAGCCCGCCTTGGCATCGGAACCCTGCCTGGCGATTTGCTCCTTGATACAGGTGGCTCGTTTGGCGGACAGTTCTTCGATCCTGTTCTGCAACTGGATGCGTTTATCCGCCTGCTGATCGATGAACTGGATCCGCTCGTCTGGAGACATCTTCTGCATCGGCTCGGGAAGCTCCTCATCCTTGATGTCGGCCAATTGGACACTCCCTTCCTTGATATCGTTCACGAGTTCCTGGATGCCGAGGAAGTTGGTGGCTCCAGCTTTGCTGGCATTGAAGACGGCCCGTTCGGCTTGTGCAGGGAGTGGAGCGGCGGCAGCGGTCGCATCCGCCTTTTCGGCCCGCTCCAGTTGCGCTCCGAGGACCACCGCGCTGCCGTAGAAGACGCGCGTCGCGTCAAGCTCCGTGGAGAGCCTGGCGAGTTCGGCGTCGAAGGGGGTGGAGGTAACAACCGCGCCGCCGGTCTGCTCGACACGGAAGTAACGACCTTCGGCCTTGCGGGCGATGTCCTGCCAGATCGGCTCGGTCGCCGGGAAAGCTCCGCACTGGATCGTGTTGATCACGATCCCATTGGTAATGGCTCGCTTGCAGGACTCGGGGTACTTGACGTCATCGGAATAGTCCATGTGCGGCGGGCAGTCCCCGACGAGGAATATCACGCGGTAGACGTTCTCATCGCCGCTCCATGGAGTCTCCGTGACCGCCTGGTGGAGGGCTTCGTTGACACTCTCGGGCGAGTCGCCACCGCCGCCTGCCTGAAACGCCATCAAGCTGGCGTACACTTCGTCAAGATCGCTGGTCAAGTCGGTTCGCGTGACGACGTAGGCATCGCCGCGGTCTCGATAGCCGACCAGACCCATTCGGATCTCCGGCGTGGGCTTGGCGGTGGCCATGGCATTGGCAATGCTCCAGATCTTCTGCTTGGCCCCCTCGATCAGGCCGCCCATGCTGCCGGTCGTGTCGAGCACGAAAACGACTTCGATTTTCGGTTGTTGGGGTTCGACGATCTTCTCAATGCTCTCTCTTGCCCGCACCTGACCCGTGACAAGGAAGATCGCCGTCAGCGCCGCTGCCATGTACCTGTTCATGGGAGAACCTCCGAAATCCTGCCCCAATGTGCAGCCGCTGCGAGCCGGCCGCCCCGTCCGCCCGGCTGAACGTCGTAACCGCTTGATTGGACGCCGGAGGTTCCGATCGGTTCCCCTTTGTTGGCCATGGCCGTTACACGGACGGAATGCGATCTGCTCGAACGGCAGTGAGCCGGTCCGGAGCGGCTTGACATCCACATCGGCAAGGGCGAATTTGAGTCATTTCGGTTCTGGCCCGTGCCGACGCTTCGGGGCCGGCACACGATTCTCCAGCGGAGATTTCAGTTGATCGTCGTCATGAAACCGGGTTGCTCGCCCGCGGATATCGAGCACGTCGTCGACCTCGTCCGGCAGTACGGGCTCAAGGACCACGTGATTACCGGCACCGACCGGACGGTCGTCGCCGCGATTGGTGACAAGCGCGGCCTGGACATGTCCGCCATTGAGACTGCGCCCATGGTGGATGCCATGGTGCCCATTCTCAAGCCGTACAAGGTGGCCAGCAGGGAGGTCAAGAAGGAGCCGTCGGTCGTCCCGCTGGGAAACGGTGCGTTCGTCGGGGGGAAGCGCTTCGCCGTGATCGCCGGACCGTGCAGTGTGGAAAGCGAACAGCAGCTCCTGGCCACCGCGCATGCGGTAAAAGCGGCCGGCGCTGTCGCGCTTCGCGGCGGGGCGTTCAAACCGCGGACCAATCCGTACGATTTCCAGGGACTCGGCGAGCCGGGGTTGAAACTGCTGGCGAAGGCGCGCGATGAAACCGGTCTGGCGGTCTGCACCGAGGTCATGAGCATCGACCAGATGTCCATGGTCGCCGAGTACGCCGACGTATTGCAGATCGGCACCCGCAACATGCACAACTTCAACCTGCTGCAGGCCGCGGGGCGCACCGGCAGACCGGTCCTGCTCAAGCGCGGCTGGAGCGCCTCGCTGAACGAGTTTCTGCTCGCGGCGGAATACCTCATGAACGAAGGCGACCAGAACGTGATCCTCTGCGAGCGAGGGATCCGCACGCACGAGGATTACGTTCGCAACACACTTCCGCTGGCCATTATCCCGGCGGTCAAGAACGAGTCGCACCTGCCCATCGTCATCGATCCGTCGCAGGGCACGGGCCATGCGTACATGGTTCCGGCCATGTGCAAGGCCGCGTTGGCCGCCGGGGCCGACGGCCTGCTCGTCGAGGTCCATCCCGATCCGGAGCACGCTTTGACCGACGGCGCGCAGTCCATCACCACCCATACCTTCGCGGACCTGATGGAGTCTCTCCGCCGTATCGGCGAGGCCGTTGACCGTGAGGTGGAGGAGCTTGTCTGAATCCGCGGCGGATGCAGCGGCTGCGCGGGGCTTGGCTGACCGATAGCACGAGCCCCTCGAGCGGCTGCAAGAACCGGCCGCCGGTAGTTGAATTCAGGGCAGGTAGAAATCGCCGCCGATTTTCTGATGCACGGAAATCGGCGCGCGAACGACCAGGCTGGATTTGAACACCTGTACAGAGCAGTCGCCGCCGTTCTCCACCCGGAGTTCAGGTGCGATGGCGTTGCGCACGATGTCGGCGAGCTTGTCCATGCGCACTTCGAGCGGAATGTACCCGTCAGCGCCGCCACCGCCGGCAGCGGCGACCGGAGCGGAACAGCCCCCCAGAGGAATGAAGTCGGGAACGTCGAAAGCGACGTCGCGGACTTCATACACCCGGATGTACAGCTTGGAATCCAGATGCCGCTGCGACGATATCCTGATGACGTTCCCGTGCCCCTGGAATCCCATGCCCCCAAAGGGGGCAAGCTGGTCGCACAACTCGACCAGCAACTGGTGCGCGGTCACGTCCCGCAGTTCCAGCGTCACCAGCGTGTCGCGCTGCACGCCGATGTCGTCCAAGGCGCGCCATACCGGCACCACGTTTGCCGGGCCCTGCTGACGAATCCACTCCACCACCGATTCCAGGGGCTCGTCTTCCCACGACACCCGTTCGATCCGCTTCTCGAGCGTCTCGATGGCGGCCGATTCATTCCGGGAAGGTGCGGTTCGCTGTACCTCGGAGAGGATCCATGCTCTATGTGCGCTGGCTGGTGGGTTTGTGCGGACGCCGTTGGTGTTCGCCATGCCGGTTGACGTGCTTCGTCCGGATGACGCCCAGGGGGGAGTGGCCGAACCGTGCGAGATCGGGCTGTTGGTGATCTGCGCGGCAACAGGCGATGCCGGCAGACTTGCCAGCACGGCCAGCGCCGCGATCGTATACCGACGTCGTCTTTCGAGCATGGTGTTGACCTCCTGCGTTCAGGGCGTCATCCACCACACACCTGCCGTCCCCACGGTCTGATGATTATATCGGTTTCGGGCCGGCAATTCGCCTCAGGAATCCCATGCCCCGCCAGGCGGGTGGGCGTCTGCGCCGCAGTGCCGGTTGTCGGCTGGAGGACAGCGAGCCGCGGGCCTGCTCGCGCATAGGTCACTGGGCTGCGAGAGGTTAGGTTGCTGCTGGAACCTGCGGGTACGCTGGATTCTCTTGCCGCCGTGGGACGCTACAGCTGCCGGTCCAGCCTTCGGTAGTGAATCGCTTCGCTGACGTGCTCGGCGCGGATGTTGTCGGTGTCGGCCAGGTCGGCGATCGTGCGGGCTACGCGCAAGACCTTGTCGTGGGCGCGGGCGCTGAGGCCCAGTTCGGTCATCGCCTGACGCAGCATCATCTCGCCGGCTTCGTCGAGCTTGCAGTGCTTGCGGATGTGCTTGGCGCCCATCCGGCCGTTGACCATCTTCGAATCGTTGAAGCGCGACTGCTGGCGGGCGCGGGCGGCGACCACTTGGTCGCGCATCGAGGTCGAGGGCGTGCCGTCGCGGTCGCCGCGGAGCTCGTTGAAGGGGACGGCCGGCACCTCGATGTGGATGTCGATCCGGTCGATCAGCGGGCCGCTGATCCGCGAGAGGTATTTGTCGATCTGCGGGGGCGTGCACTTGCACGGCTTGCGCGGGTCGGTGAAGTAGCCGCAGGGGCAGGGGTTCATCGCCGCGACCAGCAGGAAGGAGGCCGGAAAGCTCACCGTGGTGTGGGCTCGGGCGATGGTGACGTCGCCGTCTTCGAGCGGCTGGCGCAGGGCCTCGAGCGTGTGCCGGCTGAACTCTGGAAACTCGTCGAGAAACAGCACGCCGTGATGAGCGAGCGACACTTCGCCGGCCTGCGGGATGGTGCCGCCGCCGACCAGGGCCGGCGTGCTCGCCGAGTGGTGAGGCGCTCGCACCGGCCGCGTCGCCAGCAGCGACGTGCCGGACTTGAGCTCGCCGGAGACGGAGTGAATCCGCGTGGTCTCCAGCGATTCGGCCAGCGACAGCCGCGGCAGAATCGTGGGCAGGCGCTTGGCCAGCATGGTCTTGCCCGAACCCGGCGGGCCGATCAGCAGCAGGTTGTGCCAGCCGCCCGCCGCGATGATCAGCGCCCGTTTCACGTGCTCCTGGCCGCGAACGTCGGAAAAGTCGCAGTCGTAGACGCTGGACGTTTCGAAGACCGCGTCGAGGTCGATGGCGACGGGCTCGAGCGGCAACTGGCCGGAAAGAAAGCCGACCGCCTCGGTCAGCGAGGTGACGGGGATCACTTCGAGGTCGTCGACGACGGCCGCCTCGGGGGCGTTCTCGGCGGGCACGATGATCCCGCGGTACCTCTGCTCCTTGGCGAGGATGGCGCTGGAGAGGACGCCCTTGACCGGTCGGACCCGGCCGTCGAGGGCCAGTTCGCCGGTGATCATGTAATCGCCGGTGATCTGCGGCTCGACCGCGCCGGACGCGAAAATGATGCCCAGGGCGATGGCGAGGTCGAACATCGGGCCTTCCTTGCGGACGTCGGCGGGGGCGAGGTTGACCACAGTGCGATAGCGGGGGAACTCGTAGCCGGAGTTGCCCAGCGCGCTGCGGACACGTTCGAGGCTTTCCTTGACGGCCGGATCGGGCAGGCCGACGATCATCGCCGCGGTGAAACCGCGCTGGGCGACGTCGACCTCGACTTCGATCTCGAACGCTTCGATGCCGAAGAAAGCGACGCTGTGGAGTCGGGCGATCATGTCGGCCGTCCTGGTAATGACGCGGAATGGCACTCGCAGGCTGCAGGGCAGGCGGCGAGCCGTTGACGCAGGCGCGCTGCCGGCGGCCGTCCGACCCGGGCCCGACCTGATGATTCCGGGGCGGCCGGCAGCCATACGCGAGCAGCAGAATCGCGAATTGAAGTACCGCGCCGCGGGTTGCCCGTCAACGATGCATCCCGCCGAATCAATCCGTATACTCCCAGGTTGGGCCGGCAGCCATCGAGAGTCATAGGCCGTGAGCAGTGGGGCGGGGCATCCGCCCCGGCGTGGCGGCGCGCTCCCGGCCGCACTCGTTGATGTGAAACACTGATGGAGGACGTATCATGGCGACGACCGCGAGAACCGATCGCGTGCTGACGCTGCATCCGCAGGGCAAGAACGGCGTCAATATCGCCCGCGACAAGTACGCTGACATGAAGAAGGCCCTGCTGAGCGTCATCCCGCGCCGCGGCGACGGAGTCGCCTTCAAGGATCTGCCCCGGCTCGTGTCGAAGCGAGTTGACCAGCGCGTATTCACGGCGGACGACTCGCTGCCGTGGTATGTCATCACCGTCAAGCAGGACCTCGAGGCCCGCGGCCTGATCGAGCAGGTGGCCGGCAGGAAGCCGCAGCACGTGCGCCGTTGTCGATAGCGCCGGGCGTTTGCGCACACGACATCAATTCAGGGCGCGCCGGTCACGGTGCGGTCGGGGGGTCGAACTGGAGGGCGATCTCGTACACCATCCCGCCAACGTGTCGCGATCGCAGAATGTGCCCGGAGCGCTGGAACGTCCTGCCGTTCGCCAGGGGTATAGTAATCGTGGCGGGCGTACCGACGTGCAGCATGGAACGATGCAGGAATGACACGCCGCCGGCACTGATATTGCGCAAGGGCAGGGCGAACGATGACATGTGGCCGTGCTGCTCGACCTCCACGAGGATGACGGCATTGCGGCACTTTTGCCGCGGATGCGCTCGCCGGGTGGTCGTGATCGTGCTTTTCTTCTCGGCGTCGTCGAGTTGGTCGAGCAGGTCGTTCAGGTCCTTCTGGCTCAGCGGGACGGATCGAATCGGCACGGACTTCGGCAGCGCGGGCATAATCGCAGTCCCTTGATCGGCGCGAGTCGCCATGGGCTCTTGTCGGCACGAAGGTCGAAGCGGTTTACGCCGCCCGTGGAGCATCAGGGCGGCGCGTTGTCGCCGCCACCGGCGTCCGAAAAGAGCGCTCGGCGGCCCCGAAATCGTCGTGTCCCGATAACGCGAGGTCCGCTTCCAACTCATCGCCGGCTGAGGATCGAGCACGGCGGTGCCGCGCTGCCGATGATCGTCGACGCCGTTCACCTGAGCGCGTAAATTCCGCGAGACTCGGTTACGCCCGATCTCGGGACGTTGAAGGCGCTAATACCGGTGGTGGTTGTCGCGTCCCTGGTCGCCGCCCTCATCGTGCTTGGCAAAGTGGGTGAGAAGTGCGAGCTGTCCACGCCGGTGCTGCGGGCCCATCAACTGATCCTGACCCTGACGGCCATTCTGTTTTCATCCGGCTGCTGTGATCACGGGGTCATCGGCCAGGTGCTCCCGGCCGGAGGAGAGGGCGGGCTG
>JBECKQ010000059.1:0-30226 GCA_040235375.1 Phycisphaerae bacterium | reverse complement strand
AGTTCGTAGAACGCGTCCAGCGAATACCTGCCGTCGGAAAGGCAGTTGTTGACCGCCTGCAACGCCCGATCCCGCAATGGACCCTCGACCCTGCTCATGAGAATCGCGCCGATGGCATCCCGGCGATTTCCTTCGAGTAGCTTGTCCAGGGCTTCCTTGATGCCCGCGACGCCGTACACGTCGAGGTAGACGCTGAGCGCAGCCTGAACTTCGTATTCGCCCGTGGCACCGATGACGCGCTGGAGGATCTCTCTGCGATCAGGCAAGTCGTAGTACCGAAGTGCCTTGACCGCGGCAATGGCACGCTGGCCGTTGTTGATCGCGATCACGAGCATCGGCGCGAGTTCTTCAAACGTTTGTTTCGGTGCCGTCCGGAGAACGCAGTGCATGAGTGTGTACTGCTGGTCGCCCGGAAGGCTCGCGTAGGCAGCCGTCATCCACTTGCGGACTTCGCAATGATTCGCCGCCAGCGCCCCGAATGCGTCCAAGGTCTGGCGATCCTGGATCTCGCCCGACGCAACCATCGGCAACACCCGCTGAAACTCCGCGAGCGGCTCGGCGTCCGGGTTGATGCGATGCGCGACAGTGTCGCGATGTGACTCAAACGCGTACCACGCCGCCGATCCGATCAGCAACGCAACCACGCAGATGCCGATTCTCTTCCATGGCAGCGAGCGAAGCTTCGCAGGGATCGACTGCGGCCGCACCTCCGCTGCCGACTCGCTGCCGCATTCGGGACACGATCCACTCGCGCTTCCTTTCAGGTCATAGCCGCAGGACTGGCCGGCGCCGGCCGGAAACCGGATCCGGCTCCGGCGGCTCCCAACGAACCGAACAAACACGAGCAACGGATAGGGCAGCAGGAGTATCGGATAGAGGAGCGGATGCATCCCATCGCCACGCCAAGCGGGCGTTTCCAAAGCTGGAGCGTCATGAACGGCTGATCGACGCCGACCAGGACGTCAGGATCCTGACGGAAAGGGTTGTACGGGTGGCAGAGCACAATGCCGGCCTTGGCTGGAAGATAGTACACCTGGAAGTAGCACACATCGGACTTCAATGTTGTGCCGTAAGCAGGCCAGGGAGATGGCGAGGCGATGCCCCAGGGGGAGTTGGCGTATCGGTAGGCTTCAGCGCCGAGGATGCCGAGGCCGAACAATGCACAAGCCACGGCGACGACAGCCCGGATGACTCTTCGTTTCCGGCGCACGAGTCTGCCTTCTCTCTGCATCCTCGGCGAAACACGATCCGCAACCGATTCTGCGAATATAACCTGCGTGTCCTCCACGTACCAGCTTGTCCAGCGGGCTTGCTGAGACGTCACTCATCTGACCAGGCATGCAACGGATGGCACTGTGTGGCAACCGCCGTCAGGAATCGGTTGCGGGGCGGAAGACGCCGCTCGGCGGCGTTTCGACCGGCGGTACGGGCAGAGCGTGATGTCGGCGGTGAGCGCGCGACGAAGCAAACTCGCGCACGCGTTCCAGGTACAGGAAGAACACCGGGGTGACGAAGAGCGTCAGCGATTGCGAAAACAACAGACCGCCGACGACGGCCACGCCGAGCGGACGGCGCGACTCGGCGCCGGCGCCCCAGCCCAGCGCGATCGGCAGCGTGCCCATCAGCGCGGCCATCGTGGTCATCATGATCGGACGGAAGCGGACGACGCACGCCTGGAAGATCGCCTCCGCGGCCGGCAGCGACTGTTGGCGCTGCGCGTCGAGGGCGAAGTCGATCATCATGATGCCGTTCTTCTTCACCAGGCCGATCAGCATGATGATGCCCACGAACGCATAGAGGTTCAGGTCGATCCCGAACACCAGCAGCGTGAGCAGCGCCCCGAAGCCGGCGAATGGCAACGCGGTCAGAATCGTGATCGGGTGAATGAAGCTCTCGTAGAGGATGCCGAGCACCATGTAGATGACGAGGATGGCGAGGACGAGCAACGTCTCGAGGCCGGTCTGCGACGCCTGGAACACCTGGGCGGTGCCCTGGAAGCTGGCGACGATCGTCGGCGGCAGCACCTCGCCGGCAAGCTTCTCGACCCGCTCGACCGCCGGCCCGAGCGAGTAGCCGGGGGCAAGGTTGAACGAGACGGTGACGGCCGGCAACTGCCCCTGGTGATTGACCGATAGCGGTCCGACGCCGCGCGTAATCGTCGCGATCGTATCCAGCGGCACAAGCTCGCCGGAGGACGAGCGGACGTGCAGCAGCGGCAGGCTGGCGGGCTGCGCCTGGAAGCGCGGCTCGACCTCAAGGATCACCTCGTACTCATTGTTGGCGGCGTAGATGGTGGAGACCTGCCGATTGCCGTAGGCGCTGCCGAGGGCGAGCTCGACCTGCTCGGGCGTGATGCCCAGCGTGGCGAGCTTGTCGCGGTCGATCTTCACGTTGATCTGCGGGTTCTTTAGTTGCAGGTCGGTCGTGACGTCCTGGAAGCCGGGCAGCTTGCGCATACGCTCGACGAGCGTGGGCACGCTGCGGTAAAGTTCCCGCGTGTCGGCGCCCTGCAAGGTGTATTGATACTGGCTCTTGGTGAGCTGGCCGCCGAGACGGATCGGCGGCAGGTTCTGCATGTAGACCTGAATCCCGGGAATCTCGGCGAGCTTCGGCCGCAGTTGCTGGATGATCTGGTCCACCGACGCGGTGCGCTGCGACGGCGGAACGAGGCGAATGAACAGGATGCCCGTGTTGGGCGCCGCGGCACTCGAACCCCGGGCGCCGACGCTGGAGAAGAAGGACTCGACGCGCGGGTCGGCCTGGATGATGTTGGCCACCTCCCGCTGATGCTGGACCATGGAGTCGAACGACGTACCCTCGGCGGCTTCGGTCTGAGCGAAGATGCGCGACTGGTCCTCGCTCGGCAGAAAGCCCTTCGGAATCACGACGTACAGGTAGAAGGTGGCGGCCAACACACCGGCCGAGCCGAGCAGGATCGTCAGGCGATGGCGCAGCACCCAGTGCAGGCCCACCTTGTAGACGGTCAACATCCAGTCGAAAACGCGCTCGGAGTACGCGTACATTCGGCCATGGTGCACTTCGCCGGCAGGCTTGAGAAACCGGCTCGAAAGCATCGGCGTCAGCGTCAGCGAGACGAAGCCGGACACGAGAATGGCCGTACCGATCGTGACGGCGAACTCGCGCAGCAGGCGGCCGAGGATGCCCGGCATGAAGAGCACGGGGATGAACACCGCGGTCAGCGCGAGCGTCATCGAGATGACGGTGAAGAAGATCTCTCGCGAACCCTGCAGCGCGGCGGCCATGACCTTCTCGCCGTGCTCGATGTGCCGCACGATGTTCTCGAGCACGACGATGGCGTCGTCGACAACGAACCCTACGGAGAGGGTGAGCGCCATCAGGGACAGGTTATCGAGGCTGAAGCCCAGCAGGTACATGACGGCGAACGTGCCGATGATGGACAAGGGCATGGCGACCGACGGGATGAGCGTCACGCGGGCGTTGCGCAGGAAGAGGAAAATCACCATCACCACGAGGGCCAACGTCAGGACGAGCGTGAACTTCACGTCGTGGACTGAGGCGCGAATCATCTCCGAGCGGTCATAGAGCACGGTGATGGCGACGGAAGCCGGCAACTGCTTGCGCATGTTGGGCAGAAGCGTGCGAATCGCATCGACCACCTTGACGGTGTTCGTCCCCGGCTGCCGCTGCACGGCGAGCACGATCGAGTTTTTGTCGACGTACCACGCCGCCGTCTTGTCGTTTTCCGTGCTGTTGATGACGCGGCCGATGCGATCGAGCCGCACGGGATTGCCGTTGCGATAAGCCACGATGATCGGGCGGTACTGGGCGGCGTCGGTAAGCTGGCCGTTGGCCTCGATGGTGTAAGCCTCGTTGCGGCCGTTGAGGTTGCCGGTCGGCAGATTGACGTTGGCCTGCTGGACGGCGTCGGCGACCTGGTCGATGCCGATGCCGAGGGCGGCGAGTTGATCGGGATTCACCTGCACGCGGACGGCGTACTTCTGCGAGCCGTACACCATGACCTGGGCCACGCCGCTGACCATCGAGAAGCGCCGGGCCATCATGGTTTCGGCGTAGTCGTCGAGGGTGTAGAGCGGCAACGTGGTCGAGGTGAGCGACAGGTACAGAATCGGCTGGTCGGCCGGGTTGACCTTCTGGTACGACGGCGGCGAGGGCATCTCCGGCGGCAGCAGCCGCGCAGCGCGGGAGATTGCCGCCTGAACGTCCTGGGCCGCGGCGTCGATGTTACGATCGAGATCGAACTGGAGCGTAATCTGCGTCGAGCCCTGGTAGCTCTTCGAGTTCATCGAATCGAGCCCGGCGATCGTCGAGAACTCGCGCTCGAGCGGCGTCGCGACTGAGGAAGCCATTGTCTCAGGGCTCGCGCCCGGCAGACCTGCGGTGACCTGGATCACCGGGAAGTCGACGTTCGGCAGATCGCTGACCGGCAGGTTGCGATAGGCCATCGCGCCGAACGTTACGATGGCCACCATGACCAGGCTGGTCATTACCGGGCGATTGATGAACAGGCGGGAGGGATTCATGCCCCACCCTCCGCACCGGCGGCGAGTCCGGCAGCCGGCTGCGCGGCGCTGGGAGCCTCGTCGGCGAGAATCTTGACCCGCGCGCCCGGCGTCAGGCGCAACTGCCCGTCGGTGACGACCTGCTCGCCGGCCTTGAGGCCACTGTCGATAACGGAAAGGCCGTCGAGTGCTTCGCCGACGTGAACTTCGCGCATCTCCACCGTCTGATCGGGCTTGACGACAAAGACGAACTGTCCTTCCGGGCCGGCCTGCACGGCCTTGGTCGGAGCGACAATCGCATCCGGCCGGGTAGTGAGTATCAGCGAGGCATCAACGTACTGGCCGGGCCACATGCGGCGGTCTTCGTTCGCAAACGTCCCTCGGAGCTTGATCATGCCGGTCGTGCGGTCGACCTGGTTGTCGATGAAGGTGAGGGCGCCGCGTTCGACCGTGTCGTCGCCGTGGGGGAAGCGCGCTTCGACAACGAGCGGCCCGGCGGCCGCGTAGCCGTGGATATCCTCCAGGTAGCGCTCCGGCACCGAGAAGCTGACGTAAATCGGGCTGATCTGGTTGAGCACCACCAGGGCGGTGTCGTTGACCTTGATGATGTCGCCGGGGTCAACCAGGCGCGCCCCGAGCCGGCCGGTGAGCGGCGCGTGGATCGTGCAGTATTCCAGGTCAAGCTGGGCCTGCTCGACCATGGCCTCGTCGGCGTGGACTTGCGCGGTCTTGGCGTCGGCGTTGGCTCGGGCCGTATCCCGTTCTTCCGAGTTGGCCGTGCCCTTCTCATAGAGGTTCTCCAGACGGCGCGCGTCGCGTTCGGCGTCAGCGGCCAGAGCCTGGTCGCGGGTGAGGTTCGCCTTCGCCAGTTGCAGGGCGGCCTGCGAAGGTCGCGGGTCGATTTCGAAAAGCACGTCGCCCTTCTTGACCTCCTGCCCGTCGGCAAAGTCCACCTTGGTGAGCCGGCCGGCGACCTGCGATCGGATCGTAACCGTCGCCAATGGCTCGATCGTGCCGATGGCGCGGATGGCGATGGGCGCCGGCTGCGTCTGTACGGTGGCCACACGTACCGGCAAGGCGGTGGCCGACGTGGCGTTGAAGGTGTCCTTGGTTTCGCCGCGCGAAGTCTCGCAGCCGGCCAGCACTGCCGTGCCCACTCCGAGCGCGATGACAAACAGCAGGCGACGGACACCGAAGCTCGTAACTCTGCGGGGTTGCGTCATGCAGGTTCTCCGTTGCCGGCGCCATCGCGGTCGCCTTCGTCCAGGCGCTGCCGGCGTTCCGTGTCACCGAGAATGCCGAACAGAACCACGTCGAGCATCTCCCGCGCCTGTTTCGCCAGTGGCTGTTGCCGTCCGGCGTAGTAGTTGGTGAACATGGTGCCGTAGAGCAGCGCACTGAGAACGTTGGTGATCTGCTCGACGGGCAAGGGCCGAACGCGCCCGGTCGCCATCAACTCGCGGAAGCGTTCGCACCAGCGCCCCACGTTCTTCTCCCGGTGTTCGAAGTACGTCGGTTTCTTGCGATCGCGGAAGACGGCCCGCTCCTGGGTCAACAGTTCTATGTATTCCTTGTGCTCGTCAAAAAAAGCGAGGTAGGCTTCGATCGCCCGCTCGATCTGGTCGAGCGGATCGGCAACTTGAAGGCGGGCGGCCTCGACGTGGGCGTGCAGGCGGTGCATGCCATCGTCGAGCGCGGCCAGAAAAAGGTCGCGCTTGCTGGGGAAGCGGCGATAGATGGTCCCCTTGCCGATGCCGAGGGCGTCGGCGACGACCTGCACGTCGGTTCCCTGGAAGCCGTCGCGGGCGAAGAATTCGGTGGCGCGTTCGAGGATTTCAGCGTCTCGCCGGCTGCTGCGCGGACGCTCGGGTTGTGTCTCGTGTCGTGGTGCCTGAGGAGCTTGCATGGATGTTCTCCGATTCGATAGCTGCTCCGGACGGGCGCGTCCGTCCAACGCAGCGATTATAGGCACCCCGTTTTCCGCGAGACCACCGCCCCCACAGCCCACGGCAGCCGGCTCGAAGTAAGACGACTTGTCCAATCCGCCAACGAGGACAAGGATCGCAGGGACATGCTTTGCCACCCCCACCGCGAGTGCGAAAACAGAGGTTGCTTCGCTTCGCAAGGCGGCGTGGGAGACGAGATGCGGCGCGCGGTTTGCAGCGGCGTCATTGCGTTTTGGGGAATCCACCTCAGGCCGCCTGCAAGGCGCGGACGCTGTCTGGACGGCATTCGTGGCACGGGATAGAAAAGTTCGGATGGTCGGGCCGCCGGTCGAGATAAAGGCCGTGCGAGACGAAGGGCTGCTGCAGGTGATGTGGGCGGACGGTGCGTCCGCGACCCTGCCCTTCTGGGGGCTGCGTTGCGCGTGCACGTGCGCGGCGTGCATAGACGAGATGACCGGCCGGCCGCTGCTCAATCCCGCAACCGTGCCGCGAGACGTCCATCCCGTGCGGATGGAGCTGGTGGGCAACTACGCGGTGAGAATCGACTGGAGCGACGGGCACAATACCGGGCTGTACACCTGGGAGCGGCTGGCCGAGTTGGCGAAGCGAAGGCACGGATCGACCGGCTGACGGCGGTGCTCGAATGGCAAGGTTTCGCCGCGGTGAGTCTGTGGCGAATGTCAACGACTTTCCCCGTGCGAGATTTGCGCATCGCGGTGCTCAAAGAGCAGTGCCACACGCGGTGGGCAGTGACACACGCGACTGGCGGTGGCAGGCGGGATGAAGGCGTCGTTGCGCCGGAGCTAGTTGATGGGAACAGAAAAGCAATCGCTGTGGCGTAGAATGCTGACCTATGTGGGCAGCGTCATCGCGGCTGCGGCCGTGTTATTCATCTTGCGTGGTCACGATGTCGGTGCCGGCGACCCCGTGACCAAGCCGCCGATGGGAACAGAAAAGCGATCGCTGTGGCGTAATACGCTGACCTATGTGGGCAGCGCCCTCGCGGCTGGGGCTGTGCTGTTCATCACGAGTTTCTTCTTCTTCGACCTCGTCACGTCGGAGGCGAGCCCCTACCTCGGGCTGTTCACGTACCTGATTCTTCCCGGATTCCTCGTGCTGGGGATCATCCTGATCCTCATCGGTCTATGGCTCAAGCGAAGACAGGTCAAGCGGGAGCAGGGTAGCCTGGAGGGCACAACATACTACCCGCGCATCGATCTGAGTCTGCGCCATCATCGGCGTGCGCTGGTCATCGTGGGCCTGGTGGTGCTGGGGGCACTGCCGTTCATCGGGACGATGAGCTACTACGGGTACCACTACACCGACTCGAACCGTTTCTGCGGGCTGGTGTGTCATCGCATCATGGACCCGCAGTACGTGGCGCACGAAGACTCGTCCCACGCGCGGGTGGAATGTGCAGAGTGCCACATCGGGCCGGGGGCAAGCTGGTACGTCAAATCCAAGCTGTCCGGTCTGCAGCAAGTCTATGCAACGCTGACGAACACTTACCCGCGACCGATCCCGCCGGCCATCCAGGACCTTCGTCCCGCAACGGTGACATGCGAGCAGTGTCACTGGCCAGCGAAGTTCTTCGGCGATCAGCTCGTTACGATGCACCACTTCTCGTCGGACGAGAAGAACACGCCAAGCGTCATCCGCATGTTCGTGAAGACCGGCGGCGCGAATCCGACCACGGGGCCGCCGTCCGGAATACACTGGCACATGGCGCTGGGGGAGACCATTGAATTCGTGGCCGTTGACAAAGCGCTGCAGGAGATTCCGTGGGTGCGGGAAACGAATCACGCCACGAAGAAACAGACGATCTACCGATCAGACGGATTGAGTTCGACGGCTCCGCCGCCCGAGGGCATCAAGCGGACAGTAGACTGCATGGACTGCCACAACCGGGCGACGCACGTGTTCCGCGCGCCGACAGACGCGGCGGACGACGTGCTCAGCGTCAACACGGCGCTGCGCACGCTGCCCTACGCGAAACGGGAGATGGTGGCGGCGCTGGTGAGGCCCTACAAATCGCACGAGGACGGCGCCAAGGCGATCGCCAAGATGCTTAACAATTACTACCAGTCGAAGCATCCGCAAGTGGCGTCAGGGCGCGCGGGCGATGTGAAGAAACTGATCGCTCAGACGCAGCGGATCTTCCGGCACAGCTTCTTCCCGGACATGCGGGTGACGTGGCGGACGTACGCGAACAATGTGGGACATCTCATGTTCGCCGGCTGCTTCCGCTGCCATGACGGCAAGCATGTGTCCGCCGATGGGAAGGTGATTTCGCGGAACTGCTCTGCCTGCCACGTGTTTCTCGAGCGGGCCAATCCGAGCGAAACTCAACCGCTCCTGCGCGAGGGAAGTTTCACCCACCCGATCGCGCTGAAGGGCGAGCACGCCACGATGAACTGCGACCGGTGCCACACCGGCGGCGTTGCGCCGGCGAAAACGTGCGCCGGCTGCCACAGCGACATCGCCGAGTTCCAGGCCGGTACGCTGGCGGCGTTCAAGCCGTTCAACATCTCGGCCGAGCCGATGTACGGGCTGGTGGGCTGCGAGGAGTGCCACGATCTGTCGAAGCCACTCAACGCGAAGACCATCAACGAAGCGTGCTTCCAATGTCATGATAAAGAAACGATGGGTGGCAAGGTGGCGGCCTGGCAGGCGGAGGCCGACCGGCTTTTCAAGGCCGCTGCCGCAAAGGCCACCAAAAAGCAGAAAAAGCTGATCGAGGAGTTGCACAAGGTCGGGCCGCTGCACAACATGGATGCGACGCGTAAGATCCTGGAGTCGATCGCGCGAGGAGGGCCTGCAACGGAACCGGCGACGAAGCCGGCAGGGGCCAGTTAGCTGCGCAGAATCCGGCAGCGTCGCTGGTGCGGCCGGCCGATCCATGCTGCATCGGCGAGGGCACTCGCCGCAGGATCGCAATCTCCGATCGGGCGTGAACGCATTGTCACACGATCACGGCCGGGTCGCAGGAGCCTGGTCGGCGACAGGCTGCTGGAGGCCATCGGCAAGGCCGGTCGCCTCATCGGTAAGAGTTTCCAGAATCGTTCCGGCCGCCTCGGGGTTGTGCAGCGGGTTCGCCTTCTCGATCGCGGTAAGAACGGGGCGATTCTCGGCCAGCCACTTCCGGGCCGCGCCAGCTTCCTTTGACGTTTTTCCGACGACGCTTTCTTCGAGGCCGGCCATGGCGCTGCGTGCGCCCGCCATCTGACCGGTAACGGTATCCGCCCACTCCTTCAAAAGTCCATCGTGATCCTCATCATGACAGTCGAGGCAAGCCGAGTTCATCGTTTCGAGCGACAACGGCGTCGAAAGATTGTGACAGCCATCGCAATCGACGGTGCCGTGCATGACGCTTGGCTCCACGGCGAAACGCCTGAACGCATCGGCGGATGCGGCGTACAGCGACTCCACATCGCTATGGCAACCGGCGCAGGTTGGCGCGGGACTTGCTACGCCCGTGTGGCACCGATCGCAGCGAAGAGTCGCATGAACGCCAACGAGCTCCACAGGATGATTGAACTTGCCCTCGGCCAGCAGCACACGACCCGACGGATCGTCCACGGGGTTGAGAAACGTATGGCAGACATCGCACTCGTGGCTGATGGACACGCCGTATTGGTTGACATGCTTTCCATCATGGCAGCGAAAGCAGCCCGGCGACTCAAAGTGACCCACGTTGTCCGGGTACGTTCGCCAGTCCACGTTCATGTAAGGAAAGAAGTTCTCCCTGTAGATCTGGGCGACGGCATCCGCGGCACCGCGCACCGACGCCGTATCGCGCGCATAGCGGTCGGGATACGTTCTTCGGTAGAACTCGATGATGCCGTTGACGATCTGCAGCCTGGCCGTCTCCGCGTCGGGATACTCCTTCGTCAGCACGCTGACAGCCTGACGTTTGATGAACGGAAGAGTCGTATCGATTCGTCCGGCCTCCAGGAAATGATCGACCGCCTTGTTGGGCGAGAGGAACTTGTGTGCCGGCCGATTGTGACAGTCCATGCAGTCCGTGTCGCGCCGCTGTCCGTCGGGAGGCGGTGCGTCGCACGGGACACCGTCGGACCGGTAGATCTTCTCTTCTCCGAGATCGTCCACCCATCTCACCCACGGAATATCCTGCAGCTTCTCATCTGTCGCGATGTATTCGATCTTACCCTGCAGGAGCATGTGCGAATGGATGCCCTCCTTGCGACCCGTCGTCGTGTCAGCGCCTCCTGTGTTCACCAGCATGCGCACGTCGTGGCGTGAATTCTCCTCATCCGAGGCGAAATAAGTGACCGACCTGAGTTGAGCGCCAAAGAACTTCTTCGGCCAGTGGCACTGCTCGCAGGTTTCGCGGGCGGGTCGCAGATGCTCAATCGCAGGCGGTATCGGGCGGTGATAGCTGTCGCGAATGACGGCGAGTACCTGGCGGACACCCGAGAGCTTCGATTTGACGAACCAACTGGCGCCGGAACCGATGTGGCACTCGGCGCACGACACCCGCGCGTGCGAGGATACATGGTAGGTCGTTGCCTCCGGTTGCATGACCGCATGGCACGTATACGCGCAGAACTCCGTCGAATCGGTAAAGTGATATCCGTGGTAGCTGCTCACACCGACAATCGGCAGCAGAAGCAGTCCACCGGCGACGACAGTCTTGACCACCTTGCGTTGCTGCGGATCGCCAAGATCGAACCGTGGGAAGCGGATGGCCACCTTGAATGAGGGGTCCCGACGGTGCAGCCTCAGGCTCTTGATCAGGATGCCGACCGGCATGAGGGCGACGCCCAAAGCGAGGATGGTCGGCACAATCAAATAGCCAATGATGTCCACGTACGGGTTCTTGGCCGGAGATACGAGGCTGAACAGCCCGAAAGTGAGCAGGAGAATCACGGCACCGATTGCCAGATAGATTCCGGCGACCGTGATGGCGTTTTCCCACAGTGGATAGTAGGTGGGTCGCTTGGCCACGTTGCCCTCTTCGGCCGGCGGCTCTCCAGCGGTTGCTTCGGACCGCCCGGAATCTTGTCCGGCCTCGAGCGGTGTTTCGTCTCTTTTCATGCCTTATGGACCTTGGAAAAACCTGGCGGGTTCGAGACAGGCCTGTACATGCGGATCAACGGTTCTGGCGAGTCTCCGGATGTTCCACCATTATTCGTCTGCTACGGCTCAGTCGGTTGGGTGCTCTCCGTCCCCTCGTGCACGGCGTGGGGGCGTCCGAGCAGATCGAAGTAATAGCGCTTGCCGAAGAACGTCTGTTCCGTCTCCGAGATGTGGCCGACGTACCCGAGCGCCACAGCGGCCACAAGAGCGATCACGCCGAGAGTTACCGCCACGGGACGGTGGCGGGGATGACGCTGTCGACCACGATCAAGAAAAGGCCAGAGCAACAGGAGAATAAACGGAACCGAGCACGCGAATACCCCCAGAACGGCGCCATACGGGCCCTCGAAGTACTTCAGCAATTGGTAGCTGGGGAGGAAGTACCACTCCGGCTTGATGTGTACGGGAGTCGACAACGGGTCTGCCGGCTCGCCGATCCCCCATGGCGCGAGAACCGCGAGCGTCATGAGGAGGGCGAAGAGCAGGGCAATCACGACCCCCTCCTTGGCGACGTGCACCGGATAGAAAGGGATGCCCTGCTCAGGTGGAACGGGCTTCTCCTCGCCGACCGGCTCCATCGTGGCAAGGTTGTGCACGCGCATCAGTGTCAGGTGGAGAATGACCAATGCGGTGATGATCCACGGGAGAACGATGACATGGACAACGAAGAAACGGGACAGCGTTTCTCCCGTGATAGTGTCGCCTCCTCGCAGCAGATACTGCAGCCACTGGCCGATTAACGGGACCTTGGCGGCCGATTCGGTTCCCACCGTCGTGGCCCAGTAGGCTATTTGGTTCCACGGAAGAAGATAGCCGGTAAAACCGAACACGATTGTAACAATGAACAGCAGCGCCCCCGTGACCCACGTGAGTTCCCGGGGTTTCTTGTAAGAACCCATGAAGTACGTGCGAATCATGTGAAGAAGCAGCGCCAGGATCATCAATGACGCGCCCCACGCGTGCACCTGACGATAGAGCCAGCCGAAGTGGACCTCGGCGGTAATATACTTGATCGATTGGTAAGCCGCCTCCGGCGTCGGGCGATAGTAAAGGAGGAGGAGAATTCCGGTGATGGTCTGGCTGAGGAACAGCAGGAGCGAGAGGCTGCCGAAGACGTGAAGCCAGCCCGTGTGCGGCGGAAGCCGCTTGTGCAACTGCTTGTCGACGAAGCTCGAATACCGCTCGGTATCGAAACGGGCGTCGAAAAAGGCCTTGATCGTCGACCGCGCGGCCATCAGCACCTCCACACACAACTAAGCCGTGACATAGACTTTCCCGCCTACTTCGCTGACCTTGTACTCCGGCAGCGGGGCCGGCGGCGGGCCGGAGACAACCTTGCCATCCTTGTCGAACACTCCAGCGTGGCAGGGGCACTTGAATTCCATGTCCTTCGCGTGCCATTTGACGAGGCAGCCCAAGTGCGTGCAGATGGCTGAAAACGCGCGCAATCCGGATGATTCGCGGACGACAATGATGGGCTTCCCGTTGAGCTGGATCATTTTGCTGTCGCCCCGTTTCATCGCCGCGGCGTCCTTCACTTCGACCCGGGCGGTGCCCGTGCCCCGGGCCGCCGGCCAAAGATAGGCGAGGGCCGGAACAGCCAAGGCGATGGCAGCGATGGCCGTCCCGAAGCCAACGAGCCAGTCGAGGAACGACCGCCTGGGCAGGCCGCCGGCGGGCGGCGGCGGAGTTTCGCCCTTGTCGGCCGAGCGGACGTGGACGCGCTTGAGCCGTCGAAACTTGACATACAGCAGCGCAGCCAGGCAAACGGCGAATATCCAGATGACGATCAAGGATCGCCATCGCCATGAGAGCCCCGCCTGCAGTCTGTCGAGTTCGTCGTTGACCTCGTCGCGGACGGCGTTCAGTTGCCCGATCTTCTCAGTGACCGACGACTTGTTCAGCGTATGCTGCAATGGAGCCAGTTCGAGCAGGCGCGTTTTGGCATCCTGGAACTTGAAACGCTGGTGCTCGACGAGAAGGACGCCTCTGCTCATCACGTCCAGGCGGTGGGCGGTTTGCACGTAGCTGCGCTCCGCCCCGGCAATCTCGTCAAGCATACCGAAAAACCCGGCGAGGTTCTCGTCCTTGCTGACGGCATCGTGGCAGTTCAGGCAGGTCGGCAGTGCTCGTGCGAATATGTGCTCCGGTTCAGGATGAATCGCCTGCCGAACCTCCTCCGGCGAAGGATGGCGATTGGATTCGAGCAGTTGAGCATAGCGTTGAACCATGACTTTGGGCGGTTCGGTGATCCGCTGGATGAGATGCAGGTGGCGCCCCTCGCCCCCCCCATGACACTGCACGCAACCTTCAAAGCCCATGAGCCCCGCGTGGAAGGTCTTCGCGAAGTTGTCGGCGGCAACCGTGTGACACTGGCCGCACACGGCGCCGACGCTGCCGAATCCCGGCGGCATCGCCGCGTGGTTTCCGTGACACGTGGCACAGGTCGGGGAGCCCAAATCCCCGTGTTCGAGAACCTGCTGGCCATGGATGCTCTGCTTATACTCAGCAACCACCTCAACAGGTATGCCATAGTTGGCCATCAGCTTTGCGTCGGCATGGCAATGCCCGCAGGTGTTGGGGACGTTCAGTGTAAAGGCGGGGCTTGCCGGATTGTCCACGCTCACCACCGCGTGCGCGGGGCCATGACAGTCCGTGCAAACCGCGGCGCGGGCATCCTTGTGCTCGAGCACCGCCTGGCCATGGTGACTGGTCTTGTAGCGGGCCAGGATATCGGTGCGAAGGCCGTACGGATTCATCCGCTCGACATCCGCGTGGCAGACGCCGCACATGTTCGGGATCGCCAGGCGATCCAGCACGCCTCGAAAGGTGGCGCCGTGATCGAACTTGACGCCTTCAGTATGCTCGGCGCTGAGTTGCGCAACCCGATCGGCGGAGACTTCGTATCGGGGTTGGCCGCCGTGGCACTCCTGACATTGGAGGGACTTGTGGACCGATCCGGCCACGTGTTGGGCGGCGGCCGAGTGACAGGTGTCGCACGTGACCTCTCTCTCCTGACCGGACGATATGCTCGGCCACGCCGCAACGATCAGCGATATCGTCGGGAGGAGGAACCGCGGTATCTTCATGTGGCTTCCCAAGAATCTTCGAGCCGATCCAGCCCGCCCGCAACGCTCCTGCCGCTCTCCGGCCTGAACGTACCAACGACTCCGACGACGGTCAAGTGGCACTTCTCCAGCCGCAGGTTGACGGTATAATCAGTGTTCGCCCGCAGTGGGAACCGATTGTCCAGTTTGGAGGCATGAGTCACACGCAGCAGGTGACCGCCGGCGCCAGCCGACTCACGTGGGGTTCGGACACGCCGCGGAGGAACGCCGCAGGTTGCACGGAACGTCGGTGCCAGGAACAGGCATCTGTTGTGTAACGGAGTTTTCGAGGATGGCGCGCAAGTCGGAAGACAGCGAGGAGCGTTTTCGCAGGCGAAGGGAGAAGGAAGATCAGTACCGCAAGCATCTGCCGGGCGAGGACGAAATGCCCTTGCCGCCTCCGGTCGAACCCATTCACAGCGAATCGAAGCCTGGCCGGAACGACCCGTGCCCGTGCGGCAGCGGCAAGAAATACAAGCAGTGCTGCGGGAAGAAGGGGGGCGGAAGCAAGAAGCGGTAGGCAGGAGGCAAGAGGGCTCAGCGACCGTTCGAAGATTGCCTGATTAAAGCCGCGGTCCCTGTCCCCATTCGTTCGTCCAGCATTGCTCGCGAGCAGCGGCACACGGGTGGGTTGTTGGCTTTCGATCAACCCTCCCCCGGGCCCTCCCTGCAAGGGAGGGGGTCGCGGCGTGTCTGTTCGGGTCACATCACCTACGCGAGGCGGGCGGTAAGCATTCTGCGAAAAGCGTGGTAGTCCGGATCGAGCCGTTCGTAATGCTCGGCGCGCTGCTCGATGCCTTGCAGCGATGGCGGTGTCTCGGGTTCGATGCCCAGGAGGCGCCGGATTTCCTCGGGGAACTTGGCCGGGTGGGCCGTTTCGACACTGACGGACAGGGTACTTGCCCCATCCGGATGATCCGCCTGAAAATGCCGCAGGCCGGCCCAGCCGACGGCGCCGTGCGGCTCAAGAATGACCTGATGACGCTCGTAGGCGCTGCGGATCGTGGCGCGCGTCTCTTCATCGTCGATGCTGATGGCATAGAGGTCCTGCCGCATGCGATCGATGTCCGGCTGCTCGCGCATCCGGCCGGTCTCGTCCATCCAACCGCCGTAGACGTCCACCAGCCGGGCGAGGTTGGACGGATGGCCGACGTTCATCGCGTTGGAGATGCACACGCGTGAGGGGGCGATCTTGTGGTACTCACCGGTGCGCAGGAAGGCCGGCACCTCGTCGTTGGCGTTCGTGGCGATGACCAGACGAGCGATCGGCACGCCCATCCGCCGGGCGAGCACGGCGCCCATCATGTCGCCGAAATTGCCGGAAGGCACGGAGATGACGATCGGCTCGCCGCCCGTGGCCAGGCGCGCGTAGGCATAGACGTAGTAAACACTCTGCGGCAGCAGGCGGCCGATGTTGATCGAATTCGCCGAGGTCAGATGCAGGCCGGCCAGCGCGGAATCGGCGAAGGCCCGTTTGACCATCGCCTGGCAGTCATCAAACTTGCCGTCGACCGCGACGGCGGTGACGTTTCCGCCGAGCGTGGTCATCTGCTTGCGCTGGCGGTCGGAGACCTCGTCGATGGGGAACAGGACCACAACGCGCACGCGATCGAGCCCCAGATAGGCGTGCGCGACGGCACTGCCGGTATCGCCGGAGGTCGCAGTCAGGATGATGAGCTCGTCTTCGCGCGATTGCACCAGCCCACCCATCCATCGGGCCATCATGCGGGCGGCGAAATCCTTGAACGACGCCGTGGGCCCGCGGTCGAGCCGCATGAGGAAACTTTCATCGGACACGCCCTCGAGGGGCACGTCGAAGTCGTAGGCTTCGTCGCACAGGGCGAGCATCGCAGCGGCGTCGATCATGCCGTCGGCAAAGGGCTGGAGGACGGCGGCGGCGACGCGCGGATAGCTCCAATCCGACATGGCGGCCAGCCGATCTGCGGGAATCGTCGGTACGCGGTCGGGCATGTAGAGGCCGCGATCGGGCGCCTGGCCTTGGAGCAGGGCTTCGGCGAGAGTGACGGACGGCGCCGAGCGATTCGTGCTGTAGTAGTGGATTTGCTGAGGCATCGTTCGGCGCTCCTGCACTTGTCCGCGAGCGGGCTTTGGGAGCATCGCTCAAAAGCAATGGCACAAGGCACTCTCGCCGCCGCGCTTCGCGAATGATGCAATCCTAGCGGCATCGGCACTGGCGGAAAAGCAGCAGCGCTGGGCGCTTTTCGGTGCGAAACCGGAAACGCTATACTGGGGGTCGGGCCCAGGAGAGGGCGACCACCGAACGGAGGAACGTCATGTACGGGGGAGACGAAGTCCACATCACGCCGGGAATGCAGAAGTACATCGACCGCAACAACGCCTATCTCGCCCGGCGATCAAAGTACATCCGCGACGTTGTGAAGAAGTGGAGGTTCGACACGATCGCCGTCCACGGCCTGTACAACGTCGAGGACGCGATCGAGGACTACCAGGGGGCCATCATCGAGCCGATCTTCATGAGCTCGTCACAGGCGTACCGGGACTCGGACGAGATGGCCGCGGCCCTGGCCTACCTGATCCCCACGTGGTGCTATTCGCGAATCGCCAACCCCTCGACGTATTACTACGAGTGGACGCTCGCCCTGCTGGAAGGGTACGGCTTCGACGGCGAGACGGGTTGCTGCTCCACGTCGTCGGGCATGGCGGCGGTGATGACGGCCGTACAGCCGTTTCTCGTGCACCGTTTCCACAACAAGCTCGAGCCGCGCAACTTCCTGGCGACGGCGCAGTGCTACGGCGGGACGTTTCAACAGTTCAATGTCCGCCTGGCCGAAGAGCGCGACATCGAATGCCGCTGGATCCAGGACCCCACGAACATCGACGAGTGGGCGCGAAAGATCGACGAGAACACGCGATTCCTCTACGGCGAGCTGCCGAGCAACCCGCAGCTCGGGTTCTTCGACATCGAGGCGGTTGCCGACCTGGCCCACAGCCACAACCTGCCGTTGATCGTGGACAGCACGGTGGCCACGCCGGCGCTATTGCGGCCGATCTGCCACGGGGCGGACATCGTGGTGCAGAGTGCGACCAAGACACTGACGAGCAGCGGGTTCGGCATCTGTGGAGCGGTGATCGCGCGCAGAAACCTGGTCACGAGCATCGACAACCCGCCGCTGAAAGAGGACTTCGCAATATACGTGAAGTATCTTCCCAACCGGGACTACGGGCCGAACCTGCATCCCATGCAGGCGGTGATGACGCTGAACGACATGCGCACGCTGCGCTCGAAGATGGACCTGATGAGCCGCAACACGATGAACGTGGCCCAGTTCCTGGACGGTCATCCGCAGATCGAGAGCGTGCAGTACCTCGGCCTGCCGGACCACCCACTGCACGAGCTGGCCAGCCGGTATATGTGGCTGGTGGACGCCGAGTACGACGAGCAGTACGGCCGGCCGGTGAACCGGTACGGGCACCTGATGTCCTTCTGCGTCAAGGGCGGCGCCGACGTGACGCGGAAGTTCTTCGACAACCTGCGCCGCGTCTGGCGGGCGACGGACCTCGGGCGGATCAAAAGCGTGGCGACCATCCCCGCCATCTCGACGCATCAGCAGCAGGGCGAAGAGGGTCGCCGCCTGGCGGGCATTCCGGCGAACCTCGTGCGCCTGTGCGTCGGCGCGGAGCATCCCGACGACATCATCGCCGACCTCGACCAGGCCCTGGCGGCGGTGAAAACCGCCACGACGGTCCGTGCGGGGGTGTAGGTTAGCGATCTCACCAGGGTGACGCGCTTTGCCACCGAACGTGCGACAGAACGTGGCACTATGGCGTCAGATCACGGGGCGGTAGGAGTTCAACTCGCGCATGTAGTTGCCGCGCTCGAAGGCGACGGGATTGGGGCAGGTGAGTTGATTCATGCTGCCCTTCATCTGCGTGACGCTGGCGTACTCGTGATCCTCCATCCACTCCTTCATGCCCTCGAGGATGAAGCCGACGGCGGGGATGCCGTTGCGCAGCAGCGTGGCGACGAGCATAGTCGCGTCCGCACCGGCCATCAGCAGCTTGAGCACGTCGAATGACGTGTAGATGCCCGTCGTTGCGGCGAGGCTCATCTCCACCACCGGATCGAGTATGGCCAGCCAACGAAGCGGCAGGCGCATCTCGTGCGGGGCGCTGAGCCGCAGATCGGGGATGACTTCAAGGTTCTCCAAGTCGATGTCCGGCTGGTAGAAGCGGTTGAAGATGACCAGGCCGTTGGCGCCGGCGTCGTCCAGACGCTTGGCGAAGTTGGCGAAGGCGCTGAAGTACGGGCCGACCTTCACAGCGATCGGCACGCTGACCGACTGCTTGACCGCTTTGACCAGTTCGAGGTAGCGGTTCTCGATCTGCTCGGACGTGGTGTCGGCATCGGCGGCGACGTAGTAGAGATTCAGCTCGATCGCGTCGGCGCCGGCCTCCTGCATCTTCCTGGCGTATTCGATCCACCCGCCGGTGGAGCTGCCGTTCAGACTGGCGATGACGGGAACGTTGACAGCGGACTTCACCTTGCCGAGATGCTCGAGATACTCCTCCGGCCCCCGCGGGAAGCCGACCTGGGCCGGCACGTAGGAGATGGCCTCGCGGTACATTTCCGTGCCGTATTCCATGTAGTGCTCGTGCTCGGCGTACTCGTGCGCGATCTGCTCCTCGAAAAGCGAGTAGAGCACGACGGCGGCGATGCCGGCGTCCTCCAGCTCGCGAACGGCGCCGACTTCACGTGAGAGAGGCGAGGCGCCGGCCACCAACGGGTTCTTCAGCTCGAGGCCGAGATAGGTCGTGGACATATCCATGGCATGTTCTCCCTGGCGTTGTTTGCTGGCCGGCACTCGCAATTACTGGATTCTTGCGATGCCGCTTCGTTTTGTCGGGCAGACGGTTGTGTCTGCTGTTCGTTCTGCAGAGGCGCGCCACGCGTGTTGGCGTGGCGTGGGCAATCGGCGTTAGTCCGTTCCCTTGCGGTGGCGGCTTTGACAGCCGCGGCCTCGCCTGCGACGAGACCGTGACACCCGGCGTACGGGTCAGGCGGACTGGGTGGCTTCCACCTTCTCTTTCTCTGCTTCGGGCAGGACCTCGTCGGCGGCGCTGGCCAGAAGCTCGTAACGCGCGCGCGTGGCCATCACGTCGGCCTGGGCCTCCTTGATCAACGCAGCCGCCCGCTTCGGATCGGTGCGGGCAAGAATCGCATAGCGATTTTCGAGACTCGTGTATTCGGAGATCGGGATCTTCGGCGCGGCGGAGTCGAGCTTGAACGGGTTCTTGCCCTGCTCGCGCAGCGTCGGGTTGTAGCGATAGAGCGGCCAGTGACCGGAATCGACCGCAGCCTTCTGATTCTTCATTGCGGTGGTCATGTTGATGCCGTGCGCGATGCAGTGGCTGTAGGCGATGATGAGCGAGGGGCCTTCGTAGTTTTCCGCCTCGACGAAGGCCTTCACCGTTTGCGCGTCGTTGGCCCCCATGGCGACCTTCGCGACGTAAACGCTGCCATAGGCCATGGCAATCAGGCCGAGGTCCTTCTTGGCCGTCGGCTTGCCCGCCGCGGCGAACTTGGCGACGGCGCCGCGAGGCGTGGCCTTCGAGCACTGGCCGCCGGTGTTCGAGTAGACCTCGGTGTCGAGGACGAGAACGTTGACGTTGCGGCCGGAGGCAAGCACGTGATCGAGCCCGCCGAAGCCGATGTCGTAGGCCCAGCCGTCACCGCCGACGGCCCAGACACTGCGGCGCACCAGGGCGTCGGCCAGGCTGTAGAGGTTGCGGGCGTCGAGACTCTTGTTGCCTTCGAGCTTCTTCTTCAGCTCGGCAACGCGCTTGCGCTGCGCGTCGATTCCGCCTTCCGTGGACTGGTCGGCCTCGAGGAGACCCTTGACCAGGTTCTCGCCGAGTTCACCGGTCATCTTCCGGACGAGCTCGCGGGCGAACTCGTTGTGCTTGTCCAACGTGAGACGGAAGCCGAAGCCGAACTCCGCGTTGTCCTCGAAGAGGGAGTTGGACCAGGCGGGGCCGCGGCCGGCGTCGTCCTGCGCCCAGGGGGTTGTCGGCAGGTTGCCGCCGTAGATCGATGAACAGCCGGTGGCGTTGGCGATGATCGCCCGGTCGCCGAAGAGCTGGCTCAGCAGTTTGACGTACGGCGTTTCGCCGCAGCCGGCACACGCGCCGGAATACTCGAACAGCGGGCGGAGGAACTGCGAGCCCTTCACCTGGTCGACCTTCAAGAGCGACCGGTCAAAGTCGGGCAGCTTGAGGAAGAAGTCGTAGTTGTCGCGCTCGGTCTCGCGGAGGGGGGCGAGCGGCGCCATGTTGATCGCCTTGAGGTTGGCCTGCGACTTGTTCTTGGCGGGGCAGACATCCACGCAGAGGGCGCAGCCGGTGCAATCTTCCGGGGCGATCTGAATCGTGAACTGAAGTTCCTTGAACTCCTTGCCGCGCCCCTGAGTGTGCTTGAACGTCGGCGGCGCATCCTTCAGATAGGTGTCTGCGTAGGCCTTCATGCGGATGGTTGCGTGCGGGCACGCAATCACGCACTTGCCGCATTGGATGCAGACATCCGCGTCCCAAACGGGAATGTCGGTGGCGATGCAGCGCTTCTCCCAGCGGGCGGTGTCGGTCGGGAAGGTGCCGTCTTCCGGCATGGCGCTGACCGGCACGGAGTCGCCCTCGTTGGCCATGATCGTGGCGGTGACGTTGCGGACGAAGTCCGGCGCCGCGGACGAGACGGCCGGCGGGCGCGTCCACTTGCTCGTGACCTGCCCGGGCACCTTGACCTCGTGCATGTTGGCCAGGGCCTGGTCCACCGCGGCGAAGTTCATCTTGACGATCTTCTCGCCCTTGATGCCATAGGCCTTCTTGATGGAGTCCTTGATTTTCGCAATGGCCTCGTCACGCGGGAGAACGCCGGAGATGGCGAAGAAGCACGTCTGCATGATGGTGTTGATGCGGACGCCGAGACCGACATCCTTGGCCACCTTGTACGCATCGATCACGTAGAACTTGATCTTCTTATCGATGATCTGCTTCTGGGCGTCGATCGGGAGCCGGTCCCAGGCTTCCTCCGCGCTCGAGGTCGTGTTGAGCAGGAAGACCGCGTTGTCGGTCGCCTTGCTGAGCATGTCGTAGCGCTCCAGGAAAATCTCCTGGTGGCAGCCGACGAAGCTGGCTTTGCTGATGAGGTATGTCGAACGAATGGGCCGCGGGCCAAAGCGCAGGTGGGAGACGGTGACCGAGCCGGCCTTCTTCGAGTCGTACACGAAGTAGCCCTGGGCGTAGTTGTCCGTCTCCTCGCCGATGATCTTGATAGAGTTCTTGTTGGCGCTGACCGTGCCGTCGGAGCCGAGCCCGAAGAACACGCCGCGGACCACGTCGGCCGGCTCGGTCGAGAACGACGGATCGTAGTCGATCGACGTGTTGGTCTTGTCGTCGAGGATGCCGACGGTGAAGTGAGTCTTGGGGTCTTTCTTCTTGGCCTCGTCGAAAACGCCCTTGACCATGGCGGGCGTGAATTCCTTGGAGGAGAGGCCGTAACGGCCCCCGACGATGCGCGGCAGGCCGGCAAAGCCGTTTCCGCCGGACATCACGTGCTCGCCGAGCGCGGTGACCACGTCCTTGTAGAGCGGCTCGCCGTCGGACCCCGGCTCCTTGGTGCGGTCGAGCACGGCGATGGTCTTGACCGACTTCGGCAAGGTGGCGACGAAGCGCTTCGCGTCGAACGGGCGATACAGGTGAACCTTGACGACGCCGACCTTCTCGCCGGCTTTCACCAGGTGCTCGACGGCCTCGTGTGCCGTATCCGCCCCGGAGCCCATGATGACAATCACACGCTCGGCGTCGGGCGCGCCGACGTAGTCGAAGAGGTTGTAGCGCCGGCCGGTTATCTCGTAGAAGCGGTCCATCGTCTGCTGCACGAGGTCCGGACAGGCGGCGTAGTACTTGTTGCAGGCTTCGCGAGCCTGGAAGAACACGTCGGGGTTCTGGGCGGTGCCGCGCAGAACCGGGCGATCCGGATTGAGGGCGCGCTGGCGATGAGCGATGACCAGGTCGTAGTCGATCATGGCGCGAAGGTCGTCGTCGGACAGCTCTTCGATCTTCTGCACCTCGTGCGAGCTGCGGAAGCCGTCGAAGAAGTGGACGAACGGGATGCGGGCCGCGAGCGACGAGGCATGCGCGATGGCCGCCATGTCCATCACTTCCTGAATCGAACCGGAGGCGATCAGGCCGAATCCAGTTGAGCGGCAGGCCATGACATCGCTGTGATCGCCGAAGATGGAAAGAGCGTGCGTGGCGACGCTGCGGGCGCTGACGTGAAAGGTAGTCGCCGTCAGTTCGCCGGCGATCTTGAACATGTTGGGAATCATCAAAAGCAGGCCTTGCGAGGCGGTGAACGTGGAGGTCAGGGCGCCGGTCTGGAGGGCGCCGTGCACGGCGCCGGAGGCGCCGCCCTCGCTCTGCAGCTCACTGACGACAGGGATGCCGCCCCAGACGTTCCGGCGTTTCTTCGCCGCCCATTCGTCGGCCCACTCACCCATGTTCGAACTGGGGGTGATGGGGTAGATCGCACAGACCTCGCTGACGCGGTACGCCACCGATGCCGCTGCTTCGTTGCCGTCAATCGTTACCTTGCGTCGGCTCATCGTCGGAGTCCTTCTAGGGTTTGTTGGAAGTGCGGAGCCGAGAGGCCGCGCTCCACACGCTATCTGGGCACCGCACCGGAAGGGATGCAAGAGACGTGCCGCGTGGGGTAGCGACGTGCATTTCCGCGGCGCCGACGATTCAATCGGGTGCGAGACACACCCATTCCGTCCGTAACATACTGCAAACAATAGAGTTGTAAAGCGTTTGGGCCCGTGTGGGGAAGCGGCCATTCCGTACCCTGGAGTGCCGTGTCACGCCGGTGTTACCGTGGCCGGGGAGCGTCGCGACCGGTGCATGCGAACTATTCGTCCTGCGCTGGGGAGATTTTCGCCGTGGCGCGGCGTCCTCTGACAGCGCGCCCCCAGCTTGTCAAAATGCGCGGACTTGCGGAACGGTCCACAGCCGGCTGGGGATGATTTCGCAGGGGTGAGCACCCCGAGCGGCATCGGGCCTGCGATGGCCCAAGAACGTCCAGTTCCACAGGGACTTACCGAGTAGATCATCCGTCGAGACGCGACACGGTGATCCGCACGTTTGCAAACAGGGGGCGTCTCCGGAGTGAGCCGGCTCGATCGGCGGTTGCGATCGGCGGCGCGCGATGAGTACAATCGCGCGAGACGCCGGAACCATATAGTGAAAGGAGCGGTGTTGCATGGCATTGGGCCGATCCGTCAATGCAATCGTCGAGCGGCAGGTTCGTAATTGGGAGCTGGCACAGCGGCAGCAGCCACGGTCCGCCGCGGTTCTGCCGGAAACGGCCGTGCACGGCTTCGTGACGATCTCGCGCTCGATGGGGTCCGGCGGCGCCGACGTGGCGAGGGCCCTGGCGAACGAGGTCGGCTGGCCGCTGTTCGACCGCGAACTGCTGAAGTTCATGTCCGGAGATGACGAGATTCGCGAGCGGCTGTACCACACGATGGACGAGCGCGACTTGAGCTTCATGGAGGAATCGCTCCGGTCGTTTCTCGGGGAGTTCAACCGCAACGACTACTTCCACCGTCTGACGGAAACGATCCTGGCCATCGCGCGCAAGGAGAAGACCGTGTTTCTCGGTCGCGCGGCCGATCTCATTCTGCCGGCGGACACGGGCTTGCGCGTGCGCATCGCCGCACCGCGACGACACCGCGTCGAACGGTACGCGCAACGGATGAAGTTCACCCTCGAGCAGGCCGAAGAGGAGATCGATCGCACGGAGAGAGACCGGCGCGATTTCATCCGCAATCACTTCGAAGTGGATGTCGACGCCGTGGAACGATTCGACCTGTGCCTGAACATGGCGGCGCTGAGCGTTGACGACGGCGTCAAGATCATCGCGCGGGCGATGGAGCTGCGCGGGCTGATATCCTGAAACAGACGATGTGCCGACCTACGCCACCTGGGCGCAGACTTTCTGCGCGGCGTCGGTGAGATCGGTCGCGGGAATGAGCTGCTTGATCGCCGCCTGCTTGAGCATCTCGCGGGCGCGATCGACGTTCGTCCCCTCGAGCCGGACCACCACGGGGACCTTGAAGCCCACCTCCTTGGCGGCGGCGATGAGCGCCTCGGCGATCGTGTCGCACTTGGCGATGCCGCCGAAGATGTTCACGAGCACGCCGCGCACTTTCGGATCGGAGAGAATAATGCGGAACGCCTCGGTGGCGCCCTCGGTGGTGACGCTGCCGCCGACGTCGAGGAAGTTGGCGGGTTCGCCGCCGTGCAGCTTGATGATGTCCATCGTGGCCATGGCCAGGCCGGCGCCGTTCACCAGGCAGCCGATGTTGCCGTCGAGGGCGATGTACGTCAGATCGTGCTCCTTGGCCCGCAGCTCGTTGGGGTTCTCTTCCGACGGATCGTGCATTTTCTGCAGGTCGGGGTGACGGAATATGGCACTGTCGTCGAAGTTCATCTTGGCGTCGATGGCGAGGACGAGGCCGTCCCTGGTGCGGACCAGCGGGTTGATCTCCGCGAGGCTGCAATCGTGGTCGAGGAAGATGCGGACCAGGCCGCGGATGACCTTGGCCGCGCCGGCGGCCTGCTGCTTTTCCGTAAGGCCGAGGGCGCTGACCAGCCGGGCTACCTGGTAATTCAACAAACCGAGGTGCGGGTGGAGCCACTGCTTGACGATTGCCTCGGGATTGCGCGCCGCGACCTCTTCGATCTCCACGCCGCCCTCGCGTGAGACCATCACGACGGGCGTGCGTTTGGCGCGATCGAGCACGACGGCCACGTAGTACTCCGAGTCGATCTCCACGGCGTCGGCAACGAGCAGCTTGCGAACCTGTATGCCCTCCGGCCCGGTCTGCTTCGAGACCATGCGATTGGTCAGCATGAACTCGGCGGCCTGCTTGACCTCGCCCTCGGATCCGCACAGCTTGACGAAGCCGGCCTTGCCCCGGCCGCCGGCGAAAACCTGCGCCTTGACCACGACCCGGCCTCCGATCTTGCGGAAGGCCTCGACCGCTTCGGCCGTGGACTCGACGACAAAGGACGGGGGAACGGGAACGCCGGCCTCGCTCAGCAACTCTCGCGCCTGGTACTCGTGGATTTTCATAGCCTGCCTCGACTGAAAGGGGCCGCCTGTAACGGCAGCCCTGAATCACTCGCTATCCGGCCCGGCCTTCGGGGTTATGCGAACCGCGTCGGACCGTGCCGGTGGGCATTGTGGACGCGATCGACGCTCGACGCAACGGCAGTCGGCCGCGCGAATTTCACAGGCGGGAAGAAGTCCTGCGTGCAAGAGACGGCCATCCTGTTACAATCTGCCGGTGATGAATCAGCACACGCCCAATCCGGAGGTCCTCGCGCTGCTCGTCTGCGATCAGATCATCACCGACCGCCTGACCGGCAAGCAATCGCTGATCGGACTTTTCAGTGTGATTCATTCTCCGCGGTTCCCGGCGTCACATCCGCAGCTATCTGTCTTTGCTTCGCTTACGGGCGGGCATGGAACGGCCCAGTTGACAATTCGCATCGTCGACGTGAACGAGACGCGCCGCCCGCTGGTACAGGGCCAGGGGCAAGTGCAGTTCACGAATCCGCTGGCCATCGCCAATCTCGCCCTGCAATTTCACGGGCTCACGTTCCCCGAACCCGGAGACTACCGGGTGCAACTGTTGAGCAACGGCGAGCTGATGCGCGAGGCGCGGCTTCGCGTGTTGCAGGCGCGGCGCCGTCCGCCCGGCGCGCCGCCGGAAGGCGGTGGTCCGCCTCCGCCGGACCCGGATATCGCCGGCGGCGATTACCCGGCCTGAGTTCACGTCATTCTGCGGTTGCGCCATACAAGTAGATTGACGTCGACGGTCAAATAATACTATAAAGGGTATCTGCGAGCCTCCGTGCGGTCAGGAGGACCGCCAACCTTTTCCGTTCAATAACGAGGAGTTCAGGATGACCGACGCGAACGGGGAGTATCCAACTGTCATCGGGCCGGATGCCGTCTTCAAGGGGGAACTGACTTTCGAGAAAGGAGTTCGCCTCCTCGGTCAGTTTGACGGCCAGATTGAAACGAAGGGCAACGTTCTCGTTGCGGAAGGAGCCAAGCTGAAAGGCGAGGTGAAGGCGGGCGGCGTCCGACTCGACGGCGAGATGCTCGGCAACCTCGAAGCCAGCGGCAAAGTACACCTTGCCGCTTCCGCAAAGCTCGAAGGCGATCTGCGCAGCGCGCGACTGGAGGTGGAAGACGGCGCGACGTTTGTAGGCAAGATCATGGTCGGGCCGCAGGCCGGCAAGAGCGGGCCGCAGCCCGCCCCACAACGGTCGTCGTCCGGTTCGTCCCCCCAGGCGGACCAGGCCCGCGGCCAGGATAAGTCGAAGACGTCGTCCCAGCCCGAGCCTGCGGTGGCCGGCAAGCGCTAACGGCACGATCGCCCGGCCGTTCGGGCACGGAGAGCCCGGCCGTGCGGATACCCGGCAAATCGAAGACACGCCACGTCTTTTGTACGCACTGCGGCGCCGACAACGAGGTGTCTGCGAAGGCGATGTCCGTCTTCTGCGCGCATTGCCGCAAACGGCTGATCCTGGAGAACTACGTCATAAAGTCGTTTCAGGGGCTGAAGGAGTACGCCACCTGCGGCGACGTGGTGGTGGAGAAGTCGGGCCGGGTGGCCGCTGCAATTCTCGCGGGGAACCTGACCGTCAAAGGAGTCGTGCAAGGCGACGTGAAGGTGCGCGGCTGCGTCGAGGTCGCCTCGACCGGAAAGCTCAGCGGCCGGATCGAGACGCCGGCCCTTCGTGTCCAGCAGGGGGCGGTGATCGACGGCTTCTGCCGCATCGAGCCGACGCGCCAATCGGAGCCCGCGGCGGCAGCTACACCGGACGCGAGCGCGGCGACACCGACGCCGCCGCCCGCAGGGGCCGGAGACAAGCCTCAGCAGCGGGTGAAGGCCATCGTAACGACGCGTCGCCGGAATCGGTCCGCGTCCGAAAAACGATGAGCAACCCGAAGAGTGCAATATCCGCCGCGACCGCATATCTTCCTCGCGACGGTGACGAGTTCAGTATCTTGTCCGCGGTGTTGAAGGGATTGCCAACGTGCCGGCAACGACGAGCGGCAAGCTGCCCAGCCTGACTGTCTTCTTTCCGTGCTATAACGAAGAGGCGAATGTCGAGCGCATCGTGCACGCGGCTCTGCGCGTATGCCCGCGCGTCGCCGAGGACTACGAAGTCATCATCGTAAACGACGGCAGCAGCGACCGTACGGGCGAGATCGCCGATCGGCTCGCCGCCGAGAACGATTGCGTGCGTGCGGCCCACAATCGCCCGAATCGCGGATACGGCGGCGCGCTCCAGCGCGGCTTTCGTGAAGCAACGAAGGAGTGGATTTTCTACACCGACGGCGACGGGCAATTCGACCTCGAGGAGATCGACAAGCTCATCGAGCTGCTGGGCGATCATGATATCGCCAGCGCCTATCGGCTGGATCGGCAGGACTCGATGCTGCGCAAGATCAACGCCGCGTGCTGGGGCATGCTGGTGCGACGGCTGTTCCGCATGAAGCTGCGCGACATCGACTGCGCGTTCAAAATCTATCCCAAGCGGTTCATCGACGCGGTCGAGCTGCGCAGCGAGGGGGCGCTCATCGACACAGAGATGCTCGCCCGGGCCACGCTCGCGGGTTACCGCATCGGCCAGGTCGGCGTGCACCACTATCCCCGGAAGGCCGGCTCGCAGACGGGGGCCAACGTTCACGTTATCGCTCGAGCCTTCAAGGAGCTGATCAAGCTCCGCCGGCAGATCCTGGAAGAGGCAAGACGCAATAGGCAATAGGCAAGAGGTAAGAGGCAGGTGGCGGGCGAGGCGACGCACCTCCGGCGACTCCCGTCGTTATCGGTCGTCTGTCATTGGATTACTCAAGGATGACGTGACGGCGTGCCGGGGCATCTCGTCCTTTGCCGGCCCGCGCCGGCCGGGCACGGGGCATTCTGGATTCATGCGCCATCAACACCGATAGAACGCACATCGGCCTTGGGCCGGCATGCGAATGGTGGAACACAGGCATGGCGTCGCCGGGTATCGGAAGAATTGTTGTCGTCGACGACGATGAACGGCTCACGTTCATCCTGCGCGCCCATCTCACCAACGCCGGATTCGAGGTCACCGGTCTGTATGACGGACAGAAAGCGTACGAATACTGCGTGAACAACAAGCCCGACGTCATCGTCCTCGACGTCCAGCTGCCGGGAATGGACGGCTTCGATCTGACGCGGGCCCTGCGGGAGCATCCGGAGACGAGTCGGATACCCATTATCCTGCTGACGGCCCGCGGTAACCGCGACGACGTGGTCCTCGGGCTGGACGCCGGCGCGCAGGACTACGTGGTCAAACCGTTCGACATCGCGGAGCTGACGGCGCGCGTGCGGTCGATGTTCAAGCTCAGCCAGGTGCAGAAGGAGCTCGACCGGCTCAACGGCCAACTCGCCGACGAGGTCAAACGCAAAACCAGCCAGCTCGAGTTTCTCTACGCATTCGTTCGCGAGCTGAACCGAGCCACCGACGCCGAACGGATCTATGACCTGATCATCGAGGCCGCCGAGCAGTGCACGGGCTGCCGCCGCGTCTCCGTGATGGTGCACGATCGGACCGCAGGCAAGCTCGTGTGCAAGCGGGCGATCGGCATCGATCCGAAACTGGCCGAGCAAGTGAGCGTCGATCCGACGGCGGGCGTCGCGGGACAGGTGTTCACTACCGGCAAGACGATGATTGCCCGCACGATGCAGGGTGAGGGAGAATCCGCGGGCACGTACGTCTCGGATACGTTCATGAGCACGCCGCTCGTCTCGACGTTCATGATGAACGGCGAGCGCCGGCTGGGCGTGCTGAACGCCACCGAGAAAAAGGACGGCCAGCCGTTCACGCCGGACGATACGGAGTGTCTTCGTTCGATCGCCGATTCCGCCGCGATCGCGCTGCACAACGAGGAGCGTCGCAGCAGTCTCGAAAAGGCCACGCGTGCCCTGCTGCTGACCGTCGGCCGTCTGAGCGAATACCGCGACGAAGAGACCGGCCTGCACCTCGAACGGGTCAGCGCGTACGCGCAAGCGCTTACGTGTAAGCTGGTCGAGAATCCGAAGTACGCGAAGATCGTCACGCAGACCTTCATCGAAGACCTTCACCAGGCGGCGCCCTTGCACGATGTGGGCAAAGTGGGCATTCCCGACGACATCCTCAACAAGCCCGGAAAGCTGTCGGACGAGGAATACCAGATCATGAAGCGGCACACGGTGATCGGACGGCACACGCTCCAGCGTGCGCTCGACGAGACCGGACCGGTCCCGCTGCTGCAGATGTGCCTGGACATCGCCTATGGCCACCACGAGCGCTACGACGGGAAAGGCTATCCGCGCGGCATCGCCGGAGAGGAGATTCCGCTGGCGGCGCGGATCATCGCCCTGGTAGACGCTTACGACGCAATGACCAGCCAGCGCTGCTACAAACGGGCGATACCGCACTGCCA
>JBECKQ010000051.1:0-10849 GCA_040235375.1 Phycisphaerae bacterium | reverse complement strand
GCTGGCATCGCGACAGACCCCGCACGCGGCGCCGGAGCCCCTCATTCCGGCTTCGATGGTCCAATAATCATCTCCATCCACCCCGGATGAAAGCCGATATCACCGTTGCGATCGTGCGGGAATACTGCGCGCGCAAAACGGAGCGGTGTGTGTCTGCTCGGACCAAACAACCTCGAATCTCGGTCGTCGTAACGGTGCTGAACGAAGCGCCGGGCATGGCCGCTCTGCTCGACGCGCTGCGCGCCCAGACGCTTCAGCCGGCAGAGATCATCATCGTCGACGGCGGCTCGACCGACGGCACGTGGCAGCACATCGAGGAGGCCGCGCGCGAGAATTTCCTGCTCCGCCCCGTGCGACTGCCGGGCGCGAACATCGCCGAAGGGCGCAATCACGGCGCGCTGCTCGCCGCGACGGACATCGTTGCCTGCACCGATGCCGGCTGCACGCCGCAGCCGGATTGGCTTGAACGCCTGGCCGCGCCCTTCATCGCAGATTCGCAGGTCCAGGTTGTCGGCGGCGGCTATCGCACCGATCCGCAAACGCGGCTCGAACGCGTGGTCGGCCTGCTGACCATGCCGGGCCAGCTCGAACCGGTCGACCCACTGCGATTCAATCCGAGCGCCCGCTCCGTCGCGTTCCGTAAACCAGCCTGGCAGGCCGCAGGCGGCTTTCCCGACTGGCTGCACACCGCCGAAGACACGCTGTTCGACTGCCAGCTTCGGCGGCTGGGACTCCGTTTCGCATACGCACCGGATGCAGTCGTGCGCTGGCGGCCGCGGACCAGCCTGGCCGGCACTTGGCGGCAGTTTCGCAACTACGCTCGCGGCGAGGCACGCATCGGACGCGGCGCGGGCAGCACACGGTTCTGGACTCGGCGCTACGGATTATGCGCCGCGCTGATCGTAACAGCATTGGCAACGGCGATTGCCGGAGGCGTGCTCGCAGCCTGTGTTGCCGGTGGTGGTGCCCTTCTGTTACTGCTCGAACCAATCGCCGGTCGTGTCTTGCGCGTTGCATACACGACCGGCCACGCGCTGGACGGCGCACTGGCGCTCGTTCTGAGTCACTGGATCGGCCTCGCTCGATTGGCGGGCCACGCAAAGGGCCGGCGCGATCGTCGCCAACATCCTGAAATCGTTGGTCGACTCCGTGCCTACTGGGGCGGCGACGCCGTGCACAGCGTGCCGCCCTGGACGATGACCCACGTGCCCGCGCCCCCCACGCTGATCGTAAGCTGGCATTGGCCGCCGGTTTGCCGGGCGTGCACGAACGTGATCGCAACGCTCTTTCGGCACGCGTCGCCGGATGCGTATCGCGTGGTCACGCGAGGACTGCGCCACGCGCCGGATGGTGCTGGCACCCAATCGTCACCGCTGGCGACAGTCCGCGTCCGTTGGCCGCGACATGATGACGAAGAAGTTCCGACGTGGACGTGGCTCGCCTCGATCTGGACTGCCGCGCGGATGGTCTTCGCCGGGCTGCGCTGCCACCAAACGCAACCGTTCAAGCGCGTGCTGGTGATTTACCCGCACCGCTACGGGTTGCTGGCGGGCTGGCTCGTTTCGCGACTGACCGGCGTGCCATTCGCCGCGTACATGCACGACCTGTTCGCCGAAACACTGCTCACCGGCAGCCGGCTGAAATCCTGGTTCTGGATGGCGATCGACGAGCGCGTGCTGCAATCGGCAGAGATAGTCATCGCGCCGACCGCCGAGTTCGCCGCCCACTACCGCCGACGCGGCATCACGAAGACGTGGGTCCTGCCGCACTGCCGGCCGGAGGGCATCGAAGCGTCCCCGCTGCCGCCGGACTTCGGCCCGCTCAAGCTCCTCTACGCCGGCAGCATCTACCAGGCCCACGAAGACGCAGTGAAGGCGTTCTATGAAGCCACCAACGATCGCTCCGACATCAACGTGACGTATCTGACGAACCGAAACCGCATCGTGCCCGAATCGCAGACGCAATGGCTGCCTCCTCCTGAAGCAAAGGATCGCTTGCGCCAGGCGCACGCCTGCGTCGTCGCCCTCGGCGAGTGCACGCCGTATCCGGAGGAAGTGCGGGCCTGCTTCCCATCGAAAATTGTTGACTATCTCGCCGCGGGCCGGCCAATCCTCGCGCTGGTTCCACCCGGCTCGTTTGTTGACCGGTTCGTTCGCACAACCGGCTGCGGCGTGGCGGTGACGCGGTTTGATTCCGGCGCGATCGCCGCGGGCATTGAGCAGTTGCGCGATCCAGCGGCGCGCGAACAGATGGCCGCCGCCGCGGGAGACATCATTCGCCAGCTCGATTCGCAACGGTGGATTCAACTACTTGGAGAGCGACTCGCCCTGGGCGCACCGTACGAACCGTGCACGCCGCCGTTCCCGGTTGTCGAAGCGCCCGCGCGCCGGCAGGAACAGGTCCCGCAAGCGGAGGGTGTTTTGCAGTGAGCCGCGTGCTGATCATCGCAGGGACGCGCCCGGAAGCGATCAAGCTGGCGCCGCTGGTGCTCGCCTTGCGCCGGACCGACGTGCGGCCGGTGCTCTGCCTCACCGGCCAGCACCCGCGCATCGCGCAGGAGGCACTCGACGTGTTCGCAATCGAGGCCGATTGCCGGATGGAGTGCGTGCCCGGCGGCGGCGACCTCTGCCGGATGGCGGCCGGCGTCGTCGCGAGCACCGGCCGGCTCATCGATGAAACCCGCCCCGACGCCCTCATCGTGCAGGGCGACACCCTATCCGCGTTCGCCGGAGGGCTCGCCGCGGCGCTGCGCCGCGTTCCGCTCGCCCACGTGGAAGCCGGCCTGCGCAGCGGCAGCAATGACGACCCGTTCCCCGAAGAGATTTCGCGACGGCAGTTGAGCCACATCGCCACGTGGAACTTCGCCCCGACGCCGGCTGCGGCCGACAACCTCCGTGCCGAGGGCATCGATGCCGGTCGCATTCACGTCGTCGGCAACACCGTGGTGGACGCCCTGAGATTCGCCCGCGCCAGCATCGAACCACGCGATACCGACGGCCCGCTGCTGCTTGTGACCGCCCATCGCCGCGAGAACTGGGGCGACCCGCTCGTGCGTATCTGCGAGGCTGTCCGCGAACTGGCCCAGCGCCATCGCGACTGGCGATTTGTATTCAGCGTGCACCCGAATCCGAACGTGGGCGATGTTGTCCGACGCTTGCTCGCCGATCAATCGAACGTCACACTGCTCGACGCACCGCGCTACGACGAATGGCTGCGTTACCTGTTTGCCTGCACGCTCATCCTGACCGACTCCGGCGGCATGCAGGAGGAGGGCTGCGCGATCGGTCGTCCGGTGCTCGTGCTCCGCGAGCGAACGGAACGTCCGGAGGCCGTCGCCAGCGGCGCCGCCGTCATCTGCGGCACGCAGCAGGATCGGATCGTCGCACAGTGCGAGCGCGTGCTGACCGACGCCGGCGTCTACGCCCGCATGGCCCGCCCGCGCGATGTCTACGGCGACGGCTACGCCTCCGAACGCATCGCTGCGATTCTGGCAAGGGATCTGGCTAACGCCCGCCGAAATGAAGCCTCTGCGCCGCGACCTGCTTACGCCGCCACGACCTGAGGAGCGAACGAGCCGGCGATGGCCGCCTCGATGCACGCCTGCGTTTCATCAATCGAGGTGCTCGGCACCGCGACCAGCCCGATGTTCATGTCCACGACTTGCTGATAGGCCGCGTCTTTCGTGACGAAGTAATCAGGATGGTGTTCTGGTTTGCGCCGCTCGGCCTCCGCCGGCTCGACGCGAAGAAAGAACGCATGGTCCGGCCGCGGCGCGACCAGCCGCATGATCCACGATAGAAAACAAGCCGGCCGCGGCAGCGCGACCATTTTGTCGTGGATGTAGCGATCGCAGACGACTGCTTGGTAGCCGCGCAGGCGAAAGACCAGCATCGCCGCCGCCAGCAGCACGCAATCGAACGGATAGACCGCAGTGCGCCGCGCGCGGACCGCCCAGTGACGCCGGTCTTCATCGAACGTGCGATTCTTTGGATAGGATCGAACGCGCGGGTCCGAGCGAACGGCCGGCGCCGACGTGTCAGGAGCGCGGCAACGCGCTGCCAAACTCTCGCGAATCCAGGCGAAAATACCCGTGGCCGCCAGGTGCAGTGTCACGAGCCGCCGCACGCGCAGGCCGCGCGCCGCGAGGCACTCCGCGGTCAATTCCACGTGCGTGCTCTTGCCTGAGCCGTCCAGTCCTGAAAAGGTGATGATCAGCATCTCGGTTTGTTCGCCGCGATCAGCAGCACCTTGCTCAAGTATCGCACCGGCGTTCGCCGCTCCAGCAAACGTACCCCGCGGGCCAGCGCCGGCGAAAGCGCTTGCGCCCGCGCCAGGCCGTCGATCCCGATCCCCTGCGTCCGCACGTTGTCCCAGTCGCGAAGCAAGTCGCCCACCCGATGCGGCGGCACGAACGAATGCGGGTGCGTCTTTCGCCGATCGCGATATGCGCTGACCAGCAGCGAGCAGGCGACGCCGCGAATCATGTTGCGCATCTCGGTGATCAGCAGGCCGCCGGGCTTCAGAACGCGGCGCATCTCGGCGATCGCCGCCGGCCAGTATTCAATGGGAAAGAGGTGGAACATCCGCAGGCTGGTCAGCAGATCCACGCTGTTGTCCGCCAGCGGCAGCCGGAACGCATCACCGATCGACAGACCGACGCGATCGCCGACCGCGTCGCGGCAGATGCGCACCATGCCGGCGGAGATGTCGATGCCGAACATCTGATGCCGCCGGCCGTGCTCGCGCAGGTAGCACAGGAACCGCCCCGTGCCAACCGGCATGTCCAGATGAACCGTGCTCTCCGTCGTCGGGCCGATCACGTCGTTGATCGTGCAGTACGACAGATCGAAAAAGTAATCGAGCGACGGCGTGACCGAGCGATCGGAGTCGTAGCGATCGGCCTTCGCGTCATAGCTGTTGATCAGCCGGCGGTTGATGTCGTCGAGCGATGCCTCCGTGTTTCCCGCGGACCGGCTCGCGTCCTGGCTCTTCTCGTCGATCGTCATCAGGCTCATGTGCAGGCTGCTCCCGTCTGCGAGCTTGCAGCGATTGGAATCCGCGCATCGGCTTCGTCGAACAGGGCGGCCGGACCGGTGCCGTCGTCGAGCAGTCGCTCGAGGGCTTCCGTAATCCAGCGGCGCAACAGCGTTCCGCCGACGCCGCGTGTCAGTGTCCTGGCGAAATGGCCGAGGCACATCATCGTGGCCAGAAGATCGATCGTGCCGCGCGTCGTCCCGTCGAGTGCGCCGCAGAAGTAGCCGCCGGCGAAGCTCGCCCACACGCGTCGCGCCGCCCTTCGATCGCGCTCCAGCCACAGGTTGCCCGCAAACGCCGCCACGTCGGGCAAGGTCCAGCTCACGCGCGGCGCGGTCCACCAGTCGATGATCGAGAGTTCATCGGCGGCGACAAGCACGTTGTCCGGCTTGAAATCGCCATGGATGAATCCCGCCCGCACGGGTTGCGCGTACGCATGCAACGTCCGCGGGATATCGAAACGCCGGCGCCACAGTGCCGCCCGCGCTATGCCGGCCGTGTGCAGACAATCCGCCGCGCGGTCGGCATGTTCGACACGAATGCGAAGCAGCGCCGCGGCGTCGATCTCGAGCCGGCCGTCGCTGCGTCGCCGCGCATGCGCGTTTAATCTCGGCAGAATCGTCGCATCGTACGGCGCCTCGCCCGCCGCAAACTCGCGTAACCACCAGCCCAGCGCACCGATGGCGTCGCCGGACATCCCCATACGCATGGCCCGACTGAGCGGAATGCCGGACCGATGCTCGACCGCCAGCAGCCTCTCGCCCGGCCAGCAGCCGAGCAGATCGGGTACGGGACCCGCCAGGTGCCCGTGCCGCTCGCGCCACCAGCGCATGTTGTCCCGCGACTCCTCGAGCGCTGCCGGCTCCGCGTCCGGACGCCACTTCAGCCAGAACCGACGCTGCCGCCCGTCCTGACGTGCAACACCGCGGACGAGCAGCCCGCCGTTCGCTCGGCGGCCGCAACGGCCGATCCGCACCTCCGACAACCGCGCGGAATCCTCGCGCAGAACGGCCAGCCACCGTCGCCGCCGATACGGCGACAGCAGAACCATTCGCCCGAGGCCACGCGCTATGGTGAGGTTAACGCCGCTCATGTCGTGCCTGCCGGGGCAATTCGCCGGCCCCACCGCGATGCGGGGCGCACCATCGCCCGCGTGCCTGCAGGCTTTATCGGACACGGGCGCCTGCCTGATGAGTTCGCTCGTACTGAACCGCCCCACTCCCAGCCTCGCGAAAGAGGCGTCGATCGTCCGAAAACAAACGCGATCCGGCCTCACTCAGTGCCGATCATTACGTTGCGATGAGCATTGGGAGCACCCTCGTCGAGGCCCCCACTGCGGACCCGTCCGCAGTCCGCGCACCGTGCGCGTCGAGGCCGCCGTGCGCACCGCCGGCCGCGAAAGACACCGAGCGCGCCTTCTGGCGCAGCAAGACCGCGCGTTCCATGGCCGCTGCCGCGATCCTGCTGATGGCCGTGGAAGCGACGGTCCGCCTCCGCGAGCACGTCGTGCACGGCCAGTCGGGCACGGAGGTTGACCTCTACAAGGTCGATCCCGTCCTCGGAAAGCTGCCTCGCGCCGGTGCTCAGATGGTCAGCGGATCCGCGACGACAACGATCAACCGCTGGGGAATGCGCGGCCATGACGTGGCCCTGGAAAAACCGCCGGGCGTGACGCGCATCCTCTGCCTCGGCGAATCGACGACGTTTGGCCAGCCCGGAGACGACGACGTGGCCATCTGGCCGGCCCGGCTCGAACATCTGCTCAACGCCGACGCCGGTGATAACGCCTACGAAGTGCTGAACGGCTCGGCCGCCGGCTACACGGTTTACGACAGCCGCCTGCAATTCGACCACCGCCTTGCACAGTTCGAACCCGACGCAGTCATCATCTATCACGCAGCCACCAACATCACCGCCCATGCCCGCCGGCAGTTCGCCCGCGAGGAGGCCGCCAGCCAATCGCTGCTCACGGAATTGCGCGATCGATACAGCCTCGCATACGTGCTGCTCCGCGCCAACACGGCCGCGCTGCTGGAATCGCAGTTCGCCGGCCGGCGGCACGACCACCTGAACAAGGGCACCGAGTGTTACTTCCGCGATGACCTCGCCGGCCTGATCGACGACTGCCGCCAGAGGGGGTGCAAAGTCATCGTGTGCACGTTCCCGCATGCCTTTGACGCACGGCAGCAGCCGAGTATGGCGCGGCAATTGGCCGCCAGCGCGCTCTACTTCAATCCGCAGCTCACGCTGGCCGGGCTGATCGACGCGTACGATCGGTACAACGACGCGATACGCCAGATCGCCACCGACCACGGCGCCGTGCTTGCCGACCTCGACAGGCAGGTCTCGCGCGGCAGCGCACCGTTCGTCGATTCCGTTCACCTTTCCGCATCGGGGCACACACAGGTCGCGCAGATACTCAACGATGTAATCGAACCGCTCATGACGAATCGCACGGCAGCAAGGGAGGTCCAGCCGGTCGATGCTGTTCAATAGCCTCCACTTCTGCCTGTTTCTCCCGACGATCGTCGTGCTGGCGTGGACCCTGCGCCGCAACCGAACGGCGCGCACCGCGTTGCTGCTCGCCGCGAGCTACTACTTCTACATGAGCTGGAACTGGCGGTACGCCGGGCTGCTGCTGGCCTCGACGCTGCTCGACTTCGTCGTCGGTCTGCAGCTTCCGCAGGCCCGCAGCACAGCGGCGCGAAAGCTGCTGCTACTGGCCAGCGTGGCCGGCAACCTCGGCATTCTGCTCTACTTCAAGTACTTCAACTTCTTCTGGGACAGCGCCACCACCGGCGTCGAGCTGCTCGGGCACTCGATGCCGGATCTGACGCACTCGTTCCTGCTGCCGGTCGGGATCTCGTTCTACACGTTCCAGTCGCTCAGCTACACAATCGACGTCTACCGCGGCTCGCTGACGCCGACGCGCAGCTTCATGAAGTTCGCGCTGTTCGTCTCGTTCTTCCCGCAGCTTGTCGCCGGGCCCATCGTTCGCGCCTCGGAGTTCCTGCCGCAGTTGGAGCGCCACCCGGCCTTCTCCGACGACGAGGCCCAGCGCGGACTCTTCCTCATCCTGGTCGGCCTGTTCAAAAAGGTCTGCCTGGCCGACGTCCTGGCCGCGACGCTCGTCGATCGCGTCTTCGCCGCCCCCGGTTCCTTCGGCTCGCTCGAACTGCTGCTGGCCGCCTACGGCTACACGTTCCAGATCTACTGTGACTTCTCCGGCTACTCGGACATCGCCATCGGCGCCGGCGCTTTGCTCGGCTACAAGCTGCCGATCAACTTCAATCGCCCGTTTCTGGCGATCAGCATTCGCGATTTCTGGCACCGCTGGCACATCTCGCTGTCCACCTGGCTGCGCGACTACCTCTACATCCCGCTCGGCGGCAGCCGCCGCTCGACGCCGCGAACGTACGCCAACCTGGCGACCACGATGCTGCTCGGCGGGCTGTGGCACGGCGCCAACTGGACGTTCGTCATCTGGGGCGCGATGCACGGCGCCTATCTGTCGATCGAACGAGCACTGGGCATCGATCGAAAGAAGCCGGCGGACATGGGGGCCGGCGAAAGATTCATCCGGCGGGTGGTGACGTTCCACCTTGTGGTGTTCACGTTTCTCGTCTTCCGTTGCGACAACATCGTGGTGTTCGGCGACTACCTGGCCCGGCTCACCGCCTTGGACGCCGCGCAGACGGCGATTCCGGTGTTGTTCTTCGTTGCGCTGGCCGTCGCCGCGCTGACCCACTTTGGCCCGACGCGCCTGCCGGAAATGGGCATGGACCGCTTTGTCCGCCAGCCGGCCTATCGGCAGGCGGTGATTCTGACGGGGAGCCTGGCCTTGTTCACGATGCTGAGCGTGCCGAACGCGCCGTTCATCTACTTTCAGTTTTAGCCGCGAAGGGACTTGGCGGGACGCATCATGTGGCCGATCAAGACAACCGTATTCTTCTTCGGGTTCATCGCCGCCTGTGCCCTGTCGCTCGTCTACCCGATCATCGGCATCGTCAACTACATGATGGTCTACATGCTCAACCCGGACAAAATGTGGTGGGGCAAGCCGCTGGACTCGTTCGGCCTGCGCTACTCCATGATGGCCGGCGTCTGCCTCATCCTGGGCATGATCATCAACGCGAAACGACTGCCGCGCACGCGCGGCATGTTCAGCGGCTGGACGATCCTGCTGATTCTCTTCGTCGCCATCGCCCTGGCGAGCGGGCTCATCGGCTACGGTTACTCCAACTACAGCATGAACATCCTCGACAAGCAGGTGAAGGTGACCATCTTCCTTCTCTGCCTGCTCAAGCTCGCGACCACACGGCGCAACTTCACCATCGTGATCTGGACGCTCGTCATCGGCACCATGCTGATCGGCTACGACGCGTACAGCGCGCCGGCGGATGACTTCTTCGCCGGGCGTCTGAATTTCGTCGGCGGTCCCGACTTCCGCGACTCCTCGGGACTGGCGGCGCATATGGCGGCGATGCTGCCGCTCGCCGGGGCGGCATTCCTGGCGACGCCTTCGTGGCGCTGGCGCGCCATGGCGGCGATTTCGGGCGCGCTGGCCGTCAACACGATCATCCAGTGCCGGACCCGGTCGGCGTTTATCGGCCTGGCGGCCGGTCTCGCCGTCGCCCTCATCATGGCCCCGCGCGGCCGGAAAGGTCGAATCTACGTCGCCCTGAGCATCGGCATGATCGGCGCATTCAGCCTCACCGACGGGCACTTCTGGAACCGCATGTCCACCGTCGCCCAGCCTGCGGAGTACTCGACGGATGACACCATCGAGTCTCGCTTCGAGCTGTGGACCGTCGCCGGCATGATGTTTGCCGATCACCCGCTCGGCGTCGGCGTGGGCAAGTTCCGCGACAAGATCGGCAGTTACCGCACGCCCGGCCTCGAGCACGCCTTCAGCGTGCCGAAACGCGTCACGCACAACAGCTTTCTGCTGTGCGCCACCGAGTTGGGAGTCCAGGGACTCCTCGTGTTGTTGGCGATCATCGCGACGTCGCTCGTGGCTATCTGGCGGACGGCCAGGATGGCGAAGTTCTGTGAGCAACCGCAGCAGCTCCGCATCCTGGCATACGGCTGCCTGCTCTCGCTGGTGATCTACGTGACCGCGGCGACGTTTACCGACCGGCTCTACACGGAGTCCTACTGGTGGGTGCTCGCCCTGCCCATCTGCCTGGAGACCGCGGTGTGGCGCGAGGTCGTCGCCCGCGATTTGACCCCCGAACTGGCTGTCGAAAGTGAGATCGATGTCTTCGACGGGCTGCCGGCCACCGCTCGTGATGCACGTTGTGCACTCGGTTGAACCGGGCGGCATGGAACGCGTTCTATGCCGGCTCGTGGCCGCCCTGCGCGACGACGGGCGCACCCGTCACCTGCTGTGCAGCCTGCGCGATCCGCGCCCCATGGCCGGTGCCGTGCCCGATCACGTCGACGTCGTCTCCCTCCACGGCCGCTCGCGAAATCGCTTCCTGTTCCTCCGGCTGGCAAGGCTGATCCGCGAATCCGGGGCGAGACTCGTCCACGCCCGCAACTGGGGTACGTGGACCGATGCGGCGCTGGCCGTCCGGCTCGCGCCTGGCGCGCGCCTGCTGCTCGGCTTCCATGGGCTGCAATCCACGCCGAGTTTCACCGCCGGTCAGCGGCGAAGGTCACGCTGGCTTCGAATGCACAGGCTGCCTGCGACAACCGTGTCTCATCGCTGTGCGGGGCAGATCGTCGACGAGTTGGGCTTCGCGCCCGACCGCGTACGCGTCATTGCGAACGGCGTTGACACCAGCCGCTTTCGGCCCGTGGACGAAACGCG
>JBECKQ010000003.1:0-7433 GCA_040235375.1 Phycisphaerae bacterium | reverse complement strand
CGCCGGCGAAACCCCAGCCATAGCCAGGCGCCGACGACCGCGATAAGAACGAGCGCGTTTTCCCGCGTCAATCCGAACAGGCCGAGCAACACTCCCGCGACGAGCCACTTCCACGCCGCCGGCCGATACCGTAGTGTCCCCAGTACGAACAGCACGCCGGCCATCAGCACCGTGGCGAGTGACGTTTTCTGGATCAGCCCATCGAAAAAGATCGCCGGCGGATACAGCGCCAGCAGCACACCCGCCGTCAGGCCGATCGACCGGTTGAAGAACGCCCGCCCCGCAAGGCCCAGCAGCAAGGCCGCCGCCGCCCCCAGCGCGGCCTGTACTAGCCGCGCGACCAGCAGGTTCCGCCCGGCGACCGAATAGATGACACCCAGCATGTAGGGATACGCCGGCGCCTGGTAGAAGACCTTCGAACCCATCCAGTCGCCACCCGCGATCCGCTGGGCCCAGGCGTCATATGATGCGGCGTCCCCGACGAGCGTATCGAAATACGGAATGGTCCGAATCTGATAGACGTACGCGACCCGCAGCCCCAGGGCGACGGCAAAGATCGCAACCCACGGAGCGGCGTGTCGTAGACGGGCTCCGATACCGGGCATTTCGCCCCTCGTTTGCTGATCACCTGCGGTATCGCCCATTACGCCGCATCCTACTGGCTGGCGTCGATTTGTCAGGCATGCCGGCGTGACAACGAGTGAGACTCCGCCGCTTAGAAGCCTATAAGGAGCCGACCGGACACCCGATTCCGGAGTAGGCTGTATGATGAACGCCGGCGCAGGCTGGCCGCGCGAGCGGAATCCCGCCCGCCTGCGCCGGCGCCGCCCCTGTCGTAACTGGTCGCGACAGGTCAATGGAGCGCTCGCGGATGGATACCCCGATCTCAAGCCGGCGTGCGCCGACGGTAGCGTTCGATCCCACAGAACCCAGGGGAACAATGAGCGAGACGATACCCCGGCCATTGAAAGTTGTTGCGGTCGAGGATGACGCGCGCACGGCCAGCGAGCTTCAACTGGGCCTGGCCAGGTATCGCGTGCTCGTGCAGGTCGCGCGCACCCTGGCGGAGGCAACGCACCTGCTGGCCCAGGCGCCGAACTGCGATGCCCTCGTGCTCGATCTGAATCTGCCCGACGGCAACGGCCTCGAGCTCGCGAGGAAGCTGCGGGCGGCGGGTTCGACGATCCCCATCATCATGGTGACTGCGCGCGATGGGCTCGAGGACCGCATCGCCGGCCTTCGGCATGGGGCCGACGACTATGTGTGCAAGCCGTTCGCCGTGGAGGAGCTCGCTGCCCGGCTCGAGGCTGTCGTCCGCCGAACCAGGCGAACCGTGCACCACGTCCTGCGCTATGGCGACATCGAGCTCGACCTGCTTAAACGGCAGGTCCGCCGCGGGGGCGAGGACGTGCCGCTTTCCTCACGCGAGCTCGACCTGCTCGTGTACTTCATGTGCCGGCCGGAGGAAGTGCTCGACAAGGAGCAGATTCTCCGAAACGTCTGGGGTGACGACGTGGAGCAGGACGCCAACGTGCTCCACGTTTATGCGAACTACGTGCGCAACAAGCTCGAACGAGGACGCTTTCCGCGCGTCATCCATACCGTGCGTGGCGTCGGCTACGTCCTCTCGCGGCAGGAGCCGACGTTGTGACGCGGATGCCAAAGGGGAAGAAACCAACGGATGGGAGTCGTGTACAGGCTGGGTCTTGGGGGTGTTGAGTGCCGGCGGCTGCTGCCGGCGCTACTGCTGGCGTTAAGCCATGCGCCGACTGCTTCGGGCCAGGGAGGACCCGTACCGGTCACGGTCTACGCGGACCCCGACTTCGACGTCGGGGTCCGCCGGACCGACGCCGGCGCCTCCGCTCCGTTCGACGCCGATGACCATAACCTGCCGAACATCTGCCGTATCGCCATCGGCCGGTGGGAGCCGCCGGCCCCCTCGATCGATCTTTTTGCGGGCAACTACGTCAATAGTGGCGGCTTCGCCCGGCTGGACGTGGTGTTCGAGGGCTTGATCAATCCGCCCGGCAGCACCGATCCGTATTACTTCCATCCCTTCGCCTATGGACCGAATCCCGTCTACGGGTTCATTGAGCTCGACGTCGACGTCGACGAAACCACAGGCGGCGAGGTGGACGCGCCCGGTTATCGCTACCTGGCGAACATCGCCCGCTTCGGCGGGATTCCCGAAGGAGCCGAATTCACCGATCGCGTGGCCGGGGAGAGCGCGGACCTCGACGGCGACTTCACGACGCCGCCCTATGTCGAACGATCCGGCGAGGAATTCCATCTGGCCCTGCTCGGCGGCCAGTTCACCGATCAGGATGTGGAAGTCGTCGTCGGCGACACCGATCTCGAGTTCGACTCCGGCGAAACCTGGGACATCGTCGCCAGGTGGCTGCACAGAGCGCACGGCTTCGAACCATTCAGCCTCGCAACCGGCGGCACGATGCCAGGCGAGTACGAGCTTGCGGCCGCGCTGCGCTTCAGCCATGACGCCGTCGAGAATAGGACGACGATGTCACTCGTATTCCCCCTGAACAACGGCGCAGCCGCCGCGATGTGGAACGAGCCGCCGCAGGCCTACGACCATGATCCGTCCGATCAAGCTTCGATCCTCGAGGCTCTCCACGACCTGCGCGACAGCGCGATTATCGTGGATATGTTCCCGACCGGCCAACCCGAGGAAACACTCATTATCGGCTGGAAGGATCGGGGCCCGGGCGCGTTCATCAACGCGCAGAACTGGCGCCTCACTGCTCTCGTAGGAACCACGTACTCGTCCGCCGGCCACGGCTTCGTCTGGACAGATGTTTTCCCCAACGTCCTGCGGGGCGATGTCGACGGGCACAGCGGTGTTGATTTCACCGACCGCTGGCAGATCGAAACCTACATCGCAGCTCATGACGGAGACGACGGATCGTTGGACGGCCGACTCTGCATCGCAGGCTTTGCCGCCGACTTCGCCGTTTACGATGTGAATCACGACGGAGTCGTCGAACCTCTGGATGTTCTCTTGGCCTCGGCGGTGGCGGATGCGGATGACGACGGAGACGTCGACCTTGCCGATTTTGGAATGATCCAGCAGTGTTTCGGAAACGTCGCCGCTGACTGGCCGGCGAACTGCCCCCTTGTCGATCTCAACGGCGACGGCGCCGTGACCGTCCGAGATTACCGCTGGTTCCAGGCCGTTCTGTCCGGACCGCGGGTGCCTTGACGCTCTCACACCGGCTTTCCACCAGCAGCGGCTGATGGCCTTGCACGCGGTTCGCGAGACCCTTGTAAGCAACGCCACGGAGCGATTACACTACCCTTGGAGAGGAATGCGCGGACTGGCGGAGAAGCGATGCGCCGGTGGCGTCCAGCAACCGTACGAACGAGTAGGCGACCAAGCGTGACCGCCTTCACGCTGGTCGAGTTGCTCGTTGTTGTCGCGGTGGTCGCCATTCTCATTGCCATCCTTCTGCCCGCACTACGTTCGGTCCGAGGTCAGGCGAAGCGGGTCTACTGTGCGTCGAACCTGCGGACCGTGGCTCTCGAATTCCAGTTGTTCGCGGACGGAACCTCTTCCCAGGGCCGCGGCGACAGCGAGTCGCTCGGGCCGGGTCGATTCTACGTCAACGATTTCCAGGACAGCTTGTACGGCCTCGACGAGTTCTGGGCCGCGCCCGACGATGACCACACCGCCACCTTGGAGGCGAGCGACCAGCCAATGCTCTGTCCGGCCGGCGTCGCCCGTCTCGTGAAGCGCGAGGGATTTCCCTGCGGGCACGAGGCCTTGACGCCGCTGTCCGGCGTATCCGTGGCCATGAACATGCGCCTGTACCGCGGCACGATCAATGTCGGCGGCAACACGCTGCTCGCCCCCGTCAGCGTGACCACCGTTCGATCCGACATCCTCAACCACGCCTACGTGCCGCTGGCCATGGACGTCGATGGAGAAGCGGCGCAGCGCGCCGGCCTCGCTCCCTTCTACATCGCCCCGCCCGACGGCTCTCCGGACGATCCCTACGCGGACGACCGCTACTGGATGCCGTCACGGCGACACGCCGGCATGACCAACGTCGCCTTTGTCGGCGGGCATGTGCTCTCGAGTCGCCGGCCGGAGAAAGAGGTCTGGAACTGGGACTACGTCGCCAGTGTGGGCCGCTGACGACTCGACCGACGCCCGCTCATGACACTTCGACGCAGGCTGATATACCTCCACACTGCATTCGCACTCTTCGCCGCGCTCGCCGCGGTGGCCACCATTTACGGCGTGCAGTTTTACGTCGCCCGCGTGGCCGAGCGGCTCGAGGCCTTGGTCGACGAAATACATTTCACTGAGGAATCGCGCGTCAATCTCAAGTCGCTCGACGTTCACCTGCACGAGCTGGTGAGTGGGCGGCGCCCCATGGACGAGGCCATCGAACGGCAGGCGGAGGGCCTGTTCACGCGCCTCGGCGACGTGGTCCGTTTCGGACATCGCGAGTTGAGCGGTACCACGCCGCTGACCGAAGAGCTGAGCAGGCTGTGCGAGGCGCTCAAGCGTGAGGTGGCGGCATGTTTCGCCCTCGTTCGTGAAGGACAACTCGAGGACGCCCGGCGAGTTTTCAAGCAAAACATCGAAGAGCGACTGCTCGGTGACCTGGACGCCGGGCTGCGTCGCATTCGAAGTGTTCTCGATGAGCAGCGCGGACTGACGAGCCGGCGGCTCTTCGAACGCAACACCCAGCTTCTGGGGATTTCTCTCCTCGTCGGCGCCGGCGGCGTCGCGCTTGTACTGGCCGGAACGCTGATCGTTCGCCGGCGGCTTGTCGCGCCGGTGACGGCCCTGTACCAGGCGACGGAAGCGTTCGGCCGGGGAGATCTGGAGCATCGCGTCGGCCTGCAATCGGAGGATGAGTTGGGCGCGCTCGGCGGCGCGCTCGAGGACATGGCCGCGTCGCTGCGGGCCTCGCAATTGAAGTTCAAGTCGTTGTTCGAGAACCAGCGCGACGCGGTCGTCGTCTGCGACCCCGCCGGGCACGTGATCGAGTGCTACAACGGCGACAGCAACCTCTTGGGAGCGATGACCGAATCGTTCATCGGTCGCTGCGCCAACGAAGTTTGGGCGCACTGGGAATCCCCACGGTGGTCCTGGCGGACGACGATCGGCCGCGTCCTTGCCGCGGCCGCCCCCGTTCGCATCAGCGACCTGTCCATTCCATCTGCCGATGGCCGCGGCCGCATCGTCGATGTCGTCGCCTACCCGGTCAACTACACCGGCGATCCGTACGTGGCGATCGTCGTGCGCGACGTGTCCGAGCGGTTCCGCTTGCAGGAGATGTCGCGCCGCGGCGAGGCGATGCAGGCCGCCGTCACCTTCGCCCGCGGCGTCGCCCATGACTTCAAGAACCTGCTGCACAGCGCGGTGGCCTCGCTCTCCCTGATTCACGCGGACTCCGATGATCCGCGGACGCGCGAACGGAGCCGCAGCGCGCTCAATGCCTGCGAGCAGGCCGCGAATCTCTCGAAGCGCCTGACGCGCTTTGCCGCAATGGACCAGGGCCAGCCGGAAGAGCTCTCCCTCGACGAAACGCTCCGCCTGATCGTCGAATCGCTCGATGAGTCCTTCCACCACGTGATGGACATTCAGCTCTCCTGCGGCAGCGACTGCCGCGTCCGCATCGACCGGGACGGCCTGACGCAGATTGCCCTGAACCTCATCTACAACGCGCGCGAAGCGATGCCCGACGGCGGCACGCTGCACATTTCGACGGAAAAGGCGCTGATCGCGAACCCCGCGACGCCGCTCGCCGCCTCGCCGCATGTGCTGCTCACCGTCTCCGACACCGGCCAGGGTATCCCTGCGGCCGAGCGGGAACGCGTCTTTCAACCGCTGTTCTCCACGAAAAAACGTGGCGATCACGGCCCCCGCGGCATGGGCCTGGCCATCGTCTACGCCGCGGTAACCAGCGCCGCCGGCTTCATCCAGATCGACAGCACCGTCGGACAGGGAACGTCGTTTCGCGTGTACCTGCCGGCAATCGCCCGGCAATAGAAACCGCTCACCGCTGCGAACTTCTGTTCTGCGCCGCGCCGATTGTTTCCCGCCTGTGCTCGGCCGCACCGAGTGCGATCGTCGCCACGCCTGTACGCCTTTCTCGCATGCGGCGCAAGACGCTGTGAGCTTAATTGTGTCTAAAGAAGCCGCCATGCTCCGTGGCGGTGTTGTACGCTACATGCAGACTCGATCGAAACATGGGAGTAGGCGTGCCGGCGGGACATGGATGGAGCCAGAGTCATGAAGCGTACAGTGCCTCCTGTCGTTGCCGGTGCAGCGGTACTGTCCTTCGTGTGGCTGCCGGCGGCGCGGGCCGGGTTCGTTCTTATTGACGATTTCGAAGACTACCTGCCCGGGCCTGTGGATGAGCAGGGAGAGTGGGTCGCCGCCTCTGTCACCTCGATCGTCGCGATCGATCCGGCCGGCGAGTCCAATCAGGCGCTCGCCGTGACATCGGATTCGACTTACCTCTATCGCGATCTTCTGATACCCGACGGGGCCGTGCGCGTCCTGTTTCTTCGCTTCATGTTCCACGAGCACCAGAACTACTCCTTCGGCATGTCCGACGTGGCGTCGCCGGATCAGTTCGGTCACTTCGAGGTCGAGCTGAGCATGAGCAACGCCACGCCGGACCTGCGAATCAATGACGGCGGAACATACGAGGATCTGCTGCCGCTGAAGACCGACGTCTGGTACAACGTGTGGATCCTGATCGACAACGTCACCGACGACTCCCGCGTTTATCTGCACAGCCGGCCGTTCAGCGCTGCGGCGCCGGAAGACCTGCTCGCATCGGACGGGCAGACCGTATTCGAGTTCCGCGACGAGACGGCGCGCAATCTCCTGAACTTCTTCATCAAGACGGGCGGAGGAAGCAGCGAGAACTCCGGTCCGCTCTACATCGACGACATCTACCTCGAGGACGGCAGCGCGCTCAATCTCAGTCTTCCGGCAATCACGCGCCCCGATATCGACGGAGATGGCGGCGTAACACTGGCGGACTATCTGAGCTTCAATCAGTGTCTGAACGGACCGGGCGTTCTCACGCCGCCCCCTGGTTGTCCGGACGCGGCATTCGAGCTCTGCGATGTCGACCGCGATGGGGACGCGGATTTGAAGGATTATTCCGGGTTCGACTTGCTGCGCTGCGGCCGTTAGCCGCGCTTTTCGAACTTGGAAGAAAGAGCTTCAGCGAAACTACCGGTTTCGTCTGGCAGATGGGGTGTTTGCATCTTGACAGGAGTAAACGACATGAAAACGAGTGGGTTGCTGACAGTAATTCTCGCGAGCGTTCTCGCCTTGACGTTCGTGAGCCAGGCAACGGCGGGCGAGGGGCCCGGCGTTCCTGACACGCTGCCGGTGTGCACGTCCGGTTTGCTGACGGTGGATGAAGAGGCGGACATTCTCT
>JBECKQ010000450.1:0-2593 GCA_040235375.1 Phycisphaerae bacterium | reverse complement strand
GACCGCCGATCCGCTGGAAAACGTGCTCTCTGGCGCGGGCGCGCCGGTCGCCACGTTCGTTGCCGGTCGCCGCTGCCCGTGAGCATCAGGGAACCCGACATGCCCGAGCTACCCGATGTCACCGTATACGTCGCGGCCCTGCGGTCGCGCATCGTTGGGCGCACGCTACGGCAGGCGCGGGTGCTCAGCCCGTTTGTCCTGCGCACGTTCGACCCGCCGATCGAAGCGGCAGAAGGCGGCACGGCCACCGCCGTCAACCGGCTCGGCAAACGAATCGTCATCGAGATCGATGAACGCGACGCCAGTGCCGAGCCCCGGCCGCTCTTCATCATCGTGCACCTGATGATCGCCGGCCGGCTGCGCTGGTTCGACGCCCCGCCGAAGCGCCTGCCGAAGATCGCCCTGGCCGAATTCCAGTTCGACAGCGGCACGCTCGTCCTCACGGAGGCCGGCTCGAAGAAACGTGCCTCGCTCCACGTGGTCCGCGGACGCGAGGCGCTGGCCGCCCACGACCGCGGCGGCCTGGAAATCCTCGACGCGGATGAATCCGCCTTCCGCGACGTGCTACGCCGCGAGAACCACACGCTCAAGCGCGCCCTCACCGACCCGCGCATCTTCTCCGGCATCGGCAACGCATACTCGGACGAAATCCTCCACGCCGCACGGCTGTCGCCGGTCCGCCTCACCAGCCAACTGTCGGACGAGGAGATCGCCCGGCTGCACACCGCGGCGCGCGACACACTGGCGCACTGGACCGCCGTACTGCTCCACCAGTTCGCCGACCGCTTCCCCGGCCCGGGCGACATCACCGCGTTCCGGCCGGACTTCGCCGTACACGGGCGGTTCGACCAGCCCTGCCCCGTCTGCGGCACGAAAATCCAGCGCGTCCGCTACGCCGATAACGAAACGAACTACTGCCCGAAATGCCAGACCGGCGGCCGCGTCCTTGCCGACCGCTCGCTTTCTCGCCTTCTCAAAGATGACTGGCCGCGCTCGATCGACCAGTTGGCGTGACGCGGCGTCGCACCGGTCCAGGCGGCATGGGCTTCCAGCCCATGATTCACGGCCAAGATGCCCGCGCCACACTGCAAACTGAAAACTGAACACTGAAAACTGGCACGTGTTTGTCCGGCCCGGCAGGGCTGGGTATCATCGCCGGGTTAAACAAAACTCGAGGGCCGATACCGGCTCTCCCGCAGAGCAAGGACGAGCACCGCATGGCCGACACCGACAGCAAACGAAACCTCAACTTCGTCGAGCAGATCATCGAGGACGACAACCGGACCGGCCGCTGGGAGGGCCGCGTGCACACGCGCTTTCCCCCGGAGCCGAACGGGTACCTGCACATCGGCCACGCCAAGTCCATCTGCCTGAACTTCGGCCTCGCCGAGCAGTACAGCGGCAAGTGCAACCTGCGCTTCGACGACACCAACCCCGTCAAGGAGGAGCAGGAATACGTCGACTCCATCATCAACGACATTCGCTGGCTCGGCTTCGACTGGGAGGACCGGCTGCTGTTCGGCTCCGATTACTTTCAGCAGATGTACGACTACGCGGTCAAGCTCGTGGAGGCCGGCAAGGCCTACGTCGATGACCTGACGCCCGAACAGATTCGCGAGTACCGCGGCACGCTCACCGCGCCGGGCAAGAACAGCCCCTATCGCGACCGCAGCATCGAGGAGAACCTCGACCTGTTCCGCCGCATGCACGACGGCGAGTTCCCCGACGGCTCGCGGACGCTCCGCGCCAAGATCGACATGGCCTCGCCGAATTTGAACATGCGCGACCCCGTCATGTACCGCGTGCTGCACGCGAGCCATCATCGCACCGGCGACAAGTGGTGCATCTATCCGATGTACGACTGGGCCCACGGCCTCGAGGACTCGATCGAAGGCATCACGCACTCGATCTGCACGCTCGAATTCGAGAACCACCGCCCGCTGTACGACTGGTTCCTCGACGAGCTCGGCGTCTATCACCCGCAGCAGATCGAGTTCGCCCGGCTCGAGCTCAACTACACCGTCATGAGCAAGCGGCGCCTGCTCGAGCTCGTCCGCGACAAGCACGTCCGCGGCTGGGACGACCCGCGAATGCCGACCATCTCCGGCATGCGCCGCCGCGGCTACACGCCGGAGTCCATCCGCAACTTCTGTCGCGACATAGGCGTGGCCAAGTTCAACAGCACGATCGACATCGCCCGCCTCGAGCACGCCGTGCGCGACGATCTGAACCGGCGGGCGCCGCGCGTGATGGCCGTGCTCGATCCGCTGAAGGTCGTGCTGACGAACTACCCGGAGGGCCCGAGCGAGGAGCTGGACGCGGTCAACAATCCCGAGGACGAGTCGGCCGGCACGCGCAAGGTGCCTTTCTCGCGGGTTCTGTACATCGAGCGCGAGGACTTCATGGAGAACCCCCCGCGGAAATTCTTCCGGCTGGCCCCGGGGCGGGAGGTCCGCCTGCGCTGGGCCTACTTTGTCACCTGCCAGGAGGTGGTGAAGGACGCGGCCGGCCAGATCGTCGAGCTGCGCTGCACGTACGATCCGGCCACCCGCGGCGGCGACGCCCCCGACGGCCGGAAGGTCAAGGCCACGCT
>JBECKQ010000355.1:0-6781 GCA_040235375.1 Phycisphaerae bacterium | reverse complement strand
GCCGCCCGGCCCATGTCCTCGTACGACGAGTTCGTGCACGAGCCGATCAGCGCGTACGTGAACTTATCCGGGTAGTCGTTTTCCTTAACATCCTTGGCCATCTGCGAGATCGGCCGGACCAAGTCCGGCGTGTGCGGCCCGCTGATCATCGGCTCGAGAGCCGACAGGTCGATGTCGATGACGCGGTCGTAGAATCGCTCCGGATCCTGCTCGACTTCGGGATCGGCGCGAAGCCCGTCGGCGTAGCGGCGAACGAGCTGGGCGATATCCTTTCGCCCGGTTGCCTCGAGGTACGTGGCCATCCGGTCGTCGAACGGGAAGACCGAAGTTGTCGCACCGTGCTCGGCACCCATGTTGCAGATGGTCGCCTTACCCGTGCAACTGATCGACTGGGCGCCGGGGCCGAAGAACTCGACAATGCTGTTCGTCCCGCCCTTGACGGTCAGGATGCCCATCAGCTTCAGAATCACATCCTTCGGCGACGTCCAGCCGGAGAGCTTGCCGGTCAGACGCACGCCGATCGCCCCCGGCCACAGCAAGCCAAACGGCTCGTCGACCATTACGTCCACAGCGTCGGCACCGCCGACGCCGATCGCGATCATCCCCAGACCGCCCGCGTTGGGGGTGTGCGAATCGGTGCCGATCATCATGCCGCCGGGGAACGCGTAATTCTCGATCACAACCTGGTGGATTATGCCCGCACCGGGATGCCAGAAGCCCATGCCGTACTTCTTTGCGGCGGCCTGGAGAAAGCTGTAGACCTCGGCGTTCTCGTCGAGGGCCACGAGCATGTCCTTCTTGACGCCCTGGCGGGCGCGGATCAGGTGGTCGCAATGGATGGTCGAGGGCACGGCGACCTGGCGCATGCCGCTGCGCATGAACTGGAGCACGGCCATCTGCGCCGTGGCATCCTGCATGGCCACGCGGTCCGGCTTCAGATCGACGGTGGTTTTCATGCGCTGGGGAGGCTCACCGTCCATCGAGGCGAGGTGGTTGCACAGGATCTTCTCCGCCAGCGTCAGCGGCCGTCCGAACCACTTTCGCGCCCGCTGGTGTCGCTCTGACATCTTGGAGTACACGGCTTTGACCATTTCGACGTCGCTCATGTCGACCTCCAGCTTCGAAGTGAAACGTATTGAACGCTCATCAACCGCCGCCGCGGGGGCAAAGTCTCGCCCGCGGCGAGGCGATGGATGGCAAATCAGCAACTTTACAACCACTGTTACCGGAACCTGACTGCCCGCGGCCGTCAGTTCCGATCCACTCCCCAACTCTATCGCTGCAGGCGGAGGGCGGCAATTCCGCGCCCCTTGTCGCTACCGTAGATACCCTTACTATGATATAGTGATTCTACCGTCGGCGATACGCCGGTGCGAGCGAGCAGCACCGTAGTCCCGACTGCTGCGTCGGGCGTTGGCGGCGATAGCCAGCGAAGATGTCATACCGTATCCGCTTCAATCGAGGTCACCGCCGTGTCCGCACCAAGGGCCGGGGAAGTGCCGCCGCAAGCACGGACCTGCTGGCGCTTTCGCGGGAGGAGATCTGTCGGCCATTCTCACGGCTCAGCGGCCTCGAGGTGGTCGCGGTGCCGATCGACATCGCCGGCGAAAGTGACGACCATCGCCCTGCGCCCCGGCATCCCACCTGCGAGAAGAGCGGCGATCCGGTCACTTGCAAGGTAGCCTGGCACGCCCACGTGCAAGAGCTGCGCCGCACTGGCGTATCGCATTGGCACCGGTGCCCCGCAGATTTCTGGTGCGCGCTCGTGCCGTTGGTCCACGGCGATCGCTGCCTCGCCGCGTACAAACTCGTCTGCCCTGCTTCGATGCCGGAAGAGGAGTTCGCGCGGCGCGTGGAGCTGCTTGCTGTCCTCACGGAGAACTTCGCGACGCGAAGGGCGTCGCTGCTGGCGCAATTCGCCGCGTCTGCCGGCAACGATAACGGGTGTGCCGGCGCTTGCGTTGACTTGTCGCAGGACGCCGCGCCGGACAATGGGACACTCCCGCCGCTGGCAAAGCGCGCGCTCGAGCACATTGACGCGCATCTGACCGATCCGGACCTGAGCGTGAGCAGAATCGCGCAAGCGCTGAATGTCAGCTCGACATACCTGGCACACATCTTTGCGACGCACACCGGCGTCCGGATGTCTCGCCTGATCGCCGAACGCCGTGTCGAAATGGCCAAGCGGCTGCTGGCCACCACCGACAGGGAAGTCAAGCAGATCGCCTTCAGCGTCGGCTTCTCGAACGCTGCCTGGTTCAGCCAGGTCTTTCGCAACCGTACAGGCCAGACGCCCGGCCAATACCGCCGCACGCAGCGTCCGGCGTGATCAGCGCCCGCGCGTGTCCCCTCGCTCAAAGCCACTGACAGCGCCGGTTTGGATCGTTCCACCGCGAGGAACCAGGCGGGACCAGGTGGTTGCCGACCAGCCAGTGCCAGCGGTTTGCTTGAACTGCGCTTCGGCGAGCACGTTCAGTTTGCGAATGCCGCCACAGTGTGTACAAGACATGCCCTGAGTTTGAGAGTTGCGATGCCAGACAACGGGATGACGACCGAGACCTCGCCTCGAAGGGACCGACTTGTCGTCGGCGGCTTGGCGCTGCTCGCCCTGACGCTCCACCTCGTCACGAATTCGCAGTACGGCTACCACGGTGATGAACTCTACTTCATGGCCTGCGGTGAGCATCTCGATTATGGCTACGTTGATCATGCGCCGATGATCGCGGTTTGGGCCAAGCTCAGCCGCGTCCTCCTCGGCGACAGCCTGTTTGCGATCCGCCTGCTCCCTGCGGTCGCCGGGGCGCTGACCGTCTGGCTGACCGGCGCGATCGCCCGGCGTCTGGGCGGCGGGGCGTTCGCTCAAGGAACGTGCGCTCTCGCCATGGTGATCGCGCCGGCATACCTCCGCGTCGGGAACATGCTCTGCATACCGGGTCTGGAGCTACTCTGGTGGACACTCGCCTCTTACCTCGTGGTCATCATCCTGAAGGAGGACAGGCAGCGCTTGTGGTTGCTGGTGGGCGTCGTGGCCGGCGTGGGCCTGATGCACAAGCACAGTATGCTCTTCTGGGGCTTCGGGTTGACGGCCGGCCTGCTGCTCACGCGCGCCCGGCGTTGCTTTCTGAAGCCTTGGATCTGGTTGGGCGGTGCAGCCGCCTTGCTGATCTTTTTACCCAACATCGTCTGGCAAATCCGGCACGACTGGCCAACGCTCGAATTCCTGCGCAGCATCAACCGCAGCGTGATGGCCGGCATTACGCCGGGGCAGTTTCTCCTGGGGCAGGTCCTTTATGTCCACCCGATCAATCTGCCCATCTGGATCGCGGGGCTGGTTTTCTACTCTGCCTCACAGCGCGGGCGGCCTTGTCGCGCATTCGGCTGGCAGTACGTCGTCGTTCTCGCGACGCTCATTCTGATCAAGAGCAAAATCTACTATCTTGACTCGATCTATCCGCCGTTGCTTGCCGGCGGTGCGGTGGCGATCGAAGGGCTCTTCTCGAGGTGGCGGTCCATCTGGCCGCGGCGTGTGACGGTCGGCACGATGGTCGCGACCGGCATCGCAATCGCGCCCGCGGGCCTGCCGCTTTTCCCCCTGGACGATTACGCGAGGTATGTTCGAGCGCTCTCGTTCGGGCAGTTGGACAATATCTGGGAGGTCGCGCAAGACTATTACTTCATGTGCGGATGGCAGGAGCAGGTGCAAGCCGCTGCCGAGGTCTACCACGCGCTTCCCGAGGTCGATCGGCGTGATTGCAGGCTTGCCACGCCGGACTACGCACGCGCCGGCGCGATTGACTTTTTCGGCCCCGAGTACGGCCTCCCGCGGGCAATCAGTTGGCACCTCAGCTACCGCCTGTGGGGGTATGGAGACGAATCCGGCGCGGTGCTGCTTACCGTGGGCGTCCCGCCCGAGATGGTCGGCCAGTTCTACGGGGAAGTCACCGTTGCCAGGCGCGTACGCCTGAAGTACTGCGTGCCATACGTCCAGGATACGCCAATTTGCGTCTGCCGACGGCCGAAGATGACCTTGGCTGATGTCTGGCAGACCATTCACGGCTGGTAATCTACGCGGATACGCCCGGTGCCACCCTGCCGGTGGCCGACCTCTGAGCCCCGAGCTCCGACCTCTGGCTCTGTCCTCCGATCTCTTCGTCCGCCGCCCCCGCTCCGTCGTGGTTATGGGACCATCCGCGGTGCGATTTTGTTTTTCTTCGATCTCTGTGAGTTATCTTCTCGCCTATTGAATCGGGCCTCGGCAATCTGATATAAACAGCACTTGAGGAGCGTGGGAAAGCAGCATATCGGCTGCGTGTTTCCACGGTGAGAGAGAGATGAGTGTATCGTGGTGTTCGTTCGGGGGGCGAGCATCCGGAAAACGCAAACTCAGGAGGTGTAAGATGCGCTCTCTTGCCGCTGGTCTTGCCGTTCTAGGGGTAGCCTTCCTAGCTGGTCCGGTCGCCTTCGCACACGACGGAAGCATCACCACAAGCTTCGACGGCACCGGCTCCGGCATCGCTCAGCCGTTTACACACCAGGACGCTGACCCGTGGGCCGGTTCGCTCTTTCTCACGGTAACCAATGACGGCAGTGAAGCGTGGGGCGATTTCCACTTCGAGATCTTCGACCCCATCGGCGGGCAGGACATCTCGAACGTGGATTGGGTCGACGCCGCGACGAGCAGTCAGTCGGGTTTGACGTGGGTGATTGACAACACTTCCATCGGCGCCACGATCGACCTGTACTTCTATGGCGATCCCGTGATGCCCACCGAGACGGCCACGTTCACGGTCAACAACGTGAACCCGGACCAGCTTTCGTTCTTCGGCGTGATGCTCTGGCCCACGCCGGTGCCCGAGCCCGCCTCGCTGGCTCTGCTCGCTCTGGGCGGTCTGCTGGTCCTCCGCCGGCGGTAATCGCCAGGCGGCAACGGTAAGAGAGCAAGCGCGCGCTTTTGTCATAAGTGAAACGGTCACGGGTTTCGTCCCGTGGCCGTTTCCTTTGCGCGCATACTGCCACACCTGCCGCCGCGCGAATCAGCCGCGGCCCGTCCCCCGCACGACCTGACCGACAACGGTCGAACGGGACACGCGCCATCTGCTGGCCTTACTCCTCGTCGTGTGAAACCAGTTCTGCCGCGCTGCCGACACCGCCGTTGATTGGCGGGAGAATTCCGCGCTCGACGTATATCGGTCGAACGAGGACGCGCAGCTTCGGCAGCATACGGGCAAACAGCAAAGCGGCGATAATGCACGCGCTGCCCCCGATGCGCAGCGTGGCCGGAGCGCCGATGTGACGGGCCATCGCCCCGGCGACCAGGCTGCCGAACGGCATGGTGCCCAGGAACGCCATCGCGAAAAAGCCCATCACGCGCCCGCGCTTGTCGTCGTCCACAATCGTCTGCACGATGGTGTTGCTCGAAGCGGCCTGAGTCATCATCGCCATCCCCGTCACGATCAGCACGGGCAGCGACAGCCACAACCACCGCGACAGGCTGAACACGATCAGGCTGATGCCGAAGACGGCGGCGCCACCGGCAATCAGGCGCCCCATGCCGAGAACGCTCTCGCGCATGGCCAGCAGCAGCCCCCCGCACAGCGCTCCCACGCCGGACGCCGCCATCAGAAACCCCAGCGTCATCGCGTTGCCGTGCAGGATTTTGCTGGCGAAGATGGGCATCAGCACGGCGTAGGGCATCCCCATCAGGCTCGTCACCGCCATGAGCAGCAGGATCGAACGGATCGGGGCGAATCCGAAGGCCGCGCCCAGCCCCTCGCGCAGCTCGTGCAGCACGTGCTTGCGTTCCGTGCGATATGTCGGCTCGGTCACGTGCATCGCCAGCAGGGCGACGCCGACGGCCAGGAAGCTGGCGCCATCGATCAGGAAGCACGTACCCTCGCCAACGATGGCGATGAGCACGCCGGCGATCGACGGCCCGATGAGCCGGGCGCTGTTGAAGATCATTGAGTTGAGCGCAATGGCGCTGCTCAGATCCGCCCGCCCTTCGACCATCTCGACGACGAACGCCTGCCGCGCGGGAATGTCAAACGCGTTGCACAAGCCCTGCATCGCGCTGAGCACGATGATGTGCGCGACGTTGATCGTGCCGCTCAGCGCGAAGTACGCCAGCAGAAGCGACACGGTCATCAGCCCCCCTTGCGTGAACAGCAGCACACGATGGCGGTTGCGGCGGTCGGCCACGATGCCGCCCAGCGGCGTCAGCAGGAAGGTTGGCGCCAAGCCGCAGAAGCTGACGAGGCCCAGGATGAACGCCGAGCCCGTGAGGCGGTACACAAGCCAGGCGATGGCCGTACGAGAGATCCACGTGCCGATCAGGGAAACGGCCTGCCCGCCGAAGAACAGGCGATAGTTGCGATGGCGCAGCGCGCGGAACGCGATGTTGAAACTCGACCGCGCCGTTGTCCCGTCTGCCATAGCTGTGACCCGCAACGTGCTCCTCAGTCCCGATCCACCCGCCGTCCGCCGCCACCTCCGGCGAAGTCACAAGTGCGGCATCATAGCCGTTTGCGCGCAGTATGTCCGCGCGCCGAAGCCGCCTCGTCTCGCGCGCTCGATCAGCGCCGCGCTGCGTGAAAACGTCGTACGTCATTACCCGTTCGAAAGGACAGGAATCAGGCGGATTCGCGGCGGCGGCGTGTGCGCGTGTGGAAGAGCGGCGTCTTGCCCGCGACCACGTCGGCGTCGACCACCCACTTGCCCGTGTGGCGGTGCTCGGCCAGCTCGAACATAGGATCGAGCATCAGCTCCTCGGTGACGGCGCGCA
>JBECKQ010000342.1:0-2961 GCA_040235375.1 Phycisphaerae bacterium | reverse complement strand
GAGGGCAGGAAGTCTCTGCTGAGCGAGCTCACCACGATGACGAATCGCTCGAACCACATGCCCACGTTTACGAGAATCGCGGCGATCATCAGCACGACGAGGTTCCGCCGCAGGCGCTTCGACCAGAAGAGCTGGGGCACGAGCACGTTGCACGTGAACATGATCCAGTAGCCCCAGGCGTACGGCCCGAACATGCGGTTCATCGACGCGAACTTCTCGTACAGGTTGCCGCTGTACCAGGACATGAAGAACTCGACTCCGTAGGAGTAGCCGACCATCAGGCCGGTCGCCAGCAGAACCTTGGCCATGTTCTCGAGCGTGCGCATCGTGATCAGGTTCTTCAGGCCGAAAAGCTGCCGTGCGGGGATCGCCAGTGTGATCACCATGGCAAAGCCGCTGAAGATGGCCCCGGCGACGAAATACGGCGGGAAGATCGTCGTGTGCCAGCCGGGAAGCTGAGCGACGGCAAAGTCAAAGCTCACCACGGAGTGAACGCTGAGCACCAGCGGCGTGGCCAAGGCGGCCAGCAGCAGGTAGGCACGCTCGAAGCGGTGCCAGTGGCGGTTCGAGCCGTTCCAGCCCAGCGACAGGATGCCGTAGACGATCTGGCGGATCTTGCCCTTGGCCCGGTCGCGCAGCGTCGCCAGGTCGGGGATCATGCCCGTGTACCAGAACAGCAGCGACACCGTCGCGTACGTCCCGACGGCGAACACGTCCCACATGAGCGGCGAGCGAAACTGCGGCCACACGCCCATCTGGTTGGGGTAGGGGGCCAGCCAGTACGCGAGCCACGCCCGGCCCACGTGGATGCCGGGGAACATGCCGGCGCAGATTACCGCGAAAATCGTCATCGCCTCGGCGAAGCGGTTGATCGTCGTGCGCCACTTCTGCCGCAGCAGGAACAGGATCGCGGAGATCAGCGTGCCCGCGTGGCCGATGCCCACCCAGAACACGAAATTGACGATCGGAAAGCCCCAGGAAACCGGCTGGTTGTTGCCCCACACGCCGACGCCCGTCGTGAGAAGGTACGCGATCAAGGTCACCAGCATCAGCGTCATCGACACGGAGATGGTGAACGCGATGTACCATGCTCGGGGCGGCCGCGGCTTCTCCGACACGCCGCACACGATGTCGCTGACGGAGCCGAAGTTCTGATTGCCGGCGAGCAGCGGCGCGCGGCGGGCCGGATCGTCCGACAGAACGTCGGCCTGTTGCGCTTCGTCATAGTCCGTCGTGAGCGTCGCCATGGTTATCCTTGATGCTCTTCGCCGGCGGTTGCGCCGCCCGGTTTCGCCCGATTGCGAACGCGGGCGAGGTACATGGTCCGCGGCCGAACGTTCAGGTCCTCGAGGACGGCGTACGCGCGGCGGTGCTCATGTGCCCGGCGAACGGTGCTGGTCGTTACGTTCAGATCGCCGAAGACGATGGCGTTCGTCGGGCAGGTCTGGGCGCACGCCGGCGTCAGGTCCGCCTCCTTGACCTCCGTCCTGTTGACCAGCGCGGCGTTCTTGGCCGCCTTGATGCGCTGCGTGCAGTAGGTGCATTTCTCCATGACGCCGCGCATGCGGACGGTGACCTCCGGGTTGAACACCATACGCTTGATCTGATCCACGTCGTGCTGCTGCTGGCTGTCGGGCATGCCGAGCCAGGGCCTGGCCGAGCCGCGCGGGTCCGTGCTGTGGAAGTCGAAGTAGTTGAAGCGGCGCACCTTGTACGGGCAGTTGTTCGAGCAGTAGCGTGTGCCGATGCAGCGGTTGTAGACCATGGTGTTGAGGCCCTCGCTGTCGTGCACCGTCGCGCCGACCGGGCATACGTTTTCGCACGGCGCGTTCTCGCAATGGTGGCAGGTCATCGGCTGGTGGATCATCTCCGGGTTGGGATCGTCGGGCGCGCCCTTGAAGTAGCGATCCACGCGGATCCATTGCATCTCGCGCCCGGCGATGACCTGCTTCTTGCCGACAATGGGGACGTTGTTTTCCGCCTGGCAGGCGATGACACAGGCGTTGCAGCCGACGCAGGCGGTCAGGTCGATGGCCATGCCCCAGCGGTGGCCGTCGCTGTAGTCCGTCGGCGAGCCCCACAGTTGCGGCAGCGCCACGTTGACGCCCTCGCCAGGGCTGGACTTGGCCTCATGCCGGTACTGGTCGAACGGCACCTCATGAATGACGATGCCGCTTTTATATTTTTCGCCGACGCGTTCGGCGCGCGACTCGTAGCCGACCGCGTCGATCGCGTGGTGATTCTGCGTGCAGGCGAAGGGATAGCTGTTGCCGGTGGCGGTTACTTTCGCGCCCTTCGCAAGGTACATCACGCCGCTCGTCCGCAGCGCGTAGGTATTGAAGCCGACGCCGTTGCCGACGTTGCCGGCCGCCGTCCGGCCGTAGCCGAGCGGCAGGCTGATTGTTTCGGGCGCCTGGCCGGGCAGGAGGTAGACCGGCACGTCGAGCTTGCGGCCGCCGACGGTCAGCGTGCACACGCTGCCCATGCCCAGGCCGAGCCTGGCCGCGGTGGCCGGAGCCATCGTCGCGGCGTTGTCCCACGTCATGGTGCTGACGGCGTCGGGCAATTCCTGAAGCCAGCCGATGTTGGCGAACCTGCCGTCGTAGACGCTGCGGTCCTGGCGGAAGACGACTTCGAGTTCGTCTGCCGGTGGCGTGATACGGTCGGCTGCGGCGGCGACGTCGTCGCGGCGAAGCGCCGGGGACTTCGTCGGCCACGCGCTGTCTTTCAGCAGGCCGTCGTGAAGAACGCGGCGCCAGGCTTTTTCGGAGTCGCCCTCACCGAGCAGTCCCTTGAATGTTTCGCGGACAATCTCTTGGCCGCCGCGGGGCCGCTGATCGAGAATGGTGGACAGTAGCTCGATCGCGCTCCGGCCGTTGTATAGCGGCTGGATCAGGGGTTGGGTGACGCTGATTGTGCCGTCATAGGAGCGAGCATCGCCCCACGCCTCCAGGTAGTGCG
>JBECKQ010000353.1:0-8329 GCA_040235375.1 Phycisphaerae bacterium | reverse complement strand
GCGCCAGCCCGTCGAACGCCGGCCGCTTGCGCCCGATGATTTCGCACACCGTCGTCATCAGCGATCCGCCGACCATCAGGTTGACGAACACGATGTGCGCCAGGAACAGGGCGACCAGCAGCGCCTTCAGCCACACCTCGTCCCCCGGCACCGGCAGCGGAATGTCTCGCGGAATCGGCATATTCACGTCCTGCAAAACAATGGCGTTCTATCAGCCCGCTCCGGCTGGCGGCACCTGTACGCCCACGGACTGCGCACCCGGCAACTCCCCGTCCGTATTCGGCAGCGACAGCAGGTATTCAACCAGCGCCGCACGCTCCGCGTCCGTACCCGGCAGCGGCGGCATGAACGGCCGCGCGTTCTGCATGTTCGCCAGGTACCGATCCACGTCCTCGCGCACCCACGGTGGTTTGCCGAACAAGCCGGTCAGCTTCGCGACGACGCTGTTCACCCCGTGCGTCGTGTGGCATCGCGTGCACGCCAGGCGGAACACCTCTTTGCCGGCCACCAGCGCGTCGGCGTCGTTCACCGTTCGCACCGGCGTGTACGTCGCGAGTGACAGCAGCCCCTCCTTCGCCAGCAGCGGGTAGGCGTCCTTGCGAATGCCGTTGGCGTACATGTAGTTCTCGATCACGAACGGCTTGCGCACGAACTCCCGCACGCGCTCGAAGCTGCCCAGCAGCAGCAGGCACAGCATGAACGGCAGCACGAGCGCCACCCGCGGAAACCGCGCCGGCCGCACCGCACCCAGCAAGGTGGCCAGCAGCATCACGCCGATCGCCCCGGCGATGACCCACAGCAGCGTGTGGTACCACTGCTGGAACGCCAGCGTCGCCAGCGCCACCGGGAACTCCGCCGCCATCTGCTTGGGAATGACCAGCCGGTACGTCACCGCCCCGGCCAGGCACAGCGGCGTCCACATCAGCGTCCAGACCGAAACGAACCGCACCGCCTTCGCCCGAAACTCCGACCCCCGCTGCGTCAGCAGCAGTGCGCCGAGCATCGCGAACAGGCCGGCCGCCATCATCGCGTACGGCGTCCGGAACAGCAGTTGCGGCAGGTAGATCGGGTTCAGCACGCCGCGCCAGAACGAAGGCTGTGCCGGCCAGCTCCCCGTGTCCATCATGAACCCGAGGATCGCCACGATGATCGCCATCGTCCCCCACGAGGCGATGCTCAGCGCGACGCCGATGCCGATGTGCCTTCGCTTCCGCGCGCCCGTCATCCGCTTCCACGTCAGGAAGTACACGAGCATCAAGCCCACTTCCGTGACGAACACGATCCACTCGGTGAACCACGCCCAGAAGAACACGCGGATCAGGCTCCCGATCGCCGCCGGGTTCACCAGCGACGTCGTGAACCATATCCCCACGCCGGTGAGCGCCCCGACGCTGGTGGTGATGATGAAGCACACGCCGAGCAGCTTGTACGCCAGCCGGTCCCACCGCTGGTCGCCCGTGCGCAGTCCCCACCACTCCATCGCCGTAATCAGCGGCGCCGCCCCGACCGCCAGCGCGTGGTTAATGAACACGTGCAGCACGGCCACGATCGCGATCAACCCGCGATTGCCCAGCCAATCAAGATGAAAAACCGGAAAATCCACGCATCACTCCGTCAGGGTCTGGCTCGTTTTTGCGCAGGTCTGCTTCGATACTGCAACTGGTCTCGCGCCGCATAGAACTCTGCGCCGTGTGACAGCGCGCATGCAAAAACGTGCCTGACCCTCCTCGATCCGCGGCAATGATCGAATACGCCCGCCGCCAGTCCGCTTCATCGCGCCGCACGGTCTGCAACATCGCGGTAACGATCGAACACCCCCGCCGCCAGTCCGAGCCGCGCCCGTAAGGAAGCGGATCCAACGTCAACCACACTTGCGCCGACGCTCTCCCCGTACGGCGACTCCTGTTCACCTGCTCTGCGGCCGAAGGCCGCGCGTGCCTGACCCTCTCCTCGAGCCGCGGCAACCATCGAATACGCCCGCCGCGAGTCCGAGCCGCGCCCGTAAGGAAGCGGATACAACGTCAACCACACCTGCCCCAACGCTCTCCCCGCCGACCAACATCTCTTTTGCGCGTGCCCTCATCTCCAAAGGGCGGTATTATATATCCGCCTTTCCTCCTCGAAAAGTCAGATGGATCCTCCGGCGCGTCGCGCTCGATCCATCTGCCATGATGGAGATCAAGACGAACGCAAGATGGATGTTAGTGTGTGTGCGACAACGCCTGATACCGTGGCCCGAGTTGGAAACCATAGCTTACGCGGGGCGGCGAAACGTCTCACCAGGAGTGAAACAAATCAAGATTCGCTACTCTGTACGGGGAACTCTCGTTCAGTGAACGGCCGGTCCGTCGCCGGACAATGACGAAGGCGCCGCGCCCGCGTGAGCAACATGAATGCCAACCGTCACGATTGGCCGCCGGCTCCTGCCTCACAATCACGGAGGCTGCCGCAGGCACTCTGCATTTCACTTATGTGTATACTTCCGCTTCTGGGCAACTGCCGCGCCGCGCCGGCGACCGGCGAAAGCAAACAGCCGAGCACTCAACGACACCGCGATCAACCAGCTCCCTCGCCGTCCGATCGCGAAGTCATCCGTGTCGCGATCCAGCAGAAACAGGAAAAGCTCCGGCGCAAAGGCCCGAAACGCTTCGATCAGCCTCAGGAAGCGCAGGAATTCTTCATGAGGCAGCGGCTTCCTGCCGGCGAGAACGAACTTCCCCTGGAAAAACTGGGCGAGGCGTTGGTCGGCATCAGGTCTCGCGAAGCAAACGAGGTGTCCGTGCGCAGCGCTGAGTCCGGCCCCGGCGGGATCATCGGCTGGCGCTCGATCGGACCAGGTAACGTCGGCGGCCGGACCCGTGCCATCGTCATCGATCCGATCAATCCCGACACGATGTACGCCGCGGGAGTCACCGGCGGAATATGGAAGAGCCTCGATGGCGGGGCGAGTTGGCACGCCACCGACGATCTTCTGCCCAACCTCGCCGTCTGCTCGCTGGCCATCGACCCCACCAACCCGAGCGTTCTCTACGCCGGCACGGGCGAAGGGCTCTTCGGCAGTTGGGTCCGGCACCGCGGCATGGGCATCTTCAAGTCCTCCGACGCCGGCATGACCTGGCACCAACTGCCGGGAACGGTCGACGACGTGCCGGTCGGCGCTTTCTACTACGTCAACAAGATCGTCATCAGTCCCAACGACCCCGACCGCATCTACGCGGCCACCATGTCCGGCGTGTGGCGCAGCGTCGACGGCGGCCAGTCGTGGACCGTCGTCCTGCGCAATCCGTGGGTGCTTGACGGTCCGGCCGGTACGCAGGCCTCCCAAGGATGTGCCGTCGGCTGCACCGATCTGACCGTTCGGACGGATACCGATCCGGACATACTTTTCGCCGCTTTCGGCAGCTTCTCGAAGGACGGCCTTTATCGCAGCGACGACGGCGGCGATACGTGGCTCCGCTACACCACGCCCGACCGGCAGGGCCGCATGACCCTCGCCATCGCCCCCAGCGACAACGACCGAATCTACATACTCATGGCACAGAACAGCAGCGCATCGCTGGGCACGATCTATAGCGTGTTTCGCTCTGACGACGGCGGCGACTCGTGGACTTCACCGCTCGATTTCAATCACGAATTCAGCCCGTGGCTGCTGAGTTACGTCTCCATCGCCACCGGTTGTTTCGTGCATCCGACCAACTACTCGCAAGGCTGGTACGACAACATCATCGCCGTCGACCCGGTCGATCCGGACGTGGTCTGGGTCGGCGGAATTGACCTGTATCGATCTGACGACGGCGGCGCAACGTTCGGCCTTGCCGAATACTGGTTTTACTACCTGATGGAAAACCCGCCGCCGAGTCACATGCACGTCGATCAGCACGCCATTGTCTTCCACCCCGACTACAACGGCTCGACGAATCAAATCATGTACGTGGGCAACGACGGCGGCCTGTATCGAACGGCCAACGCCCGCGCCGCCACGACTGACGAAGAGTGCCCCATCGCGGCGAATCCCGGTCCGCCGCCCCAGATTGCCTGGGAAAGCATGAACAACGGTTACGCCGTGACCCAGTTCTATCACGGCGACTGCGCCCGCGATGCGAACATGTTTGCCGGCGGCGCCCAGGACAACGGCACTCCGCAGGTCTGGTCGCCGGCCACGCCCGAAAGCTGGAGACTCATTTACGGCGGCGACGGCGGGTATGTGGCCATCGACCCCACCAACAGCCAGCGACTCTACGTCGAAACACAGGCCTTTCCTTCGATTCGCGTCTCCCACGACGGCGGAGCAACCTTTGCCCCGGCCAACGACGGTATCACCGACACCGACGGCCTTTTCATCACTCCCTTCGCCATGGATCAATCCGATCCCGACGTCCTTTGGTCCGGCGGCTCACGCCCCTGGCGAACCACGAACGGCGCCGTGCTCTGGGAGCTGGCCGGTCCGGACTTCCCTCAACCCGGCACGATATCAGCCATTGCCATCGCCCCCTCGAACAGCAACGTTGTCTATCTCGGCTATGACAACGGCTACATCGTCCGATCGACGAACGCCCTCGCGCCGTCACCCACCTGGCAGACGTACTCACTGGGCTTCTCGAGCGGTTGGGTGAGCAGCATCGCCGTCGATCCGATCACTCCGGACATCGCCTATTGCACCTGCTCGACTTACGGCGTGGACCACGTGCTGCGCAAGCCGGCCGGCAGCAGCCAGTGGAGCCCGATCGACGGCAGTGGCGCCAACAGCCTCCCGGACATCCCCTGCCATTGGATCGCCGTCCGTTCGTGCAACACGCAGCAGCTGTTTGTTGGCACGGAACTGGGCGTCTTCGCCAGCGACGACGGTGGCGCCGACTGGAGTCCGAGCAATGACGGGCTCGCCCATACCATTGTCGAATCGCTCGACTTCAAGGATGACCGAACGCTCGTCGCCTATACGCACGGCCGCGGCGCGTTTCTGACTCGTCTCGACCTTTGCCCCGACGAGATCTCCGGCGACCTCAACGGCGACAGCGCCGTCAACGTCGCCGACTTCGCCGTTTTCGCCGATTGCCTGACCGGCCCCGGCGCCGCCGATCCCCCCGGTTGCGCTTACGCCGACCTCGATGGCGACTTCGACGTCGACCTCGCCGACTTCGCCGCCCTCCAACAAGCAGTCGGGGGCAACTGATTCAGCGTGCGCATGAGCTCCCCGCGTCAGACAAGAAGGACCTGCGTTGCTGTAGGCGGCTGCCGCAGTGAGCAAGTGTGAAGATGCAGATCTGCGAAAGGGCCAATTGGCCCGCATTCCTCACCGGGTCCACCGCGAGTCCGCGCAAGGAGCCATGGATGCATCGTCTGCCGCTACCCGAAGGCAAACGCCGTGCGGGCCCGCCTCGTCAGTCGGGTCGAGGAATGACCATGCTGGGGTCTTCCGCCCGGCGGACGGCAAGAAGCCGTTCGTACCGGTGTACCCGCCGGTGAATCGTCCGCGGGACTGGGGGGCGTTGGCTGGCAGTGGCAATCGAAGGCGCAGAGGGCGCCGAATTTCGATTGTCTCGGTTACTTCGTTTGCGCAATTGGAGAAGGTTCGGGTAGCCCGGGGCGACCAACCGCCCTGGGCTACCTGGCCCTTTTCTTCCCCTGGTCCGGTGCGTTCCTGTTGCCTATAGAACTGCACGCAGATCGTCGTGCTCGAAGGCCGACGCCATCCGATCGATGTGCCGTTCCGCAAGGCCGAGTTTCCCGGCCTCCTCCCGCCAATAGGAAACGATCCTTCCGACGTCCCGGGCGATGGCTCGAGCTTGCGGCTCATCGAGTTCAAAATACGCCGCGACGCTCAAAGCAAGCTCGAACGATGCTGTTCGGCTCTCTTCGTCAATTGCCAATGTCAGCACACGCGGCTTGATGTCGACCGGCGTCGGATTGAGGTCGTACGCGGGAGACAGGCGCCATCCATTCGGCCCCTCATACAGAAACGCGTGATTGCGGAGATGGTCGTCGGTGTTGGAGACCAGAATGTTGAAGACCATGCGGCGCCAGAGCTCAGCCATATCCTTCTCGGGCGCGGCCCCGTATTGCCGAAGTGCATCCACCAGTTCGAGATAGCTGTGCGTTTCGAGATCGTTCGCCCCCAGCATGCTCATCGCAGACAAGTAAGGTATCCGTCGATCGTCGGCGCGATCGAAGCGGTGCAGCAGCAGGACGCGCCTGCGCCCTATGGCTTCAATCCGCCAGCTCGGTACCCGGATGCCCGCCTTCGCCGCAAGGCTCAAGGCAACCGCCTCCCATCGCACCACATCGATCTCATCGTCTCTGCGAGGGAATTTCGCAATTGCCAGTTGCCCGCTCCGGTCTCGAACAGATGCTTTCGGCCGGGCGCCGCCCAGAGACGACCCGGGAGCAAGCAATAAGCGCAGATCCTCGTCGGTGTCAGTGTCTGCACCCACACGTTCGGCTGCGGACAACAACCGGGGCAACCCGACCAGCGGCGGGATTGGAGTCATGTCCTCCCCGGCGAGGAACGGACCATCCGGAGCGTGCGAAAATCGCAACGCCCCCTGTCGGGCCTCATCGTTCACCCGAAGGAGATAGTCGATCTCGCAGAGCGTTCGGACGGGCTCACCGGCCCTATCCGCGCGCCGCCGTTCGGCCCGCTGCATCAACACTCGCCCCCATCGGTCCGGCGCGGAATCGCCGAAGGCACCGAAGATTGCCTTGCCCGCGACCGTGTGAAACGAACCAGGCCCAAGGACCAGGGCCGGCTCCAGGGCGAATCGCTCCGGGTGACGAAGCCATGCCTCGTCATATTCGAAGCTGGCGCTATCGTGGTCTCTTCGTCGGTGCGCCCACAGGCGGCCGACGAGCACCGGCTCGTTATCCAAATCGACGTAGACTAAGGCCTCCGTTTCCGTCACTTTTCGCGTTCCCTGTTCGATGGGTGCTTCCTGCCTTTCGTCCGCTGACGAATGCGCTGGGGCAGGTTTTCTTCCTCCAGTTCAAGACCACGGGAGTCCGTGGTCACGTCCGCAAGGGCGGCCAACCGATCGGTGAGCCCCAACACGAAGAGGACGGTGGCGTAGTTTCCGAGAGAGACGCCCGCGTCGCCTTTTTCCACCTTGCTCAAGGTGGTGCGGCTTATCGATGCTCGCTCGGCCATGATGGCCGTTGGAATCCGTCGTCGCAGGCGGGCGTCGCGGATGTCCCTTCCGAGTTTCCGGAGAGCCCGCGCAACCGGCAATGGCAATCCTGTTAACCTCGTTGCCCTGTTTGTCTTTATGCTCACCATAGCACCCCTTATGCATGTTAACGTACATTATTCCATGCTTTATGTTCTTCCCCAAGCCTCGCCGGCTTTGCCCGAGCAACGAAACAGCTTTCTGTGCAGAATAATAGCCGTTATCACTATTTCTGTCCAGTATCATGAACGCAATAGTGGGATCACCCGCCCAAGGAGACGAGATCCGCCGTCAGACTTGACATTGCCGCTCGAGCGACTGAGACCGGCCTGGTCGACCACGTACTGAATCGCGGCAACCGCCGTATCACGCTCTTCCGCAAGGACGCCGATTTCGAGGCCTTCGAGCGCGTCCTAAGGCTGCGAAGGCTGCGGAGGGACAGTCACCTACATTAGTTGCCCATCTCGCCGTCAGAACCTTATCGCCGAGCACGCCTTCGAAGCCCGGTGTCACAGCGTGCCGCCCTTCGCCGTCCGCGTCCGACGAATCCGCCCGTTGCCCTTCCGGCGCATCGAAACGCCTCCGAGCGAGCAAGCCCAGGTCGACGTCGGCACCGGCGCGCCAGTGATCGCCCGGAATGGTCACTGCCGGCGGATTCGCGTCGCCCTCCTGGGGTCTGGCTCGTTTCTGCCACGATGCGATGCCCGGCAGCGTCTCGTTGTCGCTCGTTGTGGGACAAGGCCCAGCGGCGGCATCTCACGAAAACGTGCCTGACCCCTTCGCTCCCCTCAAGGATTCTCCGACACGCCGTGCGCGTTATACGGGTGAGCAAGGGCATCACTGCGCCCACGCCCGGACGGCCAAGCCGCGCCCGCAGGAGGACATGCCATGCACAACTGCCATCCCACGCCCCCCGCCGACGACCCCGCCTCCAGCACCGCCCGGCCACCTGCGGCCTGTCACCGTCGCCGTCCAGGCTTCGCGCCCTCCCGGCTCCATCGCCTCATCCACCCGCCCGGTCTCTCCCGTCACGGCGCAGCCAGAGACGAAGTCGGGTTGCCGTCCTCCGCGCCATCCCGCCACCGGCCTCCGGCCTCCAGCCTTCCAAGCACCCTGCCCCTCCAACGTCCGCTTTTCCGCACCCCCGTTTTCGACAGCACCAGGCCCGCTCG
>JBECKQ010000287.1:0-4307 GCA_040235375.1 Phycisphaerae bacterium | reverse complement strand
CTGGGAAACAACCAGTCGCCGTGGGAGGGCCGGGGGGCATAGGCGTCGAGGTAGCGACGCAGGTCGGTGCTGATCGGGACCGCTCGATTTCGCTTCGTCTTGGGCTGCCAGGACTCGCCGCGGACCGTCTTCGCCCGCACCTGGATGAGGCCGGGGGCGCCGGCGGGCAGGCTTACGTCCTCCAGCGTGAGCCAGAGGAGCTCGGCACGGCGCAGGCCGGCGTAGATCAGGACGGCGACCATGGTCTGAAGCTGGGGCTTGTCGGCCAGCGCCTCGAGCTGCTCGTCGATCTGCTCGAGCGTCAGATAACGAATCTCCGGCGCCGGCTCCTTGTAGCGCTCGACGGCCGCGGCGGGGTTCCGGCCGCCGGGCATCTTGACGCCGTGCTGTGTCATCGCCCAGTTGAACAGGCGGACGATGATTTCGCGGTAGCGGTTCGCGGTCTTCGGCGCGAGTCCGCGGGTGGTCGTGTGCGTCCGGATGAAGCTCGCGACGGCCGCCGTGGTGATCTCCTCGAAGCAGTTCGCCTCGATGTTCGGCAGCTTGCGTTTGGGGCCTTTCGTGGCCTTTGCCGGCCGTTTCTTCGCCGCTTGCGATACCTTCCGGCTGGTGATCTCGAGGGCCGGGCAGATCGGCCCGAACGCCTCGCGCAGGTAGTAGATGTCCGTCTGAGCGCTTTTCGGCGTCTTGACGTGCCGGATGTGATCGACGTACGCGCCGACAACGTCGGCGATGGGCGTCCGCGTGGGGAAGGGCAGTTCATCGCCGCGAACTTGGGCGGACTCGAACTGGCGGAGCTTCTCCTTCGCGATCTGCAACGGGATTTTGCCGAGACCGATTCGCTTCTGCTTGCCGCCGACGTAGAACTGGATCTGATACGCGTCGCCGCGCTTTTTCAGGCATGCCATCGCAAGGGACCTCCTCTTTGCTGGTGAACGGTTCCAGCGAGTCCCTTGCGTGCCGGCAGGGTACGAAACAGGGTACCGCACGCGGATTTTGCCAACAAAAAAGGGACTCGCGAATTACCGCAAGTCCCTTTAGCACAGCCACTTAGCGGGGGCAGGACTCGAACCTGCGACCTCCGGGTTATGAGCCCGACGAGCTGCCAACTGCTCTACCCCGCAGTCTTTCCTCGCAAGGCTAGAGGCCGTTCCCCCTATTGTCAAGCCGTAACCCGCATCCTTGCGCCTGCCTAGCGAATCCGATGGTCGCGCCGGCGCAGTGAGCGGCCGGCGCCCTTCGACCTCACCAGCGAACGGCACGTCTACACCATGGGCAACGTGCAACCCGCCCGCAGAATCCCTCCGCGGGGCGCGGTCCGCAGAAACCCGTTCGCCGGACGCGGCCGGAGAAACCCCTCCACCCGGCCCCGGGCCGCCAGACCCACGCCACGAAACTCGACCCGCCCGAACCACGCCCGTCGAACCGGAACTCGCCTATCCCGGTTGCGCGCACCCGGCCCGCCGCGCCCCCGCCTGCTGGACGCATCGAATGCCCGCTAGGCGGAGCCAGGGAGACGGGCACACGGCTTCATGCAATTTAAGCTGCCCGGTTTCGCCGCGCAGGCGTTGCGCCGACTGGCACTCGGCCTGCATCAAGGCTCTCCGTCACGACCACCAAGCCCATTCTCGCCAACGCCACGCACGACTTGGCCAATCGCCCTCAGCGCGGCAGAATGCGAAATCAGTAGTCGGGAACAGGCCGACTGATGGCCAATGATGATCACTACCGGGGAGCCGGAACCGTGCGAACCACGCTTGGCAGTGTCATTGTAACGGTGCTCGCGTTCGTTGCTCCTGTGATCGGTGGCGGTGGAGGCGCGGCTGCCGGCCAGCGTGTCGAGGGCGACGAAAAACCGCCCGCCATTCAGCAAGCCGGGGGCGACGCTCCCGGGCCAGTCAGCGCGCCCCCAGCCGGCGAGGCCCCGACCGCAATGGCTCAGCCACGTGCCGCGGACGAGCCGGCCCCCGACTCGGGCAGTGGAAGTCAGGACATCCCCTACGAACTCACCGACGATGACTGCGGCGTGACCGTCACACTGCCGGACGCTGACTGGAGGCTTCAGGACCGCAGCCAGGGCGGCGCCATCATTCACGTGTATTCGCCGGCGACACCGCCGGTGCCGCGCTTCACGCTTCTGCGATTGCCCAGCGTCGTGATGCCCGATGGCCTCGCGACACGCGCCGCCCAACTTAAGCCGCTGGTGCAGGCGGACATCCCGGTAGCCAAGGCCACCATCGCCGGCCAGCAGGCCGACCGTATCGACTACACGATGCGCGGTGTTCGAACCATCGAGTACGGCCTCACGCAAGGCGACAATCTCCTCATCATCCAAGTCGCCGCCGCCGAGACCGCCTGGCAGAACGCCGCCTCCCGCGCACCGCTCGAGTGCATCTTCGCCTCGCTCCGTTTCACCGGCCAGACCACCACCGCCCCCGCGGTCACGATCGACCCATCGACGCCCGACGAAGTCCGCGCCGCACGCAAAGCGGTCGAGCCGGACGTGCCCCAGTTTGCCATCCGCGCGCATAGCGTACACGCGACCATAGATCCGGCCGACCACCGCTTCGCCTGCACGGACCACTTCGAGGTCGAATCGCTCGCCGAAGACCTTCACGATATCGCGGTCTACATCGGCGGCCTCGAAATCGACAGCATCGCCGCCGGCGGTCAGCCGTGCACGTGGCAGCGGGAAGACGAGCAGACGGTGCGTATCACGTTGCCTACCGCCGTGAAGAAGAACGACACTGTCATGCTCGACTACGCCGCCCACAGCGACGACTACTTCTTTCCCGTCTCGCAGAAACTCGTTGTGGAAATAGAGATGCTCGGGCAGGTCCGTCCGGAATCGACCTTCTCCAGCCACGTCGCGTACTACCCCATCGATGCCCGCAACGACGCAGCCGTCACGCTGGCGCTTGACGTGCCCGAAGGCATGGTGGCGGTCAGCGGCGGCGACTCCGAGGGTGTGCAAACGCACGATGGTCGATCGGTCTACACCTACAAGATGGCAGACCGCCGCCCGCGGCTTCTGCCCTTGGGTTTCGCCGCCGCTCCGTACAAGCAGATGTCCGCCACGACGCCCGCTGGGCTCCAGATCGTCTTCTATTATCCCGAAGAGGCCGAGGCTCGCGCCAAGCAGCGCCTGGACATCGCCGTCCGCGCCGGCACGCTTTTCGAGCACTTGATGGGACCGTTGCCGTGGAAGCGTGTGTCGTTCTGTCACGTCCGGCCCGAGCGAAAGGAGACCGGCGTTTCCCTTCCCGGCCTGATCCTCATTTCCGACGGATTCTACGGCGACATCGCGAACGTGCATCTCCGCGGCGACGCGCTGAACGATCCGGAAGTGCTCGGCGCACTCGTCGTCGTTGACGAACTCTGCCACCAGTGGAACGCCTACGCAACGCCGCTGCCGAACGAGTTGGCCGAAGGCATATCCACGTTCACAAACCTGCTCTACATCGGGCAGGCGGAAAATCAGGGCGAGTACGTCGCCGGCATGCATTTCTGTGCGGCGACGTACGAGTACGGCCTCAAGCTGTTCGGTGACGTGCCCCTCGCCGCGCCGAAGCTCTATGAATCGCCTTGCTACCGCACGGTGGCGTTCACCAAGCCGCCGATCGTGCTGCACATGCTCCGCGAGCGCCTCGGCGATGGTGTCTTCTTCGAGGGCTGGCGGCAGGCGTTCACATCCATCCACGACCGCGACGAAGCGTACGACGGATTCCGCCGCGCGTTCGAGCGCGCCAGCGGGCAGGATCTCGCGAAGTTCTTCGACGACTGGTTTTTCCGCGCGGGCGTGCCGGAAATCGAAATGCATTGGGCCGACTGCTCGAATCGTGAGCAGTCCGATGACGGCAAGGCGGCCGACGGCCTGTGTTCGCCTGCGCTCGATCGGTGCGACAACAACGAGCACCTCGTCGATGTCGCCCTGCGGCAGGTGCAGGAGCAGGATCCCTACGAGGCAGAGGTGGTCATCGAAATCGAAACCGAGGACGGTCAGAAAACCCGCAAGCACGTCACGCCAAAGGACCGCGAAACGCACGCGCACTTCTGCCTGACCTCGCCCGCGAAGGCAGTTAAACTCGATCCCGATGGCGTCGCACCCATCGAAGTGGCGGAATCACGGCGCGACAAGGATACCGCAGCGGCGGCTCACTGACGTTCGATCGCCCGCTGAGGCAGAATCGACAGAACGTACGCATGCTGGCACACGTTAACTACGCCATCTTTCTCACGTCGTTCATCGGCTACACCGCCGCCATTGTGCTTGTCGGCCTGTACTCCGCACGCTACGCCCGTCGCAG
>JBECKQ010000271.1:0-4512 GCA_040235375.1 Phycisphaerae bacterium | reverse complement strand
GTGGGCACCGCGATCAGCCGCAGATCGCCGCGTCGGACAGCCGCTACAAGCTCATGGTCTCGGCGGACGGCACGCGGGAACTCTATGACATCGTTGCCGATCCCGGCGAGACGCGGAACCTGATTTCAGAGGCGCCGGACCTAGCAGCCAGGCTGGCGGAATACATCAAGCGCTGGCAGGCAAGCGCGAGACCGTTCGCACCGGGCACAGGCGATCCTGAGCCGCAGCTCGATGCCGACACACTGTCGGCGCTCGAAGCAATGGGGTATTTCCCCAAGAAGCCAGCAAGCCGGCCGATCGAGTTTCCGAAGACGCCGGCGAGCCGACCAGGCGAGTAGTCCGACTCGGAATCGCGGTCGTCGGCCATCACCTGACCCACGCCGGGCCGTACCAGAGGAGCAGGTGCATCAGCATGCAGGTGTATGCCCCCGCGACCACGTCGTCGAGCACGACGCCCAGGCCGCTGTGCATTCGCCGATCAATCACGTTCGCCGGCGGCACCTTCAGGATGTCCAGCGCCCGCTCGACGAAGAACGCAACGGCGGCGAGCTTCCAGCTCCACGGCACCAGAAACATCGCGACGAAGTAGCCGCCGAGCTCGTCCCAGACCAGCCGCCGGCTGTCCGACTCGCCCAGGATGCGGTCGCCATGGCTGTGCATGAAGACGGCGGCGACGATGAAAGCCGCCGTCACGATCGCATACGCGACCGGCGACAGATACGTGCTCATCAGCCAGGTAAGGGGGACGCCCGCCACCGCGACAGCGACGGTCCCCGAGGCCGGCGCCCAGCCAAGCGGTCCGATAGACCCCACAAGCAGGAAGATCCGCTGGCCCAGTGACCTGCGCCCTTCACCTGCCGGCGTTTCGACTTGCTTGTTCACACCAGGCATCCGGGACATCCCGACCTTGCAGCGCACCGCCGAATTCAGACGCTCATGACGGCACGGCGACACGGGGTGCGTGACAGAATCGGCGACGGCCATTAGAACCCCCGACACAAGTCCGGAGCCGTTGGCGTTGTACGAAGAATGCCCCCCACTTGCGTGGGGGGTTCTGAACACGACGCCCATCGCCGCCTAAACTGTCACGGCACCGCGACCACGCCTTACAGTGTCGCCACGTTGCGGAACGGCCGCATCCGCACCATAGTACAGCATTCCGGCCAACCTGCGACCGGGCTGCGAAGCAGACTTTTTGTGGACAACATCAACGCGAATGCCGGCCGACCGTGCAGCGGCCGATTGAACACATGAAATCAAAACTCCTCGACACTGCGAAACAACGCATCCTCGTCTTTGACGGGGCGATGGGCACCAGCATCCACGCCCGCGACCTTTCGCTGGCGGACTTCAACGATCTGGAGAACTGCAGCGAGATCCTCGTCCTCACCCGGCCGGACGTCATCCGCGACATCCACGAGTCGTTCCTGAACGTCGGCTGCGACGCCGTGCTGACCGACACGTTCGGAGCGAACAAGATCGTCCTCGGCGAGTTCGGCATGGCCGAAAAGACTTCCGAGATCAATCACACCGCTGTCGAGATCGCCCGGTCGGCGTGCGAGCGGTTCAGCACCGATCGCAAGCCGCGGTTCGTCGTCGGGTCGATCGGCCCGGGTACGAAGCTGCCGTCGCTCGGGCAGACCGACTGGGACACGTTGCTCGACAGCTATACGGAGCAGGCCCGGGGACTTCTGGCCGGCGGCGTGGACGCCCTGCTCGTGGAAACCTGCCAGGACATCCTGCAAGCCAAGTGCGCCATCGTCGCGTGCCTCGACGCGATGCAGGAGCGCGAAGTCGAGGTGCCGATTCTTTGCACGTTCACGGTCGAGACGGTCGGGACGATGCTCGTCGGCACGGAGACGGCGGCGGCGCTCACCATTCTCGATGCCTACCCGCAGGTGCAGGTCATCGGCATGAACTGCGCCACCGGCCCGCAGGAGATGAGCGAGCACGTGCGCCTGCTCAGCCGGTCGTGCACCCGGCCGATTCTCATTCAACCCAACGCCGGACTGCCCGAACTCGTTGACGGCCAGCCGCGATACCCGCTGACGCCGGAGGAGATGGCCCGCTGGCTGCTCGAATTCGTCGAGGCGGACGGGGTGAGCATGGTGGGCGGCTGCTGCGGCACCACCCCCGAACATCTGAAAGCCGTCGTCGAAGCGATCGGCGAGCGGGCGCCGAAGCAACGCACCGCCAAGCTCGAGCCATCGTGCGCCAGCATCTACCAGCCGGTCACGCTCCACCAGGACACCGCGTTCCTGTCCGTCGGCGAGCGCACCAACGCGAACGGGTCGAAGAAATTCCGCGAGCTGCTCGCCGCCGGCGACATCGACGGCATGGTCCGCATGGGCCGCGAGCAGGTCAAACAGGGCAGCCACGTGCTCGACGTGTGCACGGCCTACGTCGGCCGCGACGAAGTGGCGGACATGAAAGCGTTGCTGAAGCGCTTCGTCGTGGACATCACCGCCCCGCTCATGATCGACAGCACGGAACTGCCCGTCGTCGAGGAAGCGCTCAAGCTCGCCGGCGGAAAGTGCATCATCAATTCGATCAATCTCGAGGACGGCGAGGAGAAGCTGGACCGGCTCTGCCGCCTGGCCCGGCGGCACGGCGCCGCCGTCGTCGCCCTGACCATCGACGAAGAGGGGATGGCCAAGACGGCCGACCGCAAGCTCACCGTCGCCCGGCGGATTCACGACCTGGCGGTCGGCCGGCACGGCCTGCGCCCGCAGGACCTGATCTTCGACGCGCTGACGTTCACGCTCTGCACCGGCAACGAGGAGGATCGGCGGCACGGTATCGAGACGCTCGAAGCCATTCGCCGGATCAAAACGGAACTGCCCGGCGTGCACGCGATTCTCGGCGTGAGCAACGTCAGCTTTGGCCTCAAACCGCCGGCGCGGCGCGTGCTCAACAGCGTGTTTCTGCACTACGCGGTGGAGGCCGGACTGGACGCGGCGATCGTGCACGCCAGCGGCATCCTTCCGCTGTTCAAGATCGAAGACAAGCAGCGCGAGGCTGCTGAAGACCTCGTCTTCGATCGCCGCCGCGAAGGCTACGACCCACTCACCACGCTGATGTCGCTGTTCGAAGATGAGTCGGCGGTCACGAAAGAGGAAGCCGCCAAGCCCACGACCATCGAGGAGCGCCTGAAACGCCGCATCATCGACGGCGATCGTGTCGGGCTCGACGACGATCTCAGCGAGGCGATGACCACCTACACGCCGCTGGACATCATCAACGACATTCTGCTGGACGGCATGAAGACAGTGGGTGATCTCTTCGGCGCGGGCCAGATGCAGCTTCCCTTCGTGCTCCAGTCGGCGGAGACGATGAAGGCGGCCGTCGGCTTTCTCGAGCCGTTCATGGATCGCGTGGAGGGCCAGAGCAAGGGCAAGATCGTGCTGGCCACGGTTCGCGGCGACGTGCACGACATCGGCAAGAACCTGGTCGACATCATCCTCACCAACAACGGCTACACCGTCTACAACCTCGGCATCAAGCAGCCGATCAACGCCATCATCGACGCGTGGCAGCAGAACAAGGCGAATGCGATCGGCATGAGTGGCCTGCTGGTGAAGTCCACCGTGGTGATGCGCGAGAACCTGCAAGTGCTCAACGAGCGCGGGCTCAACCCGCCGGTCATCCTCGGCGGCGCGGCGCTGACGCGGCGGTACGTCGAGCAGGACCTTCGGCCGCAGTACAAAGGGCCGCTGGCTTACGCGAAGGACGCCTTCGACGGGTTGCACCTGATGGATCGTATCGCGGCCGGCGCGGTCGAAGCGCCTGCGGCGGTCGCGGCGGGCGAAGCCGCGCCGACGGCGCCGCCGGCAATCGAGGTTTCCCTGCCGACGCCGGCGCGGTCGACGATCGCCCGCGACGTGCCCATCCCGCAGCCGCCGTTCTGGGGTCCGAAGGTCGTCGAGCACGTTCCGGTGCGTAACGCCCTGGCGTTCTTGAACGAGAAGATGCTCTTCAACATTCAGTGGCAGTACCGCAAGGGCGCCATGTCCGGCCCGCAGTACGAGCGGTTCATTCAGGACGAGGTCCGCCCGATCTATCGCCAACTCGTTGCGCAGTGTGAGAAGGAGGAGATCCTCCAGCCGCAGGCCGTCTACGGCTACTGGCCGTGCATCGCCGACGGCGACACCCTGATCGTGTTCGACCATCGCGACCAGCGGCGCGAGCTCGTCCGCTTCGACTTCCCGCGCCAGCGCAAGGAGCCGTACTGGTGCCTGAGCGACTTCCTCCGTCCGGCCGACAGCGGCGAGATGGACGTGGTGGCGTTCTTCGTCGTCACCATGGGCCGCAAGGTGAGCGAGGTCGCCCGCGAGTGGTTCCAGGGCAACCGCTACCGCGATTACCTGTACCTGCACGGCCTGGGTGTCGAGTCGACCGAGGCGCTGGCGGAGTATTTGCACAAGCGGATTCGGGTGGAACTCGGCATCGCCGAGCAGGATGCCCGCGAGGTTCAGCGTCTGTTCCAGCAGAAGTACCGGGGCAGCCGGTACA